>CAMTYG010000075.1:0-10142 GCA_947085875.1 uncultured Sulfuricella sp.
AGACGACGCCACCCACCCTTGTCAATAACAATTCCACGCTTCACCCCGCCAGTGGGGGTTGGGGGGCTGTCGCCCGAAAATCGAAAAAATCCCAACGAGGCGATGAAATTGCTGTATCAGGAAGTTTATGCAACATTCAGGCTAAATGGCGTTGTGGGATATTTTTTTATAAAACACTGCGATAGCAAAAAAGCCATGGCTTCAAGGTGGCCCTTATTCACCCTTGCCTGGTCGGGTTTCGATCATGCGGTAGATCGGGTTGTTCATGCCTTTTACGGCAGCGACAATCGCTTCAATTGCTGCGGGGCGGGTGAAGCCGCGCCGCCAGGCCAGCGCCACGCGGCGGGCAGGTTCGGGCGGTTCGAAGGGGATGGCGCAGACCATGTCCGAGCGATAGGGGCCGGACATGGCGCTCGCCGGCAGGACGGAGATGCCGTAACCGGACGCTACCATGCAACGGATGGTTTCGATGGAATGGCCCTGAAGCAGGGAACCCTCTGCGTGGCTGATGTCCGGGCAAGCATCGAGCACCTGTTCTCTGAAGCAGTTGCCTGCCTTGAGAACCAGCACATCATCGCCCCGCACTTCATCGGCGGCAATCATTTCGCGCTTGGCCCAGGGATGCCCCGGTGGAACGATGACCAGGAAAGGTTCGTCGTAGAGGGGGCGGGTTTCGATACCGGGAATATCGAAGGGCAAGGCGATGATGGCGGCGTCCACCGTGCCGTATTTCAGATAATCGGCCTGCAACGCCGTCATGTTTTCCTCGATGAAGAGGGTCATTTGCGGCGCCGTCTGGCGCATGGATGCGATCAGTTCCGGCAGCAGGTAGGGGCCGATGGTGTGGATCACTCCAAGCCGGAATTCCCCGACTAGAGGATTCTTGCCTGTCTGGGCTACCATTTCCACCCGCCGGGTTTCATCCAGGGCCCGGCGCGCCTGCGCCACCACCTGTTGCCCCAGATCGGTAAGAGCGACATGGCCCTTGGCTCGCTCGATCAGCGTTACTCCAAGTTGAAGTTCCAGGTTTTGAAGGGCGATGCTCAAGGTCGGCTGACTGATGTGGCATCGTTCAGCCGCTCGACTGAAGGAGCGCTCGTCGGCGAAAGCGACCAGATAACGCAAAGTGGAAAGTTTCATAAAGACCCCATGTTCTGTTCGTTCCATCGAATTCGCTATAAACCGCCAGGCATAGTCGGAAACTATACAGTGTATTTAAAAAAACAATAACAAAAACATTGACTTATGTTTAAACGCAATATTATCATACAAAACGGGATAACACTATCCGAATAACATTCGATTCATTTAAATGCGTTTTTTCACTGAAGAAGGAGAAGCACTATGTCAAAGCATCGTATCTCGATTCTTACCGTCATTGTGGCGGCATTCATTGTTGGCGCCAGCATGGCGAATGCGGCAAACAGTAAGGAACCGATTCAGCCCATTGCGGCGGTCAAGACCAAGAATCCGGCCCTGGCCGAACTCGGCAAGAAGCTTTTTTTCGATCCCCGTTTATCCAAGTCTGGCTTCATTTCATGTAATTCCTGCCATAACCTCTCCATGGGTGGCACCGATAACCTTAAAACATCGATCGGCCACAACTGGAATCAAGGGCCGATCAACGCGCCGACGGTGCTCAACTCCAGCATGAATGTAGCTCAATTCTGGGATGGCCGCGCCGCAGACCTCAAAGCACAGGCGGGTGGCCCCATCGCCAATCCGGGAGAGATGGGTTTCACCCATGAACTCGCTGTTGGCGTGTTGCAATCGATCCCTGCCTACGTCGCCGAGTTCAAGGCGGTCTTTGGCGTCGATAAAGTGAGCATCGACGAGGTGACCAAGGCCATTGCCGCCTTCGAGGAAACGCTGGTGACACCAAACTCCCGTTTTGATAAGTGGCTGAAGGGCGACAAGAAAGCTCTGAACGCCGCCGAGACCGCCGGCTACAAGCTGTTCAAGGAGAGCGGCTGTGTGGCTTGTCACAATGGCCCGGCCGTGGGCGGCAATTCATACCAGAAGATGGGCGTAGTCGAATCCTATAAGACTGCCAGTAAGGCGGAAGGCCGTTCGGCAGTGACAGGCAAGGATGCCGACCGTTTCAACTTCAAGGTGCCGACCCTGCGCAACGTGGAATTGACCTATCCCTACTTCCATGATGGCGAGGCGGACACCCTCAAGCAGGCGGTTGAAACCATGAGCCGAATTCAATTAGGCAAGAAATTCACCGATGACGAAAATGCCAAGATCGTCGCCTTCCTGAAGACGCTGACCGGTGATCAGCCGGCGTTCAAGATGCCGATCCTGCCGCCGTCATCCGACAAAACGCCACGTCCGCAACCTTTTAGCAAATAAACCTGCATCAACATTTCTCGGGGGCATAATGCCCCCGTTTTTTTGGTGACGTACTCCCACTGGAGCAGGTTCTATGGGTTTGTCGGCACTAACTTTTGGCGATGGTGCCGGTATTGTCGAGGTGCGCAACCGCCTACCATACATAAAACAGGTAGATCCACGGCAGCACGACACCTCCGATGGCCACGGCGAGGCAGGCCAGCGCCGTCAGTCTTGCCGCGCGGGACGCGCCGGGCAGGACGAACAGCATGCGCCCGCCGAGCCACAGGCTCCACAGCGCAGCCAGGGCGAGCAGCGCTCCGCGCGCTTCGGGCAGCCAACCCGCGTAAGGCGTAGGGCGTCAATAAGCGAAGCGCATTGCGCCGCATGAAAATCCCCTCGATACTGTCGCCATGCCTGATTACCGTCGCGCCTGGCATCCGGGCGGCACTTACTTCTTCACTGTCAATCTACTGCAACGGCAAGGTAACGACCTGCTGATCCGGCATGTGGACTTGCTGCGTGAGGTTGTGAGATCGGTGCGGCAACGCCATCCCTTCATCATCCATGGTTGGGTGGTATTACCCGATCACCTGCATTGCGTCATCGAACTCCCCGCCGATGATGCCGACTTCGCAACCCGATGGCGCTTGATCAAAATAGGATTTTCCAAGGCGTTGCCAAAAACCGAACGCCGCTCCCGGATTCGCGTGGCACGCGGTGAGCGGGGCATATGGCAACGTCGTTATTGGGAACATTTGATTCGCGACGAGGCGGATTTTTGTGCTCACACGGATTACGTTCACATCAATCCGCTCAAACATGGCTTGGTTAGGCGTGTGGGCGATTGGCCGTATTCGACGTTTCATCGGCTGGTGGAGCGGGGCGTTTATCCGGCGGATTGGGCGGGAGGCGATGAAGATGTGCTCGAATACGAAGATTGACATACGGCGCAATGCGCTTCGCTTATTGACGCCCTACACCTTCGCGGGTTAATACCCCAAAACCCGTGCCGTCTGGTAAAAGACAAAGCTCAACAGCCATGCCAGCCCGAGGGGAAAGACAACGGCGAACGCGGTGTAGGGGATGCTCTTCGATTCGCTGCGGATCGTGGCGATGGTGGACAGGCAGGGCGTGTATATCAGGGTGAACAGCATGAAGCTGTAAGCCTGCACCCAATCCAGCTGCTGCGCCATCATGCCGGTCAGGGCCGATCCTTCGAGGCCGTAGATCACCGCCAGCGATCCGACCACGATTTCCTTAGCGACAAATCCGAATATCAGGGCGATGGCGAGGTGCTGGTCGATGCCGATGGGTGCGAGCACCGGTTCCATGAAATGGCCGATCATGCCGGCCCAGGTATCGATGCTGCCCGGTGCCACGTTCTGGGGAAAATGCGTCAGCAGCCATACCAGCACCACGCCGGCGATGATGAACTTGCTGGCGCGGTTGAGGAAATGGCGGACTTCGTGCCAGCCGCGCAGAACCATCTGGCGCAGGGTGGGGAAGCGGTAGGGCGGCAATTCGAGAATAAACGGCTCGTTGTTTTGGAAGCGGCTTTTGAACAGCAGCGCGGTGATGAAGGCGGCGGCAAAGCTGAACAGGTACAGGCTGAAAAGCACCAGCGGTGCGGCTTGGGGCGAAAATATCGCCGCAGTGATGAAGACGAAGACCTGTAGCCGCGCCGAACACAGCGAAAAAGGAATCACCAGCATGGTCAGCAGGCGCAGGCTGCGCGAGCGCATTACGCGGGTGCCCATCAGCGCGGGAACGTTGCAGCCGAAGCCGAGCAGCATCATGACGAAGCTGCGCCCGTCCAGCCCCAGCTTGGCCATCAGCGCGTCCATCAGGAACGCGGCGCGCGACAGGTAGCCGCTATCCTCCACCAGCGCCATGAACAGGAAGAACAGAACAATGATGGGCACGAAAGTGGCAACGGTGCCCACGCCGTTGTAGATGCCCTCGATCAGCAGGCCGTGCAGCGCCGCCGGCAGGCCTGCCAGCAGAGGCTCCAGCGCACCCTGCTTGAAAGCCTCCAGCAGCCACGCGACGCCATCCTGCAAGGGTTTGCCGAGCAGGAAGATGGACTGGAACAGCAAATACATGATCAGGAAGAACAGCGGCAGCCCGAGCCAGGGGTGGAGCATGAGGCGGTCGAGCTGGGTGGTCAGGTTGTCCGACAACTGTACCGGCACCTGGACAGCTTGTTTGAGCACGGCCTCCATATCGGTTTCAATCTGGTCGTCGGCCGCCAGCAGGATTTTCAGCTTCTCGGGTGGGACCGGCGTGCTGTGCTGAATGGCCTGGGTAATGATCTGACGCGCGTCCTGATAGCCGTTGCCATATTTGGCGCTGAGCATGACAACGGGCATCTCCAGTGAGTTCGACATTTTTTCGGCATCGATGGTGATGCCGAATTTTTTGGCTTCGTCGGCCATGTTCAGCAGCAGCACGGCAGGCAGGCACAGCTGCTTGATCTGCAGGGCAAGACTGAGCTGGCGCTCGATCTGGGTGGCGTTGAGGATGATGACGACCAGATCGACCGGGTTGTTCTCCAGGAAATGGCGTACTACCTGTTCGTCGTCGGAGAAGCCGTGCAGGTCGTAGATGCCGGGCAGGTCAACCAGTTCGACCATCTCGCCGGCGAGCAGCAGCTTGGCGCCAAGCAGATCGACAGTAATGCCCGGCCAGTTGCCGACCCGGGCCGAAGCGCCGGTGGCGCGGTTGAAGAAGGTGGATTTGCCGGTGTTCGGCATGCCCACAAGGGCGACGCGTTTCATTATTCGGGGTGGTGATTTGCTATGACCGTTTGAACCTCTATTTTTTGCGCCTCTTTTTTGCGCAGCATGATGTCGGTAGCGCCGATGCGGACGTGCAGCGGGCCGGAAAAACGGCCATGGCGGATGACTTCGATACGTTTCCCGATGCGGAAGCCCAGCGCCGCAAGACGATAGGAAAGCGCGCGATCGGTATGCACCGCGGCGATAGTGGCGGTTTCACCGGCTTTGAGAGTTTCCAGGTTAACGGTAGCCATGATTTTTCGACTTGGTTTAATGAGAATTGTTCTTATTATGTCACACCGACCGACGTTTGCAAATCCTTTTATGGAACATGTTTAGCTTTATGTGAAGCCCGTTATGCGCTACAATTTGACCCCGTCTTGTGCTCAATTCTGCTCCCAAAATGACCAAATTCGTTTTCATCACAGGCGGGGTTGTCTCCTCTCTTGGTAAAGGTATTGCAGCCGCCTCTCTTGCCGCTATTCTCGAAACCCGCGGCATCAAGGTCACCCTCCTCAAGCTTGACCCCTATATCAACGTCGATCCGGGCACCATGAGCCCGTTTCAGCACGGCGAGGTATTCGTTACCGAGGATGGCGCCGAAACCGATCTTGATCTTGGCCACTACGAGCGCTTCTCTCATGCGAAGATGAAGAAGATCAACAATTTCACCACCGGCCAGATCTATGAAAGCGTAATCAAGAAAGAGCGTCGCGGCGAGTATCTGGGCGGGACGGTGCAGGTGATTCCTCATATCACCGACGAAATCAAGAATTTCGTCCGTCTCGGGGCAGGGGACGCGGAAGTCGCGATTATCGAAATCGGCGGCACCGTGGGCGACATCGAGTCTTTGCCCTTCCTCGAGGCCATCCGTCAGATGGGCGTGCAACTGGGGCGCCACAACACCTGCTACGTTCATCTCACGCTGGTGCCCTACATCGCCTCGGCGGGGGAAATCAAGACCAAGCCGACCCAGCATTCGGTGAAGGAACTGCGCGAAATCGGTATTCAGCCCGACGTGCTGCTGTGCCGTGCCGATAGGCACCTACCGGATGAAGAACGGCGCAAGATTGCCCTGTTTACCAATGTTGAAGAAAAGGCGGTTATTTCCGCCGTGGATGTGGACTGCATCTATAAAATTCCCGGCCTGCTCCATCAGCAGGGGCTGGACGAGATCGTCTGCAAGAAGCTTGAATTGTCGCCACCGCCGGCAAACCTGGGGATGTGGGAAAAACTCGTCTTTGCCCTGGAACATCCGCAACACAGCGTGAATATCGCCCTGGTCGGCAAATACGTGGATCTGACCGAGTCCTACAAGTCCCTGTCGGAATCGCTGATACACGCCGGCATTCACACCCTGAGCAAGATCAAGATTCATTACATCGATTCCGAGTCGCTGGAAACCGGCGGCACCGGGGCACTGGAAGGCATGGACGCCATCCTGGTTCCAGGCGGCTTTGGCAAGCGCGGCGTGGAAGGCAAGATTGCGGCGATCCGCTATGCCAGAGAGAAGCGCGTGCCTTACCTGGGCATTTGCCTCGGCATGCAGCTGGCGGTGATCGAGTACGCCCGTGACAAGGCCGGCATGACGGGCGCACACAGCACCGAGTTCGAGCCGGACACCCCGTATCCGGTGGTTGCGTTGATCAGCGAATGGCGCGCACGCGACGGCAGCATCGAAGTGCGCGATGCCAATTCCGATCTGGGCGGAACCATGCGTCTGGGCGGCCAGGAATGCCAGCTCCAGCCCGATTCGCTGGCACGAAAAATTTATGGCGCCGACCGGATCACCGAGCGGCATCGCCATCGCTACGAGGTCAACAACGGCTTGCTGCCCCGGTTGGAGCAGGCAGGCATGCGAGTCAGCGGCCGGTCGGTGGGCGGGGAAGATCTGTGCGAAATGATCGAACTGCCCGACCACCCCTGGTTCGTCGCCTGCCAGTTCCATCCTGAATTCACTTCCACGCCGCGCGATGGCCATCCGCTGTTCAAGTCCTACGTGGAAGCGGCGGTAAGGCAGCATGCCCTGAATGCCCTGAGTGGCACACAGAAGGAAGTAAAATGAAGCTGTGCGGTTTTGAAGTCGGTCTGGATCAGCCCTTGTTCCTGATTGCCGGCCCCTGCGTGATCGAATCCAGGCAGATGGCGCTGGATACCGCCGGAGCGCTGAAGGAGATGTGCGCTGGCCTGGGCATCAATTTCATCTATAAATCCTCCTACGACAAGGCCAATAGAAGCTCATCAAAATCCTTTCGCGGTAAAGGGATGGATGTTGGTCTTAACATTCTGGATGAGGTAAAGCGCCAGATCAAAGTGCCCGTCCTGACCGACGTGCATGCCATCGAGGAAATCGAGCCGGTTGCGGCGGTGGTGGACGTGCTGCAAACCCCCGCCTTCCTGTGCCGCCAGACCGACTTCATCCACGCGGCGGCAAGCGCGAGCAAGCCGGTCAACATCAAGAAGGGGCAGTTCCTGGCCCCCTGGGACATGAAGAACGTCGTCGAAAAAGCCCGGGAAGCGAGCGGCCAGGACAACATCATGGTTTGCGAGCGCGGCGTCTCGTTCGGTTACAACAACCTGGTTTCCGACATGCGTTCCCTGATGGTCATGCGCGAAACCGGTTGCCCGGTCGTGTTCGACGCGACCCATTCGGTGCAGCTCCCCGGCGGGCAGGGCGACAAAAGCGGCGGGCAACGCGAGTTTGTGCCGGTACTGGCCAGGGCAGCGGTTGCCAGCGGAATTTCCGGCCTGTTCATGGAAACCCACCCCAATCCCGACCAGGCATTGTCCGACGGAGCCAACGCCTGGCCTCTGGACAAAATGCGTGGACTGCTGGAAACCCTGAAACAATTGGATGAGCTGGTAAAAAAACAAGGATTCGCCGAGCAGGAATGCTGAAACTGACTCGCGGCGGTCAGTGTGTGGGTAAATTTAATAAGCCATGTAGGTTGGGGTTAGGCGCGGTTTTTTGCGCCGTAACCCACCAGAAGTAGGCGCCTCTAGGCGACAAACCCAATCTTCCTTCTAAATGTTGATTTCGCCTAGAGGCGCCTACTTTTGGTGAATGTTTGGGTTTGTTGGGTTACGCGATAAAGCCGCTAACCCAACCTACATGACTGAAGCAACTGGATGAACTGGTAAAGAAACAAGGATTCGCAGAACAGGAATGCTGACACAAAATCAGGCTTGAAGTTGTTTAAATTAAACAAGTTACGAGATATAATTAAGGAAAAGAAATGAGTGCAATTGTAGACGTAATCGCCCGAGAAATTCTGGATTCCCGCGGCAACCCGACCATAGAAACCGACGTGCTGCTCGAGTCCGGCATCATCGGTCGGGCGGCTGTGCCTTCCGGCGCTTCCACCGGGAGCAAGGAAGCGGTTGAACTGCGTGATGGCGACAAGCAGCGCTATTTCGGCAAGGGCGTGCTGAAGGCCGTCGAAAACGTGAACACCGAAATCTGCGAAGCGATCATCGGCCTGGACGCCGAAGAACAGACTTTTATCGACCGCACCCTGATCGAACTGGACGGCACCGACAACAAAAGCCGCTTGGGCGCCAATGCGCTGCTCTCCGTGTCGATGGCCGTGGCGAAGGCCGCCGCTGAGGAATCCGGCCTGCCGCTTTATCGCTACCTGGGCGGTGCAGGGCCCAAGAATTTGCCCGTGCCGATGATGAACATCATCAACGGCGGCGCGCATGCCAGCAACAGCTCGGACATGCAGGAATTCATGATCATCCCGGTGGGCAGCGCCAATTTCCGCGAAGCGATCCGCTGCGGCGCAGAAATCTTCCACACCCTGAAAGACATCCTGGCCAAGCGCGGCCTGGCCACGACCGTGGGCGACGAGGGCGGCTTCGCCCCCCAGCTTTCCTCCAACGAGGAAGCGCTGCAACTGATCATGGAAGCCATTGAAGCGGCGGGCTATCTGCCGGGCTCCGATGTGGTGATCGGCCTGGATTGCGCCAGCTCCGAGTTCTACAAGGACGGCAAATACATTCTCAAGGCCGATAGCCTGGAACTGACCTCTGCCCAGTTTGTCGATTACCTCGCCGCCTGGACCGACAAATACCCGATCCTCAGCATCGAAGACGGCATGAGCGAATTCGACTGGGATGGCTGGAAACTCCTGACCGACCGCTTGGGCAAATCGATCCAGCTGGTGGGGGACGACCTGTTCGTGACCAACACCAAAATCCTGCGCGAAGGCATCCGCAAAGGCGTAGCCAATTCCATTCTGATCAAGGTCAACCAGATCGGGACGCTGACCGAAACCTTCGCCGCCATCGAAATGGCCAAGCAAGCCGGTTATACCTCGGTGATTTCGCACCGCTCGGGCGAAACCGAAGACACCACCATCGCCGACATCGCCGTGGCCACCAATGCCATGCAAATCAAAACCGGTTCGCTCAGCCGCTCCGAACGCATCGCCAAGTACAACCAACTGCTGCGGATCGAGGAAGAACTGGGCGACGCGGCGAACTACGCGGGCCGAGAGGCTTTTTACCAAATAAGTTAAGAACTGTTAGGTTAAGAACTGCCGCGAGATGCGCTGGCTGACCCTGATCTTCATCGCACTGATTGCCGCGCTTCAATACCCCCTGTGGCTGGGGAAGGGCAGTTGGCTGCGGGTATGGGAGGTCGACCGCGCAGCCACGCAACAGAAGGAAATCAACCAGAAACTGCGGGCGCGCAACGCCTCTCTCGATGCCGAAGTGCGCGACCTCAAGCAGGGTTATGACGCCATCGAGGAGCGCGCCCGCAGCGAACTGGGCATGATCAAGCGCGACGAGATTTTTTTCCAGGTGCTGGAAGAGCCGAAACCGGCGGCACATGCACAGCCTGAAGCGGAGAAGAAAGCCGCACCGCGGGCAGATGCGGCCAAGCCCTAGCAGCCTGTCGGACTTAAAGGAAATCGGCTGCAAATCCGCCTGGCCGGTCCATATTTCGCCGCTTTTTTGGTCAATAGAACGACTATTGACCTGCAAAACCAGCAAAATCTGTCCTCGCCCAGCCGAATTTTCGCT
>CAMTYG010000076.1:0-31224 GCA_947085875.1 uncultured Sulfuricella sp.
CTTCTTGATGTCTTCGTCCTTGAGAGCGGCATTGCCACCCTTAGGAGGCATAGGCACAGGACCCCACACGTCCTTGCCGCCGGCGATGACTTTCTTGGTCAGTTTGTCGACCGCAGCGGCATCGCCGGCGTATTTCTTGGCTACGTCCTTGTAGGCCGGGCCGACCACTTTAACGGCGACCTGATGGCAGGCCATGCAACCGCTCTTCTGCGCCAGCGCGGTTTCATCCGCAGCAACGGCTTGTCCGGCCACCAGCAAGGCCGCAGCTGCGGCAAATCCCAGAACTGCTTTCATTTAATACTCCTTGTTTAACATGAGAAAAAAGTGACTCGACATCTTATCCAATTTTTTCAGCTTTGCCTACGACTCCACACGAGCTTGGCTCGTAGTGGATCGAGCGCCATGACATGGTGCCATAAAGGCCGACTGTTTTGGTCGATAATTACATGCCGTAGGGCGGCGGGGCGACTTTCAGGACTTCTTCCATGGTGGTTAGCCCGCTCGCGACCTTCAGCGCGCCGCTGATCCTGAGCGGCTTCATGCCCTCCTTGTAGGCCTGCTCGCGCAGGGCGGCGACATCGCAGGCCGGCTTGATCAGCTTGCGCAGGCCGGGCGACATGATCAGCATCTCATACAGACCAATGCGGCCGAGGTAGCCGGTCATGCGGCATTCCAGGCAGCCCTTCGGCGCGTTCGCCGTCGCCGGCGGCGCTGCCTTCCACGGTTTGACCAATGCCTCCCAGGCCTCGGAGTCGAGTGCTTCGCGCTCCTTGCAATGCGGGCACAGGGTGCGCACCAGGCGTTGCGCCATCACCCCGAGCAGGGTCGCGTTGATCAGATAAGGCGGGACACCCAGGTCGAGCAGGCGGGAAATGGCCGAGGGCGCGTCGTTGGTGTGCAGGGTAGACAGCACCAGGTGGCCGGTCAGCGCCGCCTGAATGGCCATTTCCGCGGTTTCCAGGTCGCGGATCTCGCCCACCATGATGATGTCCGGGTCCTGGCGCATCAGGGTGCGCACGCCGCTGGCGAAATCCAGCCCGATGTTGTGCTGCACCTGCATCTGGTTGAGCTGGGGCGAGATCATCTCGATCGGGTCTTCGATGGTGCAGACGTTCACTTCCGGCACGGCGAGCTGGCGCAGCGCGGAATACAGCGTGGTGGTCTTGCCCGAGCCGGTCGGCCCGGTAACCAGGATGATGCCGTTGGGCTGGCCGGTCATCTGGGTCCAGCGCACCACGTCCTCATCGGAGAAGCCCATCTCCCTGAAGCTCTGCACGATCACGTCGGGATTGAAAATACGCATCACCATCTTTTCGCCGAAGGCGGTCGGCATGGTGGAGAGGCGCAGTTCGATTTCGTCGCCGTCCGGCGAGCGGGTCTTGATGCGGCCATCCAGGGGGCGGCGCTTCTCGACGATATCCATCCGCCCGAGACCCTTGATGCGGCTGGTCACCGCGCCCATCACCGCGAGCGGGATCTGGTAAACGTGGTGCATCACGCCGTCGATGCGGAAGCGCACGTCGCCGTAGTCGCGCCGCGGCTCGAGGTGGATGTCGGAGGCGCGCTGATCGAAGGCGTATTGCAGCAGCCAGTCGACGATATGGACGACATGCTGGTCGTTGGCATCGAGGCTGCCGGTACGCCCCAGATCCACCAGTTGCTCGAAGTTGGAAAGGCCGCCGCCAAAGGCTGAGCTTTGCGTTTGCGAGGCTTTTTTGACCGAACGCGCCAGGTTGTAGAATTCGACAAGGTAGCGTTGAATATCCAGCGGGTTGGCGACGACGCGTTTGATGTCGAGGCGCAGGATCGGCGCCAGCTCCTTTTCCCACTCGTTCAGGAACGGCTCGGCCGTGGCCACCACCACCTCGCGCGCGGTGACTTCTACCGGCAGGATGCGGAAGCGCGCCGCGTAGGCGTCCGACATGACGTTGGTGACGGCGGTGACGTTAATCTTAAGCGGGTCGATGTGATAGTAGGGCAGATTGACCCATTCTGCCAGCCATTCGGTCAAAACCTCCAGGTTAAGCAACTTGTGCGGTGGCTTGGCCGACTTCCATTTCTGCTCGGCGATCTGCACCAGCGGGTGAACTTCGGAGCGCGCGCCGCGTGCGGGCAGAAACAGGTTTTCCGCGTCCGCCTTCGTCACCAGGCCTTCGACGACCAAGGCCTTGAGCAGCTCGCGCAAGCTGAGCTTGTGGTCGGTTTTTTCAGGCTTGGCGGAATGCGTCATAAATTCTCTAGCGCCGTTCCACCTGCGACACGTCGCGCACCGCGCCCTGCGCCGCGCTGGTGGTCATCGCCGCGTAGGCCCGCAACGCCGCCGAGACAATACGGTTGCGGCTTTCCGGCTGCCACGCCTTGGCGCCCCTGGCCTCCATTGCCTGGCGGCGCTTGGCCAGTTCGGCGTCGGCCAGCTTGAGGTTGATGCTGCGATTGGGAATGTCGATTTCGATGGTATCGCCTTCCTCAATCAGGCCGATGGCCCCGCCTTCCGCCGCCTCAGGCGAGGCGTGACCGATAGACAGGCCGGAGGTGCCGCCGGAAAAGCGCCCATCGGTGAGCAGGGCGCAGGATTTACCCAGCCCCTTCGACTTCAGGTAGCTGGTGGGGTAGAGCATTTCCTGCATGCCCGGGCCGCCCTTGGGACCCTCGTAGCGAATCACCACCACGTCGCCGGCGACGACCTGGTCGGCTAGGATGGCCGCCACGGCATCGTCCTGGCTCTCGAAAATCCGGGCCGGGCCGGAAAAAATCCTTAACAGCGAGGTGGGCACACTGGTGGTATAACGCAGTTCTTCTGCCTCGAACATGCTCATATCCACCCCGGCGGTTTTGACGATGCAGCCGTCCACGGCGATATTGCCATACAGCACGGCCAGGCCGCCGTCCTGGGAATAGGCGTGGGCCTGGTCGCGGATGCAGCCGCCGATGCGGTCGACGTCGAGATCAGGATAACGCTGGTCCTGGCTGAAGGCGGTCTGGCTCGGCACGCCGCCGGGCGCGGCGCGGTAGAAGGTTTTCACCTTCTTGTCCTGGGTGCGCATTACGTCCCATTGCTCCAGCGCCCGCCCCATGGACGGGCTGTGGATGGTCGGCAGGTCGCGATGCAGCAGCCCGGCGCGGTCGAGTTCGCCCAGAATAGCCATGATCCCACCGGCGCGATGCACGTCTTCCATATGATAGGTCTGGGTGCTGGGCGCCACTTTGCATAGATGGGGCACCTTGCGCGACATGCGGTCGATGTCCTGCATGGTGAAATCCACCCCCGCTTCATGGGCCGCCGCCAGAAGGTGCAGGACGGTGTTGGTGGAGCCGCCCATGGCGATATCCAGGGCGACGGCATTCTCGAAGGCCTGGAAGCTGGCAATCGATCGCGGCAGTACGGAAGCGTCGTCCTTTTCATACCAGGACTTCGCCAGCGCCACGATCAGCCGGCCGGCTTCAAGGAACAGCTCCTTGCGGTCGGCATGGGTGGCCAGCAGCGAACCGTTGCCGGGCAGCCCGAGGCCGAGCGCCTCGACCAGGCAGTTCATCGAATTGGCGGTGAACATGCCGGAACAGGAGCCGCAGGTGGGGCAGGCGGAGCGCTCTATGGTCAGGGTTTCGGCGTCGGTGTATTGGGGATCCACCGCCGCCACCATGGCGTCCACCAGGTCGAGGTGCAGCACCTTGCCGTGGATGACCGCCTTGCCGGCTTCCATCGGCCCGCCGGAGACGAAGATCGTCGGGATGTTGAGGCGCAGGGACGCCATCAGCATCCCGGGGGTGATTTTGTCGCAGTTGGAAATGCAGATCAGCGCATCGGCGCAGTGGGCGTTGACCATGTATTCGACCGAGTCGGCAATCAGCTCGCGCGAAGGCAGGCTGTAGAGCATCCCGGCGTGGCCCATGGCGATGCCGTCGTCGATGGCGATGGTGTTGAATTCCTTGGCCACACCGCCGGCCTTCTCGATCTCGCGCGCCACCAGTTGCCCCATGTCCTTGAGGTGGACGTGGCCCGGCACGAACTGGGTAAAGGAATTGGCGATGGCGATGATCGGCTTGCCGAAGTCGCCGTCGGTCATGCCGGTGGCGCGCCACAGGGCGCGCGCGCCGGCCATGTTGCGGCCGTGGGTGGAGGTCTTGGAACGGTAGGCGGGCATGGTCGGTCCTTGCGAGCGGGGAAAACAAGAGATTAACCTAAAAACTCAGTTGAACCGCAGAGACGCGGAGGCGCTGAGGAAAAACTATGAGTTACAGCATTGCACGGCCTCACCCATTTGGAGAGGCGAAAAATTATTGTAACCCATTTGTTTCTCTGCGCCTCCGCGTCTCTGCGGTTAAGCAATTGCCGTTTTTAAGATTAACGTATAATGCACATTTTAATCCGGATAGCCGCGAAAAGGCACAAAAAGCGCAAGACCTACGAGTTTGAGCCTTTTGTGCCTTTTTGTGGCCGTAGCCCATGCTGATCCATCCGCAATTCGACCCGATCGCACTCCACCTCGGCCCGCTCGCCATCCGCTGGTATGGCCTGATGTACTTGCTGGCCTTCGCCCTGTTTCTGTTGCTCGGACGGCAGCGCATCAAGACCGGCCCGCAGCCGGGCTGGACCGTCAGGGAACTGGACGACCTGCTGTTCTATGGCGTGATCGGCGTGGTGCTGGGCGGCAGGCTGGGTTACGTGCTGTTTTACCAGCCGGCCTATTTCCTTGCCCATCCGCTCGAAATTTTTTCCGTCTGGCAAGGCGGCATGGCCTTCCACGGCGGCTTCCTCGGCGTATTTGTCGCAATGGGGCTGTTCGCCCGCAAGACCGGAAAAAGCTGGCTTGCCGTCACCGACTTCATCGTCCCGCTGGTGCCGCTCGGCTTGGGGGCGGGGCGCGTCGGCAATTTCATCAACGGCGAGTTGTGGGGCCGACCGAGCGATGTACCCTGGGCCGTGGTGTTTCCGCAAATTGACAGCGTGGCGCGCCACCCCTCGCAGCTTTACCAGTTCGCGCTCGAAGGCCTGGCGCTGTTCGCCCTGCTCTGGCTGTTCTCGCGCAAGCCGCGCCCGACCGGCGCGGTGTCCGGCCTGTTCCTGATCGGCTACGGCGCCTTCCGCTTCCTGGTCGAGTACACCCGCGAGCCGGACAGCTTCCTTGGACTGCTGGCGCTCAATCTCAGCATGGGTCAGTGGCTTTCCCTGCCGATGATCGCGGCGGGCATTGCCATGTTGCGCTGGGCATACCGAAAAAGCGCTTGAACTGTGGAACAACAGCTTAATTATCGCAAGGTTTCATTTTCCCATATCCGAGGCTGGATCGCCCACGGCTGGCGGATGTTCCGCCAGACTCAAAACGCCAGCATGGCCTACGCCGGCATCTTCGCTGTGATCGGCGCCATCCTGTTGATCGGCGCGGTAAAGCTGGACATCGCACCCATGGTCTTTCCGCTGGCGGGCGGCTTCATGCTGGTCGGCCCGGCCCTCCTGGCAGGCTTTTTTCATGTCGCCTCCCTGCGCACACAGCAAAAACCGGCGCGGTTTACCGATTTCTTCCGCGGCTTCCGGCGCAGCCCGGCGGCGCTATGGGTCATTTCCGTGGTCTGCGCCTTCCTGTTCCTGGCCTGGCTGACCGATGCCGCCATCATCTATAGCCTGTATTTCGGAACCGCGCCCCTGCTCGGGTCGCTGGAATTGATTGCCGGACTGGGGGAGGGCGGCAAGCTGCTGTCCTTTGTCCTGTTCTGCTCGCTCGCCGGGGCGGTGCTGGCCTTCATGATTTTCGCCATTTCCGTGTTTGCGGTGCCGTTGATCTTCTGCCGCCGCCTGGCGTTGGCGAAAGCTGTAGGAACCAGCGTGCGCGCGGTTTTCGGAAACTTCGGCGTGATGATCGCCTGGGGAATAACATTGACGGCCGGTGTCGCCGGCGCCATCCTGCTGTTCATGCCGCTATTCGTGGTGGCGTTTCCGGTCCTGGCTTATGCCAGCGAGCAGGCTTACCGGGATGTGTGCGCTTGAACCCGGCGAGAATCACCGGCTACTGGCAGGCGGCAGGATGGCTGGGAGTGGGGCTCATCGTCTACATCTCGCTGACGCCGGCCCCGCCTCATTTGAACGTGGAACAAGGCGACAAGCTCGGCCACTTCGCCGCCTATGGCCTGGTGACGTTATGGCTCGCCCAGTCCTACACAACGCTGCGCCAAAGGATTAGGCTCACGCTCGGCATGGTGGTGCTGGGCATCGCCCTGGAATATGCCCAGCGCGCCACCGGCTACCGCTCGTTCGAGGTCGCCGACATGGCGGCGGACGCGCTCGGTGTCGCAATCGGCTGGCTGGCGGCGCCGCCGCGCCTGCCCAATCTGCTGTCCTGGGTGGAAAAACGCCTGCCCCGTTAACATGAACATCGCGAAGCGAGACCTCATCACTCTCCCCCTCTGGGGGAGAGGTAGGAGAGAGGGAACGGACACGGCGAGAAGCTCCGGCCCGAATTATGAACATCATTTCTCGCCATGTCCGTTAGCAGCAGCGCCGCACCCCGTTCCACTTGCGTTCCTGTTCGCGCCTGAAAAATTCCTTGCGGCCTGGCGCAGCCTCATGCGGATGCGCTTCGGCATGATGGCGCAGGTAGCGCTCGTAGGCGTCGTCGCCGGAAAGGCTGCGGATAAATTGCCAGAATTTGTGCAGCATGTCAGTCCCTCACCCAGTCTTCGACCAGCCGGCTCGGCTCGTGGGGTGATTCGCTCAGTGGCGGCACCGGCTTGCCTTGCAGGTGACGGGCGCACACCCTCAGCATGTCGAAAATCACCACCCACAGCACAACCACGAAAAAAATTGTCAGCCAGGCATCGAGCTGCTGGTTGAAAATCAGCTGGGGCGCGACCGCCGCCTTCTCCGGCGGCAGTTCGCCCGCCGCCAGCTTGGCCGCCATGTCGTTGGCGGCGGCAAAGAAGCCGATGCGCACGTCCGCGCTCATGATCTTCTCCCATGCCGCCGTGCTGGTCACAATGGCCAGCCACGCCAGCGGCACCCCGGTGACCCAGGCGTAGCGGAGTCTGCCGGATTTGACCAGGATGCCGGTGGCGACCGACAGCGCGATTGCCGCCAGCATCTGGTTGGAAATGCCGAACAGCGGCCACAGGATGTTGACGCCGCCATTCGGGTCGATCACGCCGATGTAGAGGAAGTAACCCCAGGCGGCGACAATCACCCCGCTGGTGAACAGCACGGAAGGATACCAGGAAGTCTGGCCCATCCTGGGAGAGAAGTTGCCGAGAAAGTCCTGCAGCATGAAGCGGCCGACGCGGGTGCCGGCATCCAGCGTGGTGAGGATGAACACCGCCTCGAACATGATGGCGAAGTGGTACCACATCGAAAGCCACCCCTGCCCGAAGGCGCTGCTGAAAATGCTCGCCATCCCCACCGCCAGAGAAGGCGCGCCGCCGGTGCGGGCGAACAGGGTTTTTTCGCCCATGTCCCTGGCCAGCAATTCCATCTGCTCCACCGTCACCGGAAAGCCCCAGGATGAAATTTTCGCCACCGCGTCAGCCGCCTCCTTGCCCACCACGCCCGCCGGGCTGTTGATGGCGAAAAACACGCCGGGGTCGAGCACCGTGGCGGCGATCATCGCCATGATCGCAACAAAGGATTCCAGCAGCATGCCGCCGTAGCCGATCATGCGGATGTCGCGCTCGTTGGCCAGTAATTTCGGAGTAGTCCCGGATGAGATCAGCGAGTGGAAGCCGGACACCGCACCGCAGGCGATGGTGATGAAAACGAAGGGAAAAACACTGCCGCCGAAAATCGGCCCTGTGCCGTCGATGAACTGGGTCAGCGCCGGCATCTTGATCTCCGGACGCAGCACGACAATAGCCACGGCCAGCAACAGGATGGTGCCAAGCTTCAGGAAAGTGGACAGGTAATCGCGCGGCGCCAGCAGCAGCCACACCGGCAGAATCGCGGCGAGGAAACCGTAGCCGATGACCAGCCAGGCCAGCGTCAGCCCATCGTGGTCGAACAGGGGGCGCAGGGTCGCATTCTGGTCTATCCAGCCGCCGCCCGCCACAGCGAAGAGCAGCAGGGCAACTCCCAGCAGGGATCCTTCCAGCACCCGACCGGGGCGGATGTTGCGCATGTAAAGCCCGACCAGCACCGCGATCGGGATGGTCGCGGCCACCGTCGAAGTCGCCCACGGGCTGTGCTTCATGGCATTGACCACCACCAGCCCGAGCACCGCGATCAGGATCACCATGATCATCAGCGTGCCGACCAGCGCAGCCATGCCGCCGATCGGCCCGAGCTCGCCGCGCGCCATCTGGCCCAGGCTCCGCCCGTCGCGGCGAGTGGAAAAAAACATGATGACCATGTCCTGCACGCAGCCGCCCAGCACCGCACCGGCCAGTATCCACAAGGTGCCCGGCAGATAGCCGAACTGCGCCGCCAGCGTCGGTCCGATCAGCGGCCCCGGCCCGGCGATGGCGGCGAAGTGGTGGCCGAACACCACCCACCTGTTGGTCGGCACGAAATCACGGCCATTGTCGAAACGCTCGGCCGGGGTGGCGCGGGTTTCATCCAGCACCAGCACCTTGGCCGCGATCCAGGCGCTGTAAAAGCGGTAGGCGAGGGCATAAACGCACACCGCCGCAGCAATGAACCAGAGGGCGTTGATGCTCTCGCCCCGGTTGAGGGCGATGCCGCCCACCGCCGCCGCGCCCAGAACCGCCACCAGCAACCAGCCTATCCGCGAAAAAATTGCACTTTGCATTTCCACCCCTTCAACAGCGCTTTTAAGTGGCGTTGATTATAAGGTAATATGCCCGTTCCAACCGAGGGCCGATAGCTCAGCTGGGAGATCGCCGCGTTCGCAATGCGGAGGTCGGGAGTTACACCCTCACCGAAGCAACCAAAATATCCAATGTTGACAACACCTTATGCCTTGCAGTGTGAAGCGTTGTTTTGCTTTTGAGTGCAGATATTTGCAGTGTATGTGTGGCAAATTTGTGGCGGGTGTGGCTTAGCCAGGCTCGCGCCACGCGCATGACATTGCACGACATTGCTGGTAGACTTTTACTTGCCTGGGCGTAATCGGGCACGCTAGTTGTTTTGACGCCGTGACTTCACTACCTCAAGGCCGGGCTTCGGTGTCGCCCAGGTCAATTACCGACCAACTGCGTTCTACGCAGTTGGTTCGATGCCTTAGCAGCCCAGCAACTTGCTGTTCGCTTTGACATCGTGATTTCACACTCCAAAGGCCGGGCCTCGGTGTCGCCCAGGTCAAATACCAAGTAGTCCTCCGGCGCAACTGCTTGATGACCCTAGCCGTGCTATTGGGTTATCGAAATGAGACAGACACCTGTCGCTACGGTCGCGACCGTCCTTCTGACGGTCGATCAACTTGCACAATGCCTTCATAAATCCGTTGCCAGCATCCGCAGCGACTCCACACGCAATCCGCAGTCCCTTCCTCCTATTTGTCGGCTTCCCGGCACAAAACGTCTCCTTTGGCGCATTGATGACGTGGAGCGGTGGCTTGCTCAACACGTTGCGGGTGAACACGACACGCCTTGCTTACAGGAGGAGGCCAAGCCAAGGCGCGGGCGCCCGACTAAAGCGGAGCAAGTTGCCAGGCAGCGATTACGTTCGGGAGCAGCAGTCGAGCCTCCGCATCCCAGCGCAAAGGGGTAGTCATGGCTTCTGGCACCTTGAGTGAGGCCGGGCAAACGCCACGTCCGGCAAAGCGCGATGCCTTCGCATTTGTTCGTCAGAAAGCCGCCGAGGCTGCTGAACTAAGCGCGGCAAGGGAAACGCAAGTGTCTGCCACGCCACAGCAGATGTTTCTGCCGGGCTTTGATGACTTCATGCGGGCGATGCCCAACCACATTGCGCGCTCCAGCTTGTTCGCGCCGGTGGCGCGCGGCAGGAAAATAATCCACAAGGATTCGGTCTTGGTCAGCCGCGCCGATGCCGTTATCAAGTTCTGGGGCGAGCAACTCGACGAAGCTCAAGCTGACGTGTGGATGCAGGCCATTCACGAGGCCAGAAAAATTCCGTTGGGCGAACCTGTTTGCATCAAGCGCGCCACGTTTCTGCGCGCAATCGGGCGTGACACCGGCAAATGGCAGTACATGTGGCTGCATCGAACTATGGAGGCGCTTGCCTTCGCCATGCTGGTGATCGAGGCGACGAACGGCGGCAAGCCCAAAATGAGCATTGGCCGCAGCCGTGCGCTGCACATGATCGAGGGCTTCGACTACGACGATGAGCGCGAGGAATACACGCTACGTATTGATCCGCGCTGGAAAGACATGCACGGCAATCGTGAGTTTGCGCTGATCGACTGGGAGAAACGCCTTCAGATGCGGCAAGGGCAGGATATGGCGAAAGCCCTCCAGCGGCTGGTGGTCACCTCAGCCGACCCCGTTCAGCGCTACGCCCTGGACTGGTTAAAGCGCAAGTTCGAATACGCTAGCCCCATGCGCAAATTCAAGAGCGCACTGGCCGCCGCGATGCGCGAGCTGGAACGGCTGGAAATTATTGCCGGTGGTCGCATCGAACGTAGTACCAAAGGCAAAGAACAAGCCGTGTGGACAAAGCTTTAACCATCGGTGTTACGTTCCGCCTACGTCGGTGTAGCGTTCCCCGTTATCGGTGTTGCATTCCGCTTTATCGGTGTAGCGTTCCACCTCATCCCTGAAAACCCAATAGCCATGCGGCATCCGGGGCAGTCATGCGCCCTCTACCTTTTTCTACCTTTTTCTACCTCTTACTACCCGAACTGCTTTGTGGATAACGCACGCGCAAAATTGGTTTTCCGCATCGAGTTCGCCAAGCGAGTTCATGAAACTTAGAGGTTGAACGCCAAGGAAGGGGGGCAAGCCAAGCAGCCTCAACATACAAGGCAATCCTCCGGTAAGGTAAGAAGAATAAGAACATTATTATTCTTACCTTACCGGGCTGTCTGCACGATGGTAAAATTGTTCCGGATTAGGGGAAGTAGCTCAGCTGGGAGAGCGCGGCGTTCGCAATGCCGAGGTCGGGAGTTCGATCCTCCTCTTCTCCACCAAATACTTGTTCACGACCGACATAGCTCAATCTCTCGCAGCGCCTGCGAGGTTAGTTGTAGCAGTTGGGAGCAGGTCACTATCGCAGTCAGTCTGCGCTCGATTTATTGACACTTGAGGGGCTGCCTGCGATACCTGCCCCTCAAGTGTCAACGGTGCGCCAGATTTTAGCGGCTAAAATCTGGGGTGCGCCTATCGACGAAATCTCAGATCAAGAGCAGATGAAATGCCGTCTCAGGCTTGATGCCGTTTGCAAGAAGGCACGTCAGCGCCTTGGCGAGCGACTTTTTTCCGTTTTTCGAGACCCCACGTCTTGCAAGGCTTCGGCTTCCTGTATGCGTTCGGGCGCTACCGCCAGACTCGGGCGTACCGCGTCACGCAATAAGTCTTGCAAGGCCCGGTTGCCTTCTAGTCTGTCCATTGTGTAGATGATTTTGCGCATTGCATCTTCATCCTGGATATGCGGCTTTGCCAGATCGTTGACACTACGGTCACGCGCGATGTAGAGCAGATCGCGGCCAACCGGGCTGCGGTTGAACCGCTCCCAATCGAGTTCGTAGCCGGACTCCCTGGCGAGTTGCTTCGTGAACGTCCGAAGCGTGCGGCTGTTGCCGTCGCTGAACGGGTGGACGTAATCGAGTTCGGCGTAAAGCTTGGCAAGGCTGGCCGTGAATTCGACCGTGCTGAGGCCGCGCAGCATGTCGGGCTTGGCATCTTCTAACACTTTGTCCAGTCTGGCCTGGGCAGCCTCGTCCATACGTGAATAGGCGACATAAAGCGTGCCGTCCACGGTGGACAGACAGCGATTTTTCATCCAGTCCTTCCCCTCGGACACCGGCGGGCGAAATTCGCCGGGCGTCACATCATCGAAGCCCGCGCTGGGCAGGTCTTGGAAAATTCGGCGGTTGATTTCCTTGAGGTGGACGGCATCGAAATTGCCGTTTACCGGATCAAGCTCAAGCTCGACTACACGCTTAAACGTGTAGTCGGCTTCAAGCTGCTCGCGTTCGTCAGGTGTCACACTCTTACCTGCTGTGGGCAGGTTCAAGATTGGCCTTTGCCTTCACCTCCACGAATTCGGCAAGCTCGATTTCGCCATTAATAAACCGGCGCGCATGGGCTTCTTCTTTCTTCGACGGTTTGAAGCCCTCAAGACCCACAGACGCACGCGCAAAATTAACGGCGTTTTCACGACGGCGGCGTTCGGCGGCAGAAATGGCGTCATTGGCTGGCTTGACTGGCACGGTTTGACGCTCAAGCATTTCGTTGACGTAGGCTCGCATGAATTCGCGCAGCACCTGAGCGGCCGGCCGATGTTCTTGCAAGGCGGCCTCGGTGAATTCGGCGCGTAATTCTGGCTCGATGCGGAACGTCATCTGTACTTCTTTCGTCATGGGATTTTCCTCTATTTGAGAAATTAGGCCAGTTTTTATTCTAATGTATGTGCAATGCACAGTCAATGCACATGCAATAAACTGGCAAGGCAAGGCTTGACGGTTATATGTAACCGGCGAGGGGTATTTGAAATGAGTCTATCGAACGCTGATAAAAACAAGCTGGCTACCGGGCGCGTATGCGCAGCCGTAGCTTGGTGCATGAGATTCCGCAGACCAGGCGCGCGCGATCCGCGCCACACTTTCCGGCGCAGCGCTGACCGTGTCCATGCCGTTCAAACGCAAGAAAAAGCTTTCAGCCGTGGAAGAGACGCAGTTAAAAATAACTGACAGCGCCGCGCTGAATGTGCTGCTTGGCGCACGCACTTTCTGGGTGACGACATGACGATGTTTGACTGATGGATGACGGGCGGAACTTTAGCCGCTAAAGCCATCCCCTTGGAGTTCAACTGATCCAGTCGAGTTTTGTTTCCAGTGCATCCCATCGCTGATCGGCGGTCGCGCTGGCGAGGGGGTCACCGGCCACCACTGCCAGGTCAGCGCGCACCGCATCGAGCACGCCAAGGCCACTTAACTCTTCCCGAATGTCTTCGTCATCCAGGCAACACCGCACGCAGCGACATGTCCCCGCGCCATCCAAACCTAGCAGATCGTGATGTAGGCGATGCAGGGCTATGGCCTTCGCCAAGTATTGCAGCGCAAGCGGCTCCCTGTATATCTCGGCCAGAAGCAAATCGGCCTCAAACTCGGCCAGCGTCACGTCAAAGGAGCGCCACGTTTTCAGTTCACCGGCGACGACTGCACGTAACTCATCCGGCGACCCCCACATCGCCCGCCACAGATCGGCTGGCCCGTCCTGGTAGAGATTTTCCGCGTCAGACCAGACGGATACCGCTGATAGCGATTTGAGACGTGAGCCAGATAGCGGCCGCAGCCCATTGAACAGAGCTTGCCATCCGTTCCCACCTTGTCCCTGGGTCGGCTTAATGGGCGATACCAGAGCATCGTATTTTTCGGCAAAGCCATAGATCGACGTTTCGCCTACGCGCTCGCGGAGCAAGTGCACCAGCGCCTTGCTCCGCGTGATTTTACGCTGTCGCTCCTCTGTGGCGGTCGCTTTCATGGCTGATTAGGGCATTTTGTCCGAGTAAAAAATACAACTCCAAGCTACCTGTCATTCTACATTTGCCAAGCACAAAATTCACCCTAATTAACATCAAATGGTGAAAGCAAAGTGAGTTCGACTCTCAGTTATTTGCTGCAAAAATACGGGCCGACGCTAACCATCGAAGAGCTGGCCGAGGTGCTGAAGCGCAAGCCTGGCGGCCTCCGTGCCGTCCTGTCCATGCGTACCGAGACATGGGCATCCGAGCTGCATAACAGAAAGGTCTATGTGGGTCGGCGCGTCCATTTTCCGACCGAGGCGGTTGCTGATCTGCTGGCCGGTGAACTGCTTCATAAGGAGACCGACGAATGAGTAATCTTCCCTCAGAGTTGGCCGAGTGGACGGCGGCCCAAACGAATCGGCGCAAGAATGCTTTGGTGGCTTTTCTGGCTGTGCGTGCTGACGTGATGGAGGCCCGCCAGTCCGGCTATGCGTACAAGACCACTTGGGAGCATCTGCAAGAAATAGGGCGGTTCAAGTACCGATACGAAACCTTCCTCAGATACGCAAAGCGGTACATCACGAATGCGCATGATGCCCAGGATGCCACGGTAAAAACAACCGGCCAAAAAAATGGCGGCAACAAGTCCAAGCCGAAGCAGTCCGTCGAACCGAAGATCCCAACCCAGCTCGATGGTGGGCTGGTTAAGAGCGGTGACAAGTAATGGGAAAGAGCCTGTCAGATCGGATTTCGGAGCGGGCAAAGGCCAAACCTTCGCCGTCCGGGAGCAATGCTAACCGAGCCGTTTTGCTGGCAATACGGAGTGACGTAGAAAAGGCACTCGATGACGGTTGGTCAATTCTTGCCGCGTACCAAACTCTCCACGAAGAGGGTGTCGTGACGTTCAGCTACCAGGCGTTTCGAAGATATGTGAATTCCCTTGTTTTGAATCATTCGAAGCCTGAAGAAATGGCCGCGTCAGGTCTTAAAGAGTCAGGATTTTCATCAGAAAAAAAAGCAAACAAGCCGACCGAGCCGGTGATGGTAAAGCCCACCGCTCCGGCCAGTTTCACCTTCAACCCCGTTCCGAATAAAGAGGAACTTTTTTGATTAAAAACAGGCGTGAAATTGTGCAATTTTCGTTCTATCCGTTTTATTGAAGCGCAATTTTCGTTCAGTGGCTGATTCCACCTTGTGGAACGGGAATAACACGGTTTTTGAACTAGACAATGTACTGGAAATGCGCTGTGGTTTTGTGGGCAGGATAGGTGAAGTTAGCTAACCGGCGAGCCGTTTATCTATCTTCACTTCCCCTTATTCGCACTTCGTGCTCAACGGGGTTCCTGCTCTGCGAGGCCAGATGGCTACCGCCGTCAAACAGCATCGGCACCTGCCGATTAGTTAACTGATTTTTTGATGAAGCTCTCAAGGAGAAGTAATTATGAAGATGAAAAGCACACAATTTTTAGCCGCTAAAATAACCGTCGCCGCAGCCTTGGTGGCCAGTGCATTGTCAATGCCGGCGCACGCTGGCATCCCCGTCATCGACGGCGCAAATCTGGGGCAAACCATCGTTTCCGCTATGGAGAACGTGGCGCAGACGCTCAAGCAGATTCAGCAGTATCAAACGCAGTTGCAGCAGTATCAAAACATGCTGACAAACACGCTGGCACCGGCCTCGTATATCTGGGATCAGGCACAAACCACCATGAGCGGCTTGCGTAATTCCATCGATACCCTGCGCTACTACGAGAATCAGCTCGGCAGCGTTGATGCGTACCTGGGCAAATTCCAGGACACCGCTTTCTATCGCAATTCGCCCTGCTACTCGGCCAACGGCTGCACGCCCGCTCAATGGGCGGCACTGAAAGACTCCCAGCGCTTCGGCTCGGAAGCGCAAAAGAAAGCGAACGATGGGCTTTTCAAGGGCCTGAAAAACCAGCAGCAAGCGATGGAGGACGATGCGCGCCAGTTGCAGCGACTGCAATCAAGCGCTCAAGGCGCGACCGGCCAGATGCAGGCGCTCGGCTATGCCAGCCAGCTTGCCAGCCATCAATCAAACCAGCTCCTGCAAATTCGCGCCCTCCTGGTCGCGCAGCAAAACGCTATCGCCACCAGGAACCTGGCGCTGGCGGATCGTGAAGCGCAGGAAGCGGCGGCGCACGAGAAGTTGTTCGACATGGGCAACCCCACCAACCGCGCAAAGAGCAAGGGGTACTGAACATGAGCCGCATCATTGCATTAGGTTTTATTGCGGCCGCCCTTCTTGCTGGTTGTGGGAAACCTGCCGAAGATGTCAACCAAAGGACGCCTGAACAGCAGAAGCAAGCCGACAAACTCTATGACATGGGCGATCCTACCGACCGCTCAAAGAGCAAGGGGTACTAAACATGAAAACGGTACTCATAAGCTTGAGCCTTTTCTTGTCGATCTTGCTGATTTCCCAGACGGCATCGGCGGCCATCGAAACCAGTGGTGTTCTGGATGAAGTGGCCAACAGGTTCTTGAATGAGAGCAGCGCATGGGCGGTCAAGATCACCGAATATGCAACCTGGCTCTTCTGGCTGCTAGTGACCATCTCGATGGTCTGGACGTTCGGCATGATGGCCTTGAGAAAGGCCGACATTGGCGAGTTTTTTGCCGAATTAGTGAAGTTCACAATCACCACCGGGTTTTTCTGGTGGCTGCTCACGAACGGGCCGAGCTTCGCCATGTCGATCATTGATTCATTGCGCACGATCGGCGCGCAAGCATCCGGCTTACCCCGAGAACTGACCCCATCCAGGCCGATAGACATTGCCTTTGACATTCTCGTGAAGGCGGGCAAGAGCTACAGCATTACAAGTCCCATCGACAACCTTTCCATCTTCCTGACATCGCTGGCGATTCTCGCGTGCATGGCGGTGGTGGCGGCTAACGTACTGCTTGCTCTGGTCAATGCTTGGGTGCTGGCCTATGCCGGCATCTTCGTCCTAGGCTTCGGTGGCTCGCGGTGGACTTCAGATATTGCCATCAACTACTTCAGGAGCGTGACCGGCATCGCATTGAAGCTGATGACCATGACGCTGCTGATTGGCGTGGCCGTATCCATCATGGATGGGTATCACGCCGACCTGGCCGAGGGTGCGCCCATGCGTGAATTGCTAGTGATCTTCGTCGTTGCGCTGGTGCTTGTCGTCCTCATCCATTCGATTCCCAACATGATTGCCGGGCTGATTCCTGGTGGTGGTGCGGCGGCAAGTGCGGGCAGCTCATTCAGTGCTGGGGCACTTGCCGGTGCGGCTGTTGGCGCGGGGGCCGCCGTTGCGACCGGTGGCGCCGCCTTGGCGGCTGGTGGAACTGCGGCCTTTGGTGGCGCGCAGGCGGTGATGGCGGCCTTCTCGAAAGCGAACGCCTCTGAAAGCGCGGGCGGTGGTGGCTCCAAAGACTTCATGGCAGCCGCCAGCGGAGGCGGCAGCGATTCGGGCGGCGGCGGTAGTGGCGGTGGCAGCGCACTTGCGGCGGCTATGGGCGACTCAGGCGGTGGTAGCTCCGACGGTGGATCGTTTGGAGGCGGCAGCTCAAGTGACAGCGGTTCTGGTGCCAAGCAATCGGGAAGCAATGGTGGCGGCGCACCTGGCGAACAGAAATCAGGCGGCATGGCTTCGGCAGCGGCCAAAGTCGGCAGGGTGGCGGCTGGTACGGCCGCGAATCTGGCGCAAGGATCATGGGACGTTGCAAAAGCCAAGGCCGGCGAGATGAAAGATACCGCGCTGGATCGCATTGGCGAGACAACAGGCGGGAAGGTCGCGGCAGCTATCAAGGCCAGCCGCAACCAGGAACCCGCATTCAGTGGGGACAGCCTTGGTGCAGGAAATAGTGGCAGCGATGCAAACGATGAGATTGCCGCCTTCGCGAACCGAACGAATGGCGGCGGCGGGGAGAATGACACCAGCACAGCGTCGGGTGCATCCGGCAAGCAGTCTGGCGCCACCATGGCCAGCACCAAATCTGTTTTTGATTAACGCCAGGAGGAACAGAATATGAATACCGCAATTACCCATGACCGCATCGAGCGTTACGCTCACGTCTTGAATGACCTGCTGGCCGTCGCCGAAGCCCACACCCAAGGCCGAGTACGCCGTCCGCGCCAAGCGGTTGTGGATCTTCTCGATGCCATGACGAATGCTTGCATCATGTTGAACTGCCAGGTGAGCGGTGGGCCGCAGCCGCAGCATCACGACATTGAAGCCATCAAACAACAGGCCGCCCGAGTAATGGCGTCCACCAGACGCAGGGCGTGACGCTACTTATCCCTGGAGTGACCGCGCTACCTGCACGATGGCAAATCGCTTCGCAGCCAGTCTGTGCTTGTTTTATTGACACTTGATGGACTGTCGCCGACGCCCCTCAAGTGTCAATAGTGCGCCGATTTTAGCGGCTAAAATTTAGGGAACGGAGAGGATCGCACCATGTTTATGTACCCTGTAACCCTCAGCCCCGACGAAGCCGACGGCGGTTTCGTTGTCACCTTCGATGATATTCCCGAAGTCATCACCCAGGGAGACACCGAAGGCGAAGCCTTGGCTGCTGCGAAGGATGCACTGGAATCTGCCCTCGATTTCTACTTTGAGGACAAACGCGCCGTGCCTGCGCCATCGAAGGCCAAACGCGGACAGAACGTGGTCGAACTTCCGGCCAGCCTGTCGGCCAAGGTGTTGCTGCTGAACGAGATGGTAGCCTGACGATTAGGAAGCACTCCGATGACAAAGAAAATTTCTAGCATCTCAGTAAGGGTTTGATCCCGAGCTGAAACGGGCATTTCTCGCCGCTGCACGGGCGGATGGCTGTAGCGGTGCCCAAATCGTGAGAGCCTTCATGCAGGCGTTTGTCGACGGTCACCATAACCCGGACAGTCTGTGCGACCAGGTGCACACGGCGCCAACAAATTCAGCACCTGCACGAACACCGGAATCAGCTTTTCAGCTCACTCGCCGAATTGCTTCCGACACACTTGGCCTAGTTTTCAATGCCCAAGATGGCCTATGACTGGAGGGCAGGTTTTGACTGATAAGGGGCGTAGCATTGGCCGTTTACAAGAAGGGGGCGTCTTAGAAAACGGAAAATAAAGGACGCTATTGCCGTGGCCACCCGCGACACAAGCCCGTTTAAGGCTGCTGGCGTGCGCTTTATCAACCCATGAGGAGAGGAATAGAAGCATGAGCGAACAAACCGACCGCGTTATCACTATTGAAGACCTGGTCGAACGCCAGGAGACAAAGGTATGAGCGCGCACCAGGACGAGCCGTTTTTCATCACAGAGGCAATCGAGGCCGAGATGATCGCGGCGGGGTATGTTTTCGAGCCGCCTGCACACGTCTCAACCGTGCGTTTGCATGAAATCCTGGTCGGCCTATCAGATGCCGAACTGTACGGTATTCAGGAAAATGAAGCCGTGGTCGAGGCTATCGCCAGCCACAGCGCCAAGGTGGAATAAATAGACAAATTTTAGCCGCTAAAATTGCGCGATTATTCCCATTTGTATATAATTCGGTCTATAGGAAAGCGCATCAAAAACCACCAATAAGGAGAGACGCCATGCAGGCCGTTATGACAGCACCGCCCGTGCCGGTCGGAAAAATCAAGAGCTTTGGCGCATTTGGCCCCAAATACGAAGTTGGTCAACCGCTTCGCCAACTGGACGATGGCGATTGGATGATCGAGGTTGTGTTGGTGGAGACCGGCGAGAAGGCCGAGTACCGCCTGACCCACATGAACGATGATCCGAAGGCCGCTTAATGTACGCCATCGCATTTGACCTGGTGGTGGCGGATACCGAACAGCATCACCCAAAAGGGGTGTCGCAGGCGTATGCCGAGATTGGCGCCACGCTGGCTCAGTATGGATTCCGGCGCGTGCAAGGCAGTTTGTACGTGACCGACGACGAAAATATGGCGCAACTCTTTGTGGCCATTCAGTCGCTCAAGTCGCAATCGTGGTTTCCGCCATCGGTGCGGGACATTCGTGCATTCCGTATCGAGCAATGGTCTGATTTCACCCCTGTCGTCAAGGGCGCATGAGCATGAGCCTTGAAGCAAGCACCGACAATGTCTATGCCGATTTGGGCATGGCCAACGCCGATGAAATGATCGTGAAAGCACAGCTCGCCACCAAGATCGGCGAAATCATCAAAAGCCAAAAATGGAGCCAGCAACAAGCGGCCGAAGTTCTTGGCATGACTCAGCCGAAGCTGTCCAACATGCTGCGCGGCCAGTTTCGCGGGATCAGCGAATCGAAAATGCTCGATTGTCTGACACGGCTTGGCCGCGATGTGCAAATCGTTGTTGGCCCGGCGCGCCGCGCGGCCTCGGCCGGGCACGTCGCAGTCGTGTTCGCCGCTTGAAATGCCCGGCACAAGCCCTTTCCTCCCGAGCTTGCCAGATGATCACTACGGCGTCATCGTTGAAAACGACATGGATGCCCGCCGCTTGTTGTACCTGGTCGATCAAATAGGCATCGAAAAGTTGATTGCCAGCGTGTCGAAGAACGGCCAAAGGTATCCGGGATCGCACCCGTTCGTTTCAACCCTTTTGAAACGACACCGAGTGAAGGTTCCAGTGAGTATTTACGCGCCGGCCAATGTTCCCATTTACCGCGTTTACATCCTCGTTCACGCGGCCAGTTCGAAGTTAAAGATTGGCTACTCTGGAAACTGGCTGAATCGTTTGTCGAGCTTTTCACGCGATTACAGCTTTACCGGCTTTGATCTTGATCGAAGCATCGGTTTCAATTTTCACGGCGACAAGCGAGCGGCCATGGATGCGGAAACCATGGCAAAGCGTACATTCCATGACGCAAGAACCACCGTGCCGGAATGCGTTCCTTTTGGTGCGTACGGACACCATGAATGGTTCCGCGCTGAGATATACAACGATGCGGCGGCGCTCATTAGTGGCTTTGGCTCTCCAGGCGGACGAGACTCCATGAGCGTGTGCAAAGCCATGGCCCTCGACATTCGAGGCGAAGAACCAGACCCATTTTCCATAACCTGAAAGGCTCTTTATGCGTCTTATTATTGCCATGTTCTTGCCCTGGCTGACCTTCTTCACCATCGGTCGACCCATAGCGGGAGTTATTTGCCTGCTTCTACAAATAACGCTTATCGGCTGGATTCCCGCGACGATCTGGGCGGTGTACGCCCTGAGCCAGTACAAGACCGATCAGAAAATCGAAAAAGCCCTGGGCCAGAAAGCCGCGTGATCCATGAACACACCAACCCTTGTGCTGACAGTATTTGCAGCCGTCGCTTTGTATGGGTGCAGCGAGCCGGAATTACCTGCTGTGAACGACGAAAACTGTACGACAGAAGCCATCAAAAGCATACAGAGCAAGGCCGCGCAGCAGGAGTTCGCAAGCCTGTGTTCGCGCCGCAGCGTGTACCCGGCTACCCCGCCCGCCAACCCCATGCAGTGGGGACTTGATGGAGTCAAGGAAGGATCAAAGAAATGAAAATGAACAAATCAGCGGTAATGCTCGTCGGATTATTTGCCTTGGTTTCCCTCACGGGCTGCCTGGTGCCAGAGAAGTTTTCGGCCTCTGTAAAAGTCAAACCAGATGGCTCTTATACTTACAAATACGACGGAACTGCAGTACACGTTATGGCCGCAGCTGCCATCCAGAAACAAGGCTCGCTTTCTGCTAAAGACGAAGCCGGCTTGAAGCAAGAAGCGCAGAAGGCCGCCAATAGCCCGGGTGTACAAAAAATCCGTTACGCAGGTGGGGGGCGTTACGAAATATCCATTGATCAGGAATTGAAGCCAGGTCAGCAGGCAAGTGCTTTAAAGGTATTTTCAGTGGTCAATGGCAAAGACGGGGTTTACACCATCGCGCCACCTAACATGAAACCCAAAGATCGCGACCAACTCAAGGCGCTGAATATCAAGGTCAATGGCAAGGCCGAGGTATTCCTACCAGAGAACGCCAAGGTCATTAATCACAACGCCAGCAGCACTCCAGGACTGTTCAGTAAGGCCTACACATGGAAGATCGGTTCGATGGATGAGCAGCCAAGCATCCGCTTCACCTTGGGTAACTGATGGAAAAATGTTTTTCTTACATGAAGGGAGCCGCATCATGGGTGCTGCTTACCAAAGCAGAGCGGCACTTGGCGCGCGATGAGGTGGTTGGCCAACACGCGCATCGAGGCCTCGCCGATTTCGATTCCGTGGTCGATGGCCGGATGACGCCCGAGCTGACGATTAAAGCCAGTTTGGCACGGGCGACTGGCCGTGGCATCGCGAATGACCATCTGCCCGCGCAAGGTGATGCTGGCACGAATGTTGGGGAGGGAGACACACTATGAGCGTCCGTTTTCAAGTGGTGCTATCCGACGATTTGAATCGAGCAATCAACCAAGCCGTCGAGGAAAGCGGATCGAGCAAGAGTGAAATTCTTCGCAAGGCGCTTCAGTTATACCTCGCTGCCCGTGATGGCAGCCGGCGCGGTTTGAAGCTCGGCCTGGTCGAACCCAAAACTGAGAAACTGCAAACGGAAATCGTGGGACTGTGAGGGAGAGCACACTGGTCTGGATTAGGCGAGGCGCTTTGCCAAGTCCTCTGCTCTCGGGTGGTAGTACCGCATGAGCATGCGCGGGTCTTTGTGCCCCGTGATCTTCGTCAGTTCATGCATGGGGAAAATTGAGGCCAGACGCGAAATGGCCTCGTGCCGCAAGTCGTGAAACCGTAGGTCAGTCAGAAACTTGCCATCAGGCCGCTGCTTGGCTGCTTTGCATTCCTCAATATAGAGCTTGCGGGCACGCGTTACGGCACGCTCAAAGGCTCTTGTGACGGCATCGCTGCGAATCTTGAACACCCGGCCAACGTCGGCCTCCCCGCCGTCGTCTGGCTTGTTCCTGGAGTTGTCGCCGGCGTCTTTCAGGGTTTGAAGAACCGCCCCAGCACGCGAGGACAGAGGCACGTCGCGGGTGTTGCCATTTTTTGTGGCGGGAAGATGCGCCACGCGACGTTTGAGGTCAATGTGTTCCCACCGCAGCGTCACGATTTCGCCCCGGCGCATTGCTGTTTCGACAGCAAGCCAGATGATGGATGGCAGCATCGCCGAACCGCTGGCGGCCACGGCTCGTTCAAGTTCGCCATCCTGTGCGCCACGATCCAATTCAACATCTTCTGAACTTTCAGCGTCGCGACTCGGTTCGCCGGCGGCGATGCGCCGCGTTCGCGCGTTGTTGGGCTGGGGCTTTCGCACCAACTCTATCGGGTTCGAGAGGCTTTCCATGCCCCATTCTTTGCGGGCGATGTTGAACACATGGGACAGGACAGACAAGCGGCGCAGCACCGTTGCCGGTTTGTAGTCCTTCAACCACTCATCGCGGAGTTTTGCCACATCTGCGCTACGAATTGAGGCTAGGGGCCGCTTCGCCAAGTCAATCGCCTTGCAGGTCTTGAGGATAGAAGACTCTTGTGCAGCCCCTTTCTTCGCAGGTGAAATTTCTTCCTCGTAGCGCACCAGCGCCTCATAGAGCGTGGTCGCCTCGGCTTCGCTGCGGTTCATCCAAACGCCGCGCGACATTTCCGACTCGATCATCTTGGCCCACGCTTCCGCCTCGGCCTTGGTCTCGAAGGTCTTGCTCTGCGGCGGGTAGCCTCGTCGGCGTATCTGCGCTTCCCATTGATATGGGCCACGCTTGCGGAAAGTTGCCATAGTGTTGCCTGTCGTTCTTGAGTGTGGCAATATTGTGGCAAATAAATGCTCACAAGGCTATAGTCTTTGATTTTATTGAATGTGTTTTTACATTCGCAATGCGGAGGTCGTGAGTTCGATCCTCATTCGGTCCACCAAAGAGCACTTCCAGGAAATGAGGTCGGTTGGCAATGGTGGAGTCCGGGTCTATCTGTGCTACTCGAAGATACATGGTAAAGGAGTGGCGTTCTATGGTCTTCGCCAAGGCCTGCTCAGGGCGTTGACAATTTTAAACAAACCGGCATACTTTCCCAGCTTTTTGGTATTATCTTGTTTTTGGGTCGAAAATCGGATGGCTCGAATCATCGGGTCAAGCTGCCGGAGGCGGTACTGGAGCGGTTCAAGGAATGAAGGCTGCCATCGTACTGCGGGGCCATTGAGCGGGCGGATTTTGCGCCACCTGCCACAACAAGGGGAAGGATTTGTAGGTTGGGATAAATCCAGACAATCAGACTTGACTGAACGATGTTGGCCAAAGATTGCAGAAACACTGAACTATCATCTACTGAAGTCGGTGGGTTAGCGCCAATGCAGTTCACTTAGATTCTCCCGACCGTTCGCCTTGAGAGCTTGTCGAAGGGAAATTGTGGCTCGACAGGCTCACCACGAACGGCTAAAGTGAACAGCATTGGGGTTGGCGCAGCCTGTTGCCGCAGAGGACTAAAGCCCTCTGCCTCGCTCCAGGCAAAGTGCGCAAAACCAGCAAGGAAGAACAAGCTACGGATCTTCCACGCTTGCCTAAAAACAGCAAAGCTTTAAAGCTGGCCGGCTAAAGCCGGTGGTTTTAACCTTGCGATTGATAATAAAGGAAGAGAGCATGGAGATGCTGATCAGATGGTGCGTTGCAGGCATGTTGTCCCTGTTGCTGGGGATTGCCGGGCCGGCTTTGGCATTCGAGGATGATGAAGCCTGTCTGATGTGCCACAAATACCCGAAAATGGGGCGCGTTACCGAGGAGGGAATACAAAAATCCTATTATGTGATGCCGCACGTTTTTTCCAAAACCGTGCACCGCAATGTGCCCTGTCGCGACTGTCACAGCTATATCAAGGAGTTGCCTCACAAGCCGGTCACAGAGGGGGTGACCTGTAACTCGGAGTGCCATTCGATCAAGAACCCCGCCACCGGCAAACCGTTCAGCCACAAACCGATTTATGACGTATTCAAGAAAAGCGTCCATGGCCGGGAGAAAGTCGCCAGCGGCAATGACGCCGACAAACCCTATTGCATCCAATGCCATACCAACCCGCTCTACAACCCCAAGGAAGAAGTTCCGCCCAAGCATATCGTGGATCGCTGCGTGGTGTGCCACGAGGACGTCAAGTTTGCGGAGAAATGGTACAACCACACCAGCCGTCGTATCCGCGAAGTCAGACGCTCCTCGCAGGAAATTGTCGAGATGTGTTCTTCCTGCCACTCCGACAAGCAGATGCTGGATCGCCACCAGCAGTCGGCCAAGGAAGAGGGGCGCGAGCTGGGACGGAAATTCCTGATCGCGGCTGAATCCTACAAAGAAAGCTTTCACGGCAAGATGGCCAAGTACGGCAGTGCCAAAGTGGCCAACTGCCTGGATTGTCATGCCTCCGCCGTGAACTACTATCTCAGCGTGCACGAGCTGTTGCCGTCGCGCGACCCGCGCTCGGCGGTGAGCGCGGAAAACAGGGTGCAGACTTGCAAGCAGTGTCACATCAGGGCGGACAAGAACTATGCCGAGCTTGACCCGCATCCCTCCAGCAAGAGGGAAGACAACGTCTTCAAGCATTATGCCGACATGATCTATACCATCGTGGGCGATAGCGTGCTGCTGCTGCTGGTGGGGATGTCCTGGGTCGAAACCTGGGGCCGTTGGCGCGACGGGGTAAGCTGGCGCTTCCGTGATGGGTCATCGTGGTGGCGGCGCAGCACCCGGCGCAAGAGCAATCGCATTTCCTCGTGAAATCCATTGGAGGCAGGCCGGGCTTCAGCCCGGCCTGCCGACCCTCCGGGTTGCAAGATAATGCAATTTACTAAGAGTTGACGCATAAAGGACACGCTGAACATGAAGCTATCACAAGAAGCACGCGAGGTGCTGGACACCGCAAAGCGCCACAACAGGGTGAATCCAGAGGAGGCGCAGGACATCGAGGAGGTGGTCGCCCTGCTGCCGGATGACCGCTCGATGCTGTACAAAAACGTGGATTCAAATCCGATTGGCGACTTTTATCGCTACTCCATCCACATCCGCATCCAGCATCTGCTGATTTTCAGCACTTTCCTGCTGCTGGCCTTTACCGGCCTGCCCATCCACTACAACACCGCCTTCTGGGCGCAGCCGTTCAACTCCTTGCTGGGCGGGTTGGATGTGACGCGGGTGATCCACCGCACGCTCGCAGTGACCATGATTTTCGCCATGGTTTACCACTTCCTCACCATCGGCATCGGCTCGATGATGAAAGTGCGTGCCCGCATCTTCGAAATGGGACGCACCGTCCTGCCGGGCATGAAGGATATTCGCGACTTCAAGGAAGACATGCTGTTTTTCGGCGGCAAACGTAGCATGCGCCCCGAAATGGACAAGTTCATGTACAAACAGAAAATACACTACTTCGCTGCAGGCTTCGGCAACACGGTGATGGTGGTTTCCGGTTCAACTTTTCTTTTTCCTGACGTGTGGGCCAGCATCCTGCCTGTGGAGATGGCCTCGCATTTCCAGGAAATGATGCGGCTGTCCCATCCGCATGAAGCCTTGCTCGCGCTGCTGGTGGTCGCGTTCTGGCACTGGTACAACGTCCATCTGGCGCCGGGTCGCTTTCCCATGCAATGGACTTATCTGACCGGCAAGATCACGCGCGAGCACCAGATCGAGGAGCATTTCCTCGAATATCTGCGCTGCATCGTGACCATGCCGGAGGAGCGCCGCTATCTCAGGAAGCTGATCGAGAGCAAGAAAATGTGGGGAACCCGGTCTAATGATTGATGTGGTTTGCCCGGATGCATGCGTGCGGCGCAGGTCGGGTTTTTTTACCAGAGCGAGCAGCCTTGCTGCCGCGCCCGGTGGTGATGTGCCGCAGACCGACTACTGGATTACAAGGCGGGACAACGATCTCTATGAGAACCGAGCTTAAACCCTGGCAAAAAGCACTGGCCTACGGCTCGCTGGTTTTTGTGCTGGCGTGGACCGCTTTCGGGCTGTACGCGATCTGGCTGATGTTGACCCAGGGCTGATGATAACTTTAAGGACTGACCATGCATCAAACCGTTGAACTCAATAGCATTTTTATTGCGCTGGCCGTGGTGGTTTTTCTACTTCTCGCCATTGCGGTGCTGATCATTATTGACCATAAGGCGCGCATCCCGGGCGAAGTGCGGCGCGATCTTTTCAGCATTTCCGGCATCCGCCGCAACCACCCCGTCTGGTCGTGGATGGTGTCCTTTCTGCTGTGGGTCGTCATTGCAGTATTGCTGGTTTCTTCCGTCTATTCCATGATCGGCACCGAGAAAAAACCCGAAGCTCCCAAGCTTCTGGCCAAACTGGACATCGAACGGCAGAAGGAACGGATCAAACACTTCCACATTATGCCCAAGGTCGATCCGCTGGCTCTGGGAAAACGGCCGATCTGCTACACCTGCCACAGCGAATACCCGCACGCGAAAAAACCGATGATCCGCACGCTGCTCAACATGCACACCCAGTTCGTCGGCTGCATGACCTGCCACACCGACGACCGCAAGGTGGCGGAAAGCACCATGACCCTGCGCTGGCTCAACTATTCGGGGATCGAGGTCAATGGCAAGCCTTTCGGGACAGATGTTGACCCGAAGACCGGTTTTCTGCTCGAAACGGACGACTATTATTCCAAGATCGTGGCATATACCAACGTCAACGGGCGGGAGGCATTGCTGGAAATCACCGAGGATGCGCCGGAGGCGCAGGAATTCATCAAGCTGCGCAACCAGCTTTCCGATCATGATATGGGCGCGATCAAGAAGGCTTTCCACAGCCAGGTGAACCCGATCGGACGTTTCTGCACCCGCTGCCACGCTGGCGAGAAGGAAAGCTTCGTGCCGTTCCGCGCACTTGGCTTCTCCGACATGCGCATCAGTGCTCTGACCAATGTGAACATCGTCGGCATCGTCCAGAAATACAAGGAATTCTATATCCCCACCATTTTCCTCGATGATGCCAACAAGTCACGTCAGGGCGTGCTGTTCGGCCAGTCCGAGAAAGCGCCGGAGCCGACTGCCGAGGAAATGAAGCGCGATCCGCGCACCTGGTGGCGTAATACCTTCGATACGCCGGCCAAGGCTGCCACGACACCGTAACGTGAGCCGCAGTCCGTTGCATCGGGTGGCCCGGAGATGGGCGCTGTGCGCCTTGCTCTGCCTGGCTGGCAATGGTATGGCGGGGGCGGAAGCACGACCGGCCGAGGCGCGGCATCTGCCCGATCTCGTTAGCGGCGGCGGGAGTGCGCTGTTCCTGCCCGGCGATGTGGCGATCGGTGCGGACGGGCTGGCGCACAGGGTTTCCGTGTTCAGCTTGCGGTGAGTGGAATGTTCGATCGCTTGACGGGATGTTGCGGTGGCGGGCCGATAATGCAACGGGTGCTGATGCTCATGCTCCTGTTCACCCTGGTGCGCGGCGCGGAGGCGGCGCGGGAAATTTCGCCGCAGCGTGAATGCGCCAACTGCCACATCGCGTGGCTGGTCGATTTCAACCGCAAGGATGTCACGACGCTGATCCCTTTTAATCCCAGACCGGTGGAGGCGACCGGCAAGCAGGATGTGGTGAGTACCGACCGCATGTGTTTTTCCTGTCATGATGGTTTTGTGCTGGATTCCCGTTTCGCGTGGACAAATCGCCAGAATTTTCACCCCATCGGTGTCAAGCCGTCGGAGAAAGTGAATATCCCAACTGTCGAGGGCAGACAGGTGTTTCCGCTCAACGAAGATGGCAAGGTTTATTGTGGAACCTGCCACAGTGCGCACGGGGTGGAATGGGGGGGCGGAGGGGATAAGCCATACCCGGTGTTCATGCGCATGAAAAACATCGAATCCAGCATGTGCATGGCCTGTCATCTGGAGCGCGGCACCGGTCCGGACGAGGGCAACCATCCGGTATCCCAAAAAATGAAGGAAATCCCGCATGCGCTGACAGAGGCCGGTTCCAAATTTGGCAAAAGCGGCAACATTATCTGCCAATCCTGTCACCGCGTCCATGGCGCGCCCGAGAAAAGACAACTGGCGGTGAAAAACCCCAATTCCGAACTGTGTGGCGCCTGCCATGCTGACCGCTACGCACGCACTCCCGCCGAAGCCGGGCGCATGGGTACCCATCCGGTCAATGTCCGGCCCGACAAAGTGAAAATTCCGCAGGCCCTGCTTGACAAGGGTGCGAAGCTGGGAGAGGGCGGCGCCGTGATCTGCCAGACTTGCCACACGCCGCATTTCGCCGCGGCGGGACCCAAACTTCTGGTCACGGGCAACCCGGATTCGCATCTGTGCAAGTCCTGCCATATCGATCAGCAGAAGGTGGCGAGCACCAAGCACAACATGAAGCTGGTCAATGAGTCGGACAAAAATGTGCACGGCCAGGAAGTGGGCCGGGCCGGAGTGTGCAGCGCCTGCCATCTGCCGCATGGCGGGCAGGGGCCGAAAATGTGGGCGCGCCCGGTGAAGCATGGCGACGACCCGATGGCAGACCTGTGCCTGACTTGCCACAGCGAGGGCGGACTGGCCAAGGACAAACAGGTGGGCCAGCATACCCACCCGGTAGGACGCGACATGGCCCGTCTGGGCGGGGAGGTGTCACTTCCTGGCTACACCAGGGAAGGCGTCAAGTCGGTGGGCGACGGCAAAGGCCGGGTCACCTGCGCCACTTGCCACGACCCGCACCAGTGGGATCCGCGCGACCCGGAAAAAACCTCGAAACCGGGCGAGGAAGGCAGCAGCAGCAACAAGTTTCTGCGCAGGCCCAATGGCCCGGAGGCCGACCTGTGCCTGACCTGCCACAAAAACAAGATCGGCGTCGTCAATACCAAGCACGACCTGGCCGTCATGGCGCCGGGTGAACGCAACATCAGGGGCCAGACCCCGTCCGAAACCGGCGTCTGCGCCAGTTGTCACCTGCCCCACAATGGCAAGGGGGCGCGCATGTGGGCGCGGGAGCCGCTGGCCGGGGTGGACCCGGTTTCCTCCACCTGTCTGAGCTGCCACAATTCCAAGGGCGTGGCGAAGGACAAGACCATAGGCGCCAACAGCCATCCGCTGGATGTGCCCATCGCCAATGTCGGCATTACGGCCAGGGACGGGAAGTGGTCGGTGCCACCGCAAAGCGTCGGCCAGCCGGGCAAGGTGCTGCCACTCTACGACCCTCGCGGGGTGCCTGTTTCTGAAGGCGGCAATGTGGTGTGCGGAACCTGCCACGACCCCCACAATTGGTCGCCTCTGGCCAAGGGCAGCCCCTCCGGGGATCCGCGTCAATCCAAGGGCACGGGGGATACCAACTTCCTGCGCCTGCCGAATGACAGCAAGGGTACGCTGTGCGCCAACTGCCACGTGGACAAGGGCCCGATTGCGCTGTCCAAGCATAACCTCGCCATTTCGGCTCCGGAGGAGAAAAACTTCGCGGGCAGAACGGTTGCGGAAACCGGCGTGTGCGGTTCCTGCCACCTTCCTCACAACGGTAACGGCGCGAAGATGTGGGCGCGCGCCACCGGGCCGGGGCAGGACGGAGTCGAGGTGCTGTGTGCCGAGTGCCACCGCGACGGCGGTATGGCGGCGAAGAAGCAGACCGGCGCAAACAGCCACCCGCTGCGCGTGGACCTGAAGAATGTCGGAGGCAAGACCACCCTGCCGCTTTACACCGCCGATGGCAAAAAGGATCCCGTCAACGGCAAGGTCGCCTGCGCCACCTGTCATAACCTGCACCAGTGGGATGCGGCAGACCCCGCCAGCAAAGCCGGGGCGAGGGCGGACGTGGAGGGCGGCGCGGCCGACAGCTTCCTGCGCCAGCCCGCTTGGCCGGCGCCCCAGCTCTGCGCCAATTGCCACCAGAACAAGCAGCAGGTGAAGAATACCGACCACGACCTGGCCGTCACCGCGCCGGACGCGACCAACGTTCGCGGCCAGAATGCCAGAGAGTCCGGCGTGTGCGGCCAGTGCCACATGGTGCATAACGCGGCGGCCAGGCAGCGCCTGTGGGCGAGGCCGCCGGGGGAGGGCAATGACGCCATGGAGCGCCTGTGCCGTTCCTGCCATGCCGCAGGCAAGGCGGCTGCCGCCAAGCTGCCGCTCAAGGGCAGCCACCCCGCCAAGGTAAACGTGATCTCCAACCCCGGCAACCGGCGCGAAAGCGGGGGGAATTTCCCTGTTTTCACCCTTGACGGAGAACGCACCGGCTCCGGCGTCATCACCTGCCCGACCTGCCACAATGCCCATCAGTGGAACCCGCTCAAAGCCGAGGAAGGCGAAGGCCGCAACGTGGAGGGTGATGCGCGCACCAGCTTCCTGAGAAATACCAGCGATTTCATGCTGTGCGCGGATTGTCATGGACTGGACGCGCTGTTCAGGTACAAGTATTATCATGGCGAGTCTTCGCGCAAGAAACACACGTTGTTCCGATAGTACCAGCGGAGCCGGCTTCGGTTGCCTTTCTCTCTCTCAAGTAGTCAGTCAAGACTGATCGCAAGGGGATGTAGGCCGGGATAAAACCCGACCTAACGATAGTGACTTGTAAAATCGCGAAAAAGTGTTTAGATTATGTTACACATGGTGGAAATCCGTAAGCTATTACTATAATCGACGGGCAGCGAATTTTAGACCCGGATTGAGGAGAGGCGCTTGATTTATCGGAGCAGGAGTGATTGGGAGGGGAAATGGCGGCGCCGTCTGGCTGCCGTTTTGCTGCTTTCCGGCGTGATGCTGGCCCCCGGCGTATCGGCGGGCGATGAGCCGCCTGCCGCCCCCGCTGCTGCCGGAGCGGCTGC
>CAMTYG010000077.1:0-3592 GCA_947085875.1 uncultured Sulfuricella sp.
GCATTATTGATACAACCCACCCCGAGGGCTGGAATGGGAACGTAGGCTGCGCTGTCTACTATGGATGTCTTGATTAACACGGGCAGTCAGTCAACTTGAAACAGCCCTGCGTTTTTTATAGGCAGCCCGAAATTTAGCAAAATACGAATTATCCCTAAGTGTATTTTGGGTGCCGCTTACTATACTTACCTTTCAAAATGGCCACATTAAGGAAAGGAGTCCGATCATGAATGTTCATACCCTGTTCTCAAGCGTAGCGTTGGTATTGTCTTTCGCATTATTTTCTCCGTTTGTTGCGGCGGGCGAGCCTTACGCCAAGATCACTTATCCCCACGATGGGGAAAAGCTGGGCACCAAGTCAAAAAAACAGATTGATTACGAGGTCAATCCCGGACCGCAAGGCGATCACATTCATCTTTACGTGGACAACAGGGAAGCCGTCATCCTGCGCAAACTCGCCGGAAGTCACCCTCTTGAATCCATGGCGCCAGGGCCGCACACGCTCTGCATCAAGGTGGTGAACAAGGCGCATACGCCGATCGGCGTGGAGCAATGCGTCAAGGTGAATGTGGAGTAGCCGTGGACATGCAGAACTTGGGCTATGCGCTGACCCAGGTGGCGCATAACTTCGGCGCTGTCGCCGTGGTTGGCGGCGCCGTTGCCTCGTTGTGGCTGGCGCCGCGCCCGGAGCTGGAGCGTTCCCTCGCATGGCTGGTGTGTTTGGGGTGGGCGGCCCAAGCCGCAAGCGGCGCTGCGTTCGGAGCCATCAGCTTCTACTATTACGGAAAATTTCCCGATATCGGCGGATTAGCCGTTGCCGCCCTGGCGCTCAAGGTGGCCTGCGCCGCTTCCGGCTTTTCACTGGCGGCCTTCTACATCCTGCGCGCAGCAAGCTGGACAGCCACATTGCGCCGGAAAATCTGGCTCACGCTGACCGGCCTGGGCGCCACGGCATTGACGGCCGCAGCCTTTTTACGCTGGTTTTCCTGAGGATCAACGACATCTTCAGCAAGGTGGCATGATTTATTGCTGTAGCAGTGGCAGGGTAATCTGCGCAGGGTTTCTTCCTTGGATATTTCAAATCAGCGGATGGCGCCGCGCAGACTTTCAGGTGTTACGCGCTCATCATTGCGGATCAGCTCCCGCGCTGCATCGAGCCTGTCCCACACATTGCACATCATCACCCCTCTCACGCGTTCATCGCGCAGGTAGTAGATCACGCCGGTATGGTTTTCCTTCTGCCAGTCGGCAAAGACCTCAAGGCTGGTATCCACTTCACCGGTGGCCTCGTAGCCGAACTCGAACAGATCGGAGAAGAAATAGGGCTGATAGGTGAAGGCTTCGTGGGCGCCGGCCATGTTGCGCCCGGCCAGCTTTCCCTGGCTCAGGGCGTTATCCCAGTGTTCGATGCGCATGCCCTGACCCAGCGCCGGGTAGGGGAAAAAAGCATTATCTCCAGCCGCATGGATGTCAGGGTGGGAAGACTCGAGATACTCGTTGACCACGATGCCGTTGCCCACTTCCAGCCCGGCCTCTTTGGCCAGATCGATGGAAGGATCAACACCGATTCCGATGATCACCAGATCCGATTCTATGTTTTTTCCGCTGGCGGTTTTGGTGCGGAACTTGTCTCCGCTTTTGCTGATGGCCGTCGGGAAGTCCGAATGAATCACCCGGATTCCCCGCTCCTGAAAATGCTGCTGCACCGCTAGCCCGAGCTTCTCCGGGAACACCCGGCGACAGAGTGTGGCGGAAGGAAATATCAAGCTGACTTCCAGAGTGCCGTTCAGTGCGGCGGCGAGTTCCGAACCGATAAAGCCGCCGCCGACGATCAGCACGGACTGCCCGGCTTTTGCCTCGCTCTGCATCCTCAGGTAATCGTCGAGCGTACGGTAATAATAGATGCCTTCGAGATCTCCGCCAGGTATGGCGATCCGCCGAGGCTGGGTGCCCGTTGCCAGGAGCAGCTTGCCGAAACCATAGTGCTCGCCGTTCGCGGCGGCGATGGATTTCACCTTCGTGTCGAGCTTCTCAACCCTGGTCCCCAGCACCATGGATACGCCATGCTCGTCGTAAAAATGCTGATCGTGGATGAAGATATCTTCCACTTTGGCTTTACCGAACCAGAGTTTCTTGGACAGCGGCGGGCGGTCATAAGGCAGGTGCGTCTCCTCGCCGACCAGCAGTATGCTTCCCTGGGTGTCGCGCTCCCGGATACCCTGGATGGCTGACGCACCCGCCAGGCCGCCACCTACAATCACGTAATCAAATTTATTCATGGCATACCCCTTCCGGCACGCGCCCCGGATCGCACGATCATTTTTTGCTGCGCGAGCCCGTCGCTTTGGGGCTGATCGTGCATATCGCTTTCGGTGCATCGATGCGCAACACGATGGACTCCCGGACAGCGAAGTTGAAATGGGCCGAATCCGGAAAAGTATAGTCCACGGTCAGATCCTCTCCGACGAGCAGGGCGCCGGCTTCCGGCGCGACCAGCACGGCACCCGGCATATCGGTTTTGTAGATGCCGTTGGTGCACAGCCCTTTCAGGTGATCGATCTGCAGCATGTCCGATCCTTCCGGATAACGGCGGAACAGATTATTGTAAAGTCTCGGCTCCAGGGCAAGCGCATAGGGACCGTGGAAGCGGGAGCCGTCCAGCAGGGTGACGGCGGCGAGTACATCGCGCAGCACCTGTTCCACGTCCATCCAGTCGCCTCCCTCCAGATGGTTGCGGTTCTCGACAGTACACAACCCGGCCAGACCGAACTCCGGATCACCCTGGTAAATCAGCTCCTCCTCGCGGGCGGCAACCTCCAGCGTGGCCCGAGAGAGTGGGCTCAGATCAAGAGGATGCCCCGCCTCGGTATAGGCGGCAATGCGGCGGCGCCCCAGGGCGAAATGGCGAAATATCATGGGCACGGGAATCGTGCGCGAGATGATGGTGGTCGCGCCATGGGAAGCATGCTGGCGCTGGTCGTCATTACCCGCCGGAGCAGCCACGTATCCCAGCCCGAAAGGCCCGTCCACCGGTAAAAAACGGCGCGCCGTCAGGATCTTGCGCGCCTCGGCCACAGCCACCTCCTCCATGCGTGCGAGGATGGCCGCGTCAAAAGGAAGATTGGTGTTGTTCATGTCATGCTCCTTTCATGGTACCCACAGTCAGGCGCGGCGCATCTGCCCCACCCTTCCCCGCCGCCTCGCCGGCATCCTTGCCGGTCGCCTTTTTCTCCGCCTGGGTAATGTCGCCCTGACTGAACAGATAGGTGCCCAGAATTTCGTCCAGCCTGGGCGTGCGACGGCGCAGCCATTCCAGAATCATGGCCGCGTGCTCCATTTCCTCATGCATGTTATGCAGCAGAATGGCGCGCAATTCGGCATCGGCGCAGGCTTCGGCCCGCTGGTGGTACCAGTCCACCGCCTCGAATTCCTCCATCAGCGAAAGGATGGCGCGGTGGGAATCCATCGTTGCCGGAGCTAGTTTTTCTTCACTTTCATGCAGACCTTCATGTGCCATGATTTCGCCTCCTCAGGTTCAGGTTATTTCCATGTAGGGCCGAATTCATTCGGCCCATTGTGCGAATGAATTCGC
>CAMTYG010000078.1:0-1993 GCA_947085875.1 uncultured Sulfuricella sp.
ATGATTCCACCAATGCTCAAGGTGGTATGTATAACTTCGGCTGGAACGCGGTTGCAAACGCTGCTGCGGGTGCCGATCCCAAGGCGATTTCCCTGGGCTAGCGCCACTCCTTCTGAGTTCCCGCCGGCTTAGTCCGGTGGGCAGTGTGAAGATTAATACGGGCCTCTTCGGAGGCCCGTTGTTTATGCTAGACTGAAATTCACAAGCGGCATCAGTCCGGTAGGGTGGGCACGTCTTTGTGCCCACGCGGTCAGCCGAGTTCTCCGCGTGGGCACAAAGACGTGCCCACCCTACCTTCTAATTTCTCGCCGGCTCTCGTGCCCGAATGGGCGAGTCCGGTTGGAAGTGTGAAGATTAAAACGGGCCTCTTCGGAGGCCCGTTTTTTTATGGACAAGGCCGCAGGAATCCTTTAGTCTGGGCACTTATTTGGGAGAGCAAGATGAGCGCGCTAACATTCGATACGCACAAGTTTATCAAGCGGCTTACCGAAGCCGGAATGCCGCTTGGGCAGGCGGAGGTTCTGGCCGAAGAACAAACCAAACTGATTGATGAGCGTCTTGCTACCAAGGATGACCTGAAAATGATGGAGCTGCGGCTGACCATGAAACTAGGGGCGTTAATCGCGGCCGGCATCGGGGTTGTGGCAACGGTGACAAAATTGTTGCAGTGAGCTTCTAATTTCTCGCCGGCTCTCGTGCCCGAATGGGCGAGCCCGGTAGGGTGGGCACGTTTTTGTGCCCACCCTACCAGCATCGCAAGCTAGTCCGGTTTGAAGTATGAAGATTAAAACGGGCCTCTTCGGAGGCCCGTTTTTTATGGCTGGTGTGTATTTGGTGTCCCCGATTACCGCTTTACACTAGAGAATGGATATGGTGCAATACACCCTATGAGCGCCACCAAACTTTACCGGCTCAAGGAATCCTACGGCAGCGGTTTTATTGAGATTGTGATCTGGCGGGTACCTCGTCCGGTATCGCCTTCTGAACATCCCTACAAGTATCGGCTGGTCTATGTGGTGGACGGCGATAGAGTGGTAGGTTACGACAACGAACGCGGCAAGGGCGACCACAAGCATCTGGGCGGCAGGGAAGAATCCTATTGCTTCGAGAGTCCGAAACAGTTGATGGCAGACTTTATGGCCGACGTCAAGGGAGCCGAAAAATGAGCGAACGAATTTTGAATGTGAAAGTGGGCGAAGGTATTGAGACTGGCCTGGCCCATGCCGCCCAAGTCATGGAAGCATTGGATCGCGGCGAGAGGGTTGCACCCTATTTTGGCGTTGGCTTTGACGACATGAGCCAGATGTTCGCCGTTTTCACCCCCAGACGATGGGATTTGCTCGCCGCCTTGCGCGAGGGCGGCCCCATGACCATCGCCGAACTCGCCCGTAGGGTAAATCGCGACTACAAGAACGTGCACGGTGATGTGGAAAAGCTGATTGAGTGGCTGGCCGTGGAGAAAGACGAACAGGGTCGCGTCCATGCGCCATACGCCGAAATCGTGGTGGACGTACGTTTGCCAAGCCGTCGGGCTGCTTAACGACCTCGAATGGGTGTGGAGTAATGAAGCCCGGTAGGGTGGGCACGTCTTTGTGCCCACGCGGTCAGCCGAATTCTCCGCGTGGGCACAGAGACGTGCCCACCCTACCTTCTAATTTCTCGCCGGCTTAGTCCGGTTGGAAGTGTGAAGATTAAAACGGGCCTCTTCGGAGGCCCGTTTTTTATTGGTGCGCCCGGCAGGGCGCACTTACTTGGAGGTGAAAGTCCTCTACTCGCCCGACAAGGGGAAGAGTTAGCCGAACGGCAAGGGTGTCGCGGGCGACTGCGAATCTGGAGGAAGCCGAAGGCAAAGCGCTGGCCTGACGAACAGGAAGCGGATATGAGGCGGCACGGCGGGGTAAGGCGGCCAATATCGTCAAAGCCCGAAACTTGTACGGAACGCCGTGACGTAAATCCGACAGGCATAAGCGTGAAGGTGGGTGCGTCATACCCG
>CAMTYG010000079.1:0-7946 GCA_947085875.1 uncultured Sulfuricella sp.
GCGCCTATGCTGGCCAGCATGGCCTGGATGTCTTCTTCGGTGTGGGGAATGAAGGGCATGGTTTTTCTCTGAAAAAGGGAGAGGGGGTTAGGGTGAGGGGTGAGAAGGTGAGGGGTGAGGCGGAAGGTCACACCCCTCCGCACCGTTTTTGACTTTCCCCCTCACCCCTCACGCCTCACCCCTCACGAATACATCAGTGCGCTTCGCTTTCAACCAGCGCCTGGTAGGCAGCGGCAGCGAGCAACCCGTCCAAATCGGCGGGATTGCCCGGCTTGATCTTGAACATCCAGGCCGCATAGGCATCCTGATTGATCGCTTCGGGCGCATCCACCACATCGGTGTTGACGGCAACCACTTCGCCCGCCACCGGTGCGTAGACGTCTGAAGCCGCCTTGACCGATTCCACCACCGCGCATTCTTCGCCGGCGGCAAGCTGGCGACCGACGGCGGGGTTTTCCACATACACCATGTCGCCCAGCAGTTCCTGAGCATGATGGGTGATGCCGACCGTGACCGAGCCATCCGCTTCAAGTCTGACCCATTCATGGGACTTGGTGTATTTCAGATCATCGGGAATGCTCATATGTTTCTCCTAAATCAAATAAGCCACAGAGTTATGTAGGTTGGGTTAGGCGCGGCTTTTTGCGCCGTAACCCAACAAACCCAAACTTCCTTCAAAATGTTGGTTTTGGTGCTTGGGTTTGTCGCCTAGAGGCGCCTACTTCTGGTGGGTTACGCGATAAAGCCGCTAACCCAACCTACATTTTTATATCATTGCCTTGCCATTGCGTGCAAAGGGCAGCTTCACCACTTTTGCATTCAGCAATTTGTCGCGGATCTCCACCTGCACCACGTCGCCGACGGCAACTTCCAGCGGCAGGCGGGCGAAGGCGATGGACTGGTTCAGGGTCGGAGAAAAGCTGCCGCTGGTGATCTCGCCCGCGCCATGGGGGGTGACCACTTTCTGGTGGCCGCGCAGCACGCCCTTGTCGAGCAGCACCAGCCCCAGCATCTGCATTTTCACCGGCTTCGCCAGCAGCGCCGGCTTGCCGATGAAGTCGCGCGGACTGGTCAACTCCACCGTCCATGCCAGCCCGGCTTCGAGCGGGTTCGCGTCCTCATCCATGTCCTGGCCGTAGAGATTCATCCCGGCTTCCAGGCGCAACGTGTCGCGCGCACCCAGACCGATCGGCGCGACACCCAGAGTATTCAGCGTCTTCCACAAGCCTGCTGCTTCCGCAGCCGGCAGCATGATCTCGAAGCCGTCCTCGCCGGTGTAGCCGGTGCGCCCGATAAAATACTGGGCGAATTCGGCCGCCTGGAACGGCTTGAGGGGTTCGGTCGCGGCGCGGGCGGCGGGGATCGCCTGCCACACCTTCTCCCGCGCCTGCGGGCCCTGCACCGCGATCATCGCCAGATCGCGGCGCGGCCGGAGGGTCAGTTGCGGCGCACGGGCAGCGCGTTGCTGCTCCATCCACGCCACATCCTTGTCCGCCGTGCCGGCGTTGACCACGATGCGGAACCAGTCCTCACGCATGAAATACACGATCAGGTCGTCGATCACACCGCCAGCCGGGTTCAGCATGCAGGAATAGAGCGCCTTGCCGGGCTCCTTCAGTTTGTCGACGTTATTGGCGAGCAGATATTGGAGAAATTCGCGGATGCCACTACCGGTGACGTCCACCACCAGCATGTGACAGACGTCGAACATGCCGGCGGCGCGGCGCACCTGGTGGTGTTCCTCGATCTGGGAACCGTAGTTCACCGGCATGTCCCAGCCGCCGAAATCGACCATGCGGGCGCCCATGTCGCGGTGGGTTTGATTGAGTGGCGTTTGTTTCAGCATTATTGTTAGTCCCGGTCCAGAAATGAAAAAAGGGGTGAAGCCGGCTATCCGGCTTCACCCCTCTGTCCTGTGTACCTGAGAGATTACGATGGTTATACCATCGCGTGCCCCTTCGGTGGACGGACTAGCCGCCTCTCTCCAGAGTTGCCTAACCATGCGGTTCCTGATGCCTGAGCGGTTACGGGTGTTTGCGCCTTCGGCGGTGCGAAATCGTTTCGCACGCTCTCCCACATGATTTTTTACGGCAACCGAACTATACCTTAAGCCCACTTGCCATGACAATGGCGGCAGCCCGAATACCCATTTCTGTTCATCGTTATTTCAGGGGCTTCACACCCCCTCTGCGGCCCAGGCCAAAGGCGATCCGATACACGTCCGGCATCTGAATACGGCCACCCCCTAGACGTTGGAACAAGCCAAGTCCCTCCAAATCCTGGAGAACCCCCTCCGGCCCTTCGTCCAGATGCTGCGGCGGCAATTTAACCTTATCGCCTTGCTCGGCAAGATTACGCAAATTATCGATAGTTTTTTCTTTGTGCCACAAACCCAGAATTTCTTCAGCAACACAAGGAACGGTGATTTGGCCAGACAACGGCTTCATGATTAGTTCGACCCATGGATAATCTTCACGAATCTCATTGACGCGAATGCGGGAAGCTTCCTGCACGCCGGTCTGAATGGCCTTGTAATACAGCGGGTAAGTCCATTCTTCTGGAACATCGAGCATTGCAGCGTGCCGCAAGGCCGCGCAGTAACTACGCGGGCTAACTTGGTCGCGCCCATCCAGCAGGTGATTGGGCAGCCATGTATAGGGGAAGCCCCGCTTGTGTCCGCTGGGGCCGCTGGCCATGGCTGGCCCGGCAATAGCGTGAAAGATTTCTTTTTGTACGTCTTCATCGGTACGCAAGGCGTGCGGCAATATCCAGGCATTGCTTGCCGCGTCCTGGTTCCACGCAAGGCTGAACACCTTGTGACAATGGTTGCGAAAAGCCTCGCCCGAGATTGGTGCATTGCCGAGGCATTGGAACAGGAGCGCGTAGAGATCGACCCGTCGCCAAGTCAGAGCCACTTTTCTTGAAAGTAGCTTGGACGAGTCGGGAAAAGCCAGCACCTCCCGGTCTTCAAGCATATCCGGGCGGACGAAAAGTTTAGCCCGGATGCTGCGGCAAGAACGCAAGTCAAGCGCCACCTGTAGTAAGGCGCGGGCAAGTGGGCGGATGCGCGGCCAATCGTCGGCAAGGCGGTCAAGGGCATCGAATAAAATCAGGCGCGTTTTTCCTGAACGTACCAAGCGTTCGTCCGCCTGATAAAGCATTTCATCGTAATCTTCAGGATTATCCGTAACCCACTGCACTTTTTCCGGCCATTTTCCATTGCGTGGAAATGGATCGGGAAAATCGGTGTGCGTCGCTATCACTGCTCGCCAGATGTGGCGAGGTTCAAACGATTCGGCCAGCTGCACGAGTGTATCTTTGCCGGGGGCCTTTGCTGGCGGCAACTGAGGGCCGAATCCTTGTGAGGTTTCGACATTGACGCCAATGCGTGCTTCGGGGAATACCGAGGCAACGTATCGTCGGTGCTCCTCGGAATTGAGTGCCGCCCACCAGAAACTCTTGCCTGCGCCGCGTATCCCTTCGACTAGTGTGTTATCTGGGTCAAGGGCACGAGCATGGCTCGGAGGAACGTAGGTAAAAGCAACCCTTGCCGAAGGGGATGAAGAGGCTTGATCATTCTCCGGGAGCGCTTCGACCAACGCCTTCCGTGTTTCGACCTTCGGAAAAGGTTTGCTCATGCCGTATCTCCTTCGATTAGGCGCTTCACACCGTCAAGAAAACCACCGAAGGTTGCCGCAATGTCCGCATCGGTCAGGATGCCCTTCGGGAGCAGCAAGGGATCGAATTCCTGGAAGCGGTTGTTCCACTTAATGCGCAACGGATAGTGCGGCGCGGCTTCATCATTCATGTCGAAGTTAAACACTTCAGGTTCAGGTTCTGTGCCGGGCTCGATTGGCTCGTAGATTGTCTCGGAAAACAAGGTGTAAGCGTTTTCCAAAAACCGGTCAGCCCGACCGGCTTGGTCATTCTCCGGGAAGAGCGCCTCTACCATGACCAGTCGATCCCTGATAGCCTTTAATACTACTGGATGCATTTGCCAATGGGAAAGGAGCAAGCGATATCCTTGCCAGGTTTGCGCGGTATCGGTGGCAAACATCAAGGCAACTGTCGCAAGGCCAACGATGCTCACTGCAGCAAGGTCGTGTAGTCCAGCGCGGCTGTCGATGAGGATGACATCCGGTTTTTCTTGAGATTCCAGCGCGCTCACAAGGCGGCTCACCCGTTGGGAAAATCGCTCGACATGATCACCCCGGGCTATATCCGCATAGACACGGGACAGCTTCGCCAGATAGAAATCTTCGTCCATCCCCATTGCTGCCGCCACACGGATTTCTCCTTGTGTATGTTCGGATAGCGGGCTCACCGAAATCATGCGGCTGAGAACTTGGTCACCCTGGCCGACCGCGTCCTCAATAAACCAATCCACCATTCCGAAGTCGGCGAGACGATCAGGCGGCAGTAGCAAGCCGGAGAGGCCTGGCGATTCCAGGTCGAAATCAATCAATAAGACGCGCTTCCCTGAACGTGCCAAGTCATAGGCCAGCATGGTCAGTGCGGTGGAGCGTCCGACACCCCCTTTGAGGCCGAAGAACACTAGGCGAGGCACCTTATTTTCCGTCTCGGTAGGGCGTAGCCAGTCCTGACCGACAATCTGGCGATCAAGAAGACGAATCGGCACGCTTGATCCAGGCAAGTACAGGTCGAGGATGTCCGGGTTCTGGAACACGCTATCAGGATCAAAAAAATCTTCCGGAAACAGCACTCCCTTTCCACCATTCCCAGAAAACGCGCCAAGTTTCTCTACGCATTCCGTAAGGCGCGACGCAATTGCCTGATATTTTTCCTTTTCAGCATTCAGCGCGATACGAATGCGGCCATGGATGTCTCGAATAACCAACGGGACAATGCCTGCCGGAAATGTTTCTCCCGCGAGAATATCGGCTATTGTTTTCAGCGCATCATTGAAAAATATTGTTTTTCTGGTCATATCTTTTCTCCATCATCGAGCATGGCCTGGTCGAGCATTTGCATTATCTCCCGGGAAGCGTTCCGCCAGTTTAAAACGGAAGGTGGCAAAGCCGACTCAATGTAATAGCGATGATCTGTCTTCCAATCGGAAAAATCTCCAATGCTTGGGATCATGGCAAGATATTTTGCAGCGCCTCGCCCGTCCAGAAATGTGTAAACCATGTTTATGTTTTTTGTCAGTCCATGGATATGGACGCGAAATTTCTTTGGCCTCTTCTCGATAATTTCACCCGATACCGGATCGGATGGATAGCCCTTCCACACCAAGAGCGCCTTGACCCCGCACTCCGCTGCAAAACCATACAAATGTCCTGCATTTGCCTGCCTGGCGTGACCCGCCAGCAACTCGGCGTCCCTAAAGTGGCGTCTTGCCGCTTGGTGAAAGTCAATTGTCTTGGTTCCTGTCATGCGTCCCCCGTTCAAACAAGTAACCAACGAACAGATTTATTGCGGATAAAACAGGAAAACCCGATAACCCGCCGCTTTCAGATCCCCCAAGTCGAGGTTCAGCTTCACCGTCACCTCCTCGTTCGGTGCCATGCCGCGGTTGAGGTCGGCGCTCTTCGCGTATTCCCCGGGAGTGAAGATCCTCCGTGCAATCATCCGGTCCTGGGTATCGGTCAGGGTCAGTTCAAGTTGCGGATATTCCTGGGCAAGCCTGGCGCGGTTACGCAGAATGGCGTTGAGCGCAACCAGGTTGGCCTGCTGCGGGTCGGCCTCGAGGTTGGAAGTCTCGATGCTGAGCAAATCCGGATTGGCTGGCAGGCGGATGCTGCACTGCAGCATCCCGCAGAATTGCTGCAAAAAAGGCTTGAATTCGGGGTGGCGGGCAGCCAGGTCGGAGCGGAAATAATATAGCCCCTGAACACCCAGACTAACCAGAAGCAGGAGGGCGCCGATCAGCCACAGCCAGAAAAAGCGGCGTTTTTTCGGCTCTTCCTCAATTTCGACAAAGCTGTCCTGATCGACGGGCTGCGCGGGAACAGGTTCAGGAACAAATTTCGGCGCCAGCGTAACCGGCTCAGCGGCGGCGGGTTCTTCTGCGACAGGTTCTTCGGTGGCAGGCTCCGCAGTGGCTGGCGCAACGGATTCCGGCAATGGGAACTCCGCCGCAGCGGGCGGTTCAGACAATACCTCTTCGCCCCATTCAGGAACAAAACTCTCCACTTCTACAGGGGATTCGGCTAACAACTCATCCACCGCTTGAAGCGGTTGCACGAGCACTTCCTCAACCGGCGCTTCTTCAAATGATGGGGCCGCAGGCTCCTCCTTACCCCCCTCTCCCCAACCCTCTCCCACGAGGGGAGAGGGGAGATTTTATAAACAGTCTAAGATTACCTGAAGAAGAAAAAATTATTGAAATGTATAACTATGCAATTGATTATCTAACTGCAGAAGGTTTTATCCATTACGAAATATCCAATTTTGCAATGCCTGATTATTTCTGCAGGCATAACCTTAATTACTGGGACAGGGGAGAATATTATGGAGTTGGTTTAGGGGCACATTCTTTTATAAACCCCGTTAGAAAACGCTGGCAAGATTTTCTTTCTAACGGGGCAAATGGAAAGAGGTATCATAATACCGCTATTCTTGATGACTACATAAATTTGATTTCAGCAAACAAGAGCCCTGTTAAAGATTCTGAAGATATCACAGAAGATAAGGCAATATCAGAGGCTATTTTTCTTGGATTAAGAAAGACAGAAGGGATAAATTTAAAGGCTTTTCAAAAATCCTATGGTAAGAATATACTGACACTTTATAATAAAGAGATAAAGGAGCTTCAGGAGGCAGGATTGGTAATAATTGATAGTTCATCCCGACGCTTCGGGACAAACCGTTCAAATGGAGATTACTTAAGGCTTACCAGAAAAGGACTTCTACTTTCTAATGAGGTTTTTAGAAGATTTATGTAAAATAATAAATATGCCATCAAAATTTGAACCAAAATGGATTGCGTGGGAGATAACAAGAAGATGCAATCTTAGATGCATCCACTGCCGTTCTTCTTCTGAACTTGAGGTAAAACAGCATCCGGATTTTCCCATTGAAGAAGCTTACAGAATTATAGATGATATAGCAAGTTACGCAAAGCCTGTTATAGTGCTTTCTGGCGGAGAACCTTTATTAAGAAAAGATGCCTTTAAAATAGCGAAATACGGCACAGAAAAAGGATTGAGAATGTGTCTTGCAACAAACGGAACACTTGTTAATGATGAGATATGCGAAAAGATTAAAGGGTCGGGGATAAGGATTGTCTCATTGAGCCTTGATGGTGCATCAGAAGGAATTCATGATGATTTCAGGAAACAAAAGGGCGCTTTTTCAGGAACCATAAACGCCGCAAGATTATTCAAAAAACATAATGTTGAATTTATTGTAAATTCATCTTTTACAAAACGGAATCAGGAAGAAATCCCTAAAGTTTATAAACTCGCAAAAGAGCTTGGCGCTACTGCGTGGTATATGTTTATGATTGTTCCAACCGGCAGGGGGGAGGAGATAATAAATGAACTGATTTCAAAAGAAGATTATGAGGAACTGCTTGAATGGCACTATCAGATGGAGAAAAAAGAAAAAGATATGCTTGTGCGGCCTACATGCGCACCGCATTATTACAGGGTTGTGCTTCAGAAGTCAAGAGACGAAGGCGAGAAATTTGAACGCAGGTCATTAAAGTTTTCTACAGGCGGCGCCAAGGGATGCATTGCTGGCCAGCTTATTGCATTAATTGATGTGGATGGGAATATTTTACCATGCAGTTATTTCCCAAAATTTGCAGGCAGCATAAGAGAAAAATCTTTTAAAGAGATATGGGAGAATTCTGGGCTTTTTAAGGAATTAAGGGATTTTAAGAAATACAAAGGCAGATGCGGCTCCTGTGAATTTATAACTGTGTGTGGAGGCTGCAGGGCAAGGGCATATGCTGTCTATGGCGATTATCTTGAAGAAGA
>CAMTYG010000080.1:0-2443 GCA_947085875.1 uncultured Sulfuricella sp.
GGTTTTTCCGCCGCCTCCAGGTAGCATGGCGGCATGCCGGCGAGGAAGGCTGGCATACTGGAAAAATAATACTCGCGCGGCGACATACCCAGATCGGCGCACAACGCCGCAGACAACGCGGCATAACTCATATGCAAACGCCAGCGCCCGGCGAGCAGAATTTTCTCCACCTCGAACGCAAGCGTGAGATGCGGCCCGCCGTCCAGTCCCTGCTCGCTCACCAGCGCCATCATCGGGGCGATGCGCTCGTCCCCGGAAGTGATCGGTCGCCCGTAGCCGGCGATGCCCCGCTGCCGTTTAAGTTCTGCGCGCACCAGTTCAGCCAGGTCTGTGCCCTCATCTACCTGGATTCTGGCGCGGGTCAGAAACTCGCTGGCACGCAAAACCGCGCCCCAACCATAGATCTGCGCCTCGGAAACTGCGAACGCGGCGGCGATGCCGAGAGTGCCGGTGCTGCGCGCCGTGCCCGCCAGAGCCGCCACGCGGTTGTTCCACAGGCGCGCATCGGGGTAGCTGGTAAAGGTGCAAATGGCATGCAGCACTTTCATCTGCTGCGGCGTGAAGCGGCGGCCGGTGATGCCGAACAGGTAGAGCTCCAGCCAGTCGAGGTCCTTGAGCGATGCGTGCAGGTCGTGGCCGCGGAACACCGCGCGTTCGCCCGGGAAACACGCTCCCATGCGGGTGGCGAGCCGCCCCACCTGTTCTTCCAGCAGTTGCGGTCCTTTCATGACTGGCCCTCCGTCTTCACGGCGGGACCGGGGTCGTCTTCCAGTTCGACGCGGAAAAACGGGAATTTCTTGTGGCCATAATCCTTTTGCTCCAGGGCATGCACCGCGGCGCCCGGCAGCCGCAGCAGCAGGTGCAGCATTTCGCCCTGCGCCGGCGTGCAGCCTAGATCGAGCAAGGCCGCTGCCGCCACGCCGGGCATCGCCAGCGGCAGCCCGGCGGCGGATTCCAGCGACGGCCGGTTAGCCTGCAACCAGGCCAGAGAATCTCCGCAACCCGCACCGGCGAGATGCGCCAGGGTTTGCTGCACCGGGCCGGTGCAGCGCACGCCGTGGGGGTCAAAACCGGGCGGATGATCGGGCGCGGGCCAGACATCCGCCGGATCAGCCATCGGCTTTGCGGCCAGACCTGTCTGCCATAGCGCCAGATCAGTGCCGCGTGCCAGCCAGTCTTCCATGGCGAGCCGCACTTCCCGCGCGCCGCCGGAGGCGCCCGCGCCCACCGCCAGCGCCGCCATCAGACAGGATGCCGAGGTGGAACCGCCGACGCCGCCGCACATCGCGGCATGTACCGCCGCATCGCGCGGCCCCGGATTCGCCAGCGCCATGGCCAAGCCCTCCAGCAGTCTGACCTGCTGCGCTGACGGCGCCTCGCCGCGAAACAGCAGGAACAGGTACTCGATCCAGCTTGCATGAACCAGCAGGTCGCCGTAAACATCGTAGCCGTGGCAATGGCAGGATGCCGCAGCGAAGGCGTTGTCAGGCTCGGCTTCTTCCTGCCAGATGTGGGTATGGATGAATTCTTCGCTCATTTCACTGTTCCCAGGGTTTTCATGCGCAGCCCCATCGGCGGGACTTCCTCCTTGTCAACACGCACGTCAAGGACGGTCGGGCCGGGATTCTGCAGTATCGCGTCCAGATCGAGACTGTCAAAATCCTCGGCGCTGCGGATCACGTAACCTGGAACACCCATGGATTCGGCCAACAGGCGGAAGTCCACCGCCGGCAGCTCGAACCCGATCTGCTCCGCACCGGCCAGACGCTGGCCATGTTTCACCATGCCCAGCGCCGCGTCGTTGAGGATCACGAACACCACGGTGAGCTTCTCGGTCAGCGCCACGGTCATTTCCTGGCCGTTCATCAGCAGGCTGCCGTCGCCGGTGATGCAGACCACCGGCGCAGCACGGTTGGCGAGCGCGGTGCCGACCGCGCCGCCGATGGCCCAGCCCATCGGGGCGAAATTCATCGTGACGCGCATCCAGCCCCCGGCGCTGGGTTGGTGGTCGTGCATGGCCAGATGATGGATCGCCCAGGTCGTGCTGTTGCCGGAATCAACCAGGAAACGCGTATCGGGCGGAGAGCGCCAGCCAAGTTCACGCATCAAATACTGGGGCTTGATGGGTGCTCCGGCGGATGCGGATTTGAATGGATCGTCAACCGAGATTTTTCTGAATCTTCGCTTCTCGCCAACGGAAATCTCTTTCGTGCTATCCCTGCGCAGCGTTCGCAGCAGCCGCTCGAACACCGGGCGGATACGGCCGCGCACGTGCAGACGCGCCATCGGCGAGCGCGTCAGATGCGCCTCGCAGGAATCGATATGCACCAGCCGGTTGTTCAGCAGCGATTCACACCAGCCGTTGCTGGTCCATTCGCACAGAGCAGAACCGACCACCAGAATCAGGTCCACTTGCTCATCGTTCATCGCGGCGGTGGCGGAC
>CAMTYG010000081.1:0-7940 GCA_947085875.1 uncultured Sulfuricella sp.
CTTTTCACCTTGACCCACACTTCGAGGTAAACCTTGAGGCCGAACAGCGCTTCCATGTCCTTGCGGGCCTGGGTGCCGATTTCCTTGAGTTTTTCGCCTTTCTTTCCGATCAGGATCGGCTTCTGGCTATCCCTGTCGACGATGATGGCGGCGTAAACGCGGCGCAGCTCGCCTTCGGTTTCGAACTTCTCGATCTCGACGCTGATGGAATAGGGAATCTCGTCGCCCAGGAGGCGGAAAACCTTTTCGCGCACGATTTCGGCGGCGAGAAAACGCTCGCTGCGGTCGGTAATTTCGTCCTCGCCATAGATCGGCTCGCCTTCCTGCAAATGACGGCGGATCTCCTGCACCAGTTCAGGCAACTGCGCGTCACGCTTGGCGCTGACGGGAATGATCGCAGCGAAGGGAAACGAGGCGGACACTTTCTCGATAAACGGCAGCAGTGTGGCCTTGTCGCTTACCTTGTCGGTCTTGTTGATCACCAGCACCACGGGTTGATTGCGCGGCAGCAGGGCCAGCACCTTCTCGTCGCGGGCATCGAAGCGCATCGCTTCGATCACGAACAGCGCCACATCCACATCTGACAAGGATTGCGTCACAGTGCGGTTCATCACGCGGTTCAGCACATTCTGGTGCTGCATCTGGAAGCCCGGCGTATCCACGAAAACATACTGCGCATCGGCATCGGTACGAATGCCGACAATGCGGTGCCGGGTGGTCTGCGCCTTGCGGGAGGTGATGCTGATTTTCTGCCCGATCAAGTGATTGAGCAGCGTGGACTTGCCCACGTTCGGGCGACCGACTATGGCGATGTAACCGGTGCGAAATTCCATACTTAGTCTTTTCTCAATATTCGTGAGGGGTGAGGCGTGAGGGGTGAGGGGTGAGGCGGAAAATAGCTTAGCGCAGGTTTTGACCTTCCGCCTCACCCCTCACCCTTCACCCCTCACTACTCAGTATTTGCATGACACTGCCGGCAGCCAGTTGCTCTGCGCTACGGCGGCTTACCCCTCCGCCGCAGGCGCGCACGCCCAGGTCAGGAATGGCGCACTCGACTTCGAAGTGCTGCTCGTGGGCTTCGCCGCTGATCGACAGCACGGTGTAATTGGGCAAAGGCAGCTTGCGGCCCTGCAAGTATTCCTGTAGCAGGGTTTTCGGGTCCTTGCCCAGCGTCTTCGGGTCGAGGCCCTTCATCAGCGGCTCGAATAGCCGCGCAATCATTTGCTCCGCGCCGGAAAAACCGCCATCGAGGTAGACCGCGCCGATAATCGCTTCCAACGTGTCAGCGAGGATGGAGGGACGGCGAAAACCGCCGCTTTTCAGCTCTCCTTCTCCCAGTTTCAGGTAATCGCCCAAATTCAGGGACGAGGCGATTTCAGAGAGCGTCTGCTCCTTGACCAGATGAGCGCGCATCCGGCTCAAGTCGCCTTCCTGCACGCGCGTATGGAGATGATAAAGATGCGTGGCAATGGTGCAATTCAGCACGCTGTCGCCGAGAAATTCCAGCCGCTCGTTGTGCGGCATGCCGTAACTGCGGTGGGTCAGCGCCCTGCGTAGCAGCGCCGGATCCTTGAATTCATAGCCGATCCGCCGGCTCAGCGCCTCAGTTCCCATGCAGGTGAGTTACTCGCCTTTCGCTTTGCTTGAAGCCGAGAAGTCCATGCAGGCGCTGATATTGGCCACAACCGGCACCTTGATGGAATATTCTACGGTTACCGACGACTGGTTCCCCTCTCGCGCGATCAAGATGTCCTCCGGTTTGACGCTGCTAACGTTGTCGATACTGGCGCGCCTGAAGAAGGAATTTTGAAGCTCCTTGGGCGACATGGTCTTGAGATCACCGCTGGTCGCCATGCTGCTGAGAATCTTTTTCACCGACATGAATTCCAGGTAGGCAGGCACCAGCTTTGCCACCAGGATTGCGCCCGCCACCACCAGACCGGCGATAAACAGCATGCCCACCACCGTGGCGCCCTGTTGTTTCTTCATGATCATCCCCTCCTTAATCAATTGATTTCCCGATGCGATTGAGATCGTCGAAGTTCCACCAGATCATGAAAGCCTTGCCGACGATGTTGCGATCCGGCACGAAGCCCCAGTAACGGCTGTCGTTGCTGTCGTCGCGGTTGTCGCCCATCGTGAAGTAGTAGCCTTGCGGTACCGTACAGGTAAAACCCTCGTCATTGTAGGCGCAATTTTCGCGGTTGGAAAACTGCCGCACATCACCCAGACGCAGGGTGGGAGCTTCAGGCTGAACCAGCGTCTGGTGGTTGTGCTCCCCCAGTTGTTCGCGGTTAAGGTTGGCGTTCACGAAATTCAGGCCGCTCTTGACGTAGCTGTAGCCGCCCAGGCTTTCAATTTTCAACGGCTTGCCGTTGATGGAGAGTTGCTTGTTGCGATAGCTGACTTTATCCCCCGGAACGCCGACCACGCGCTTGATATAATCCAGCGAGGGATCTTCCGGGTAACGGAAAACCATCACGTCGCCAGGCTGCGGCGGGTTGATCTCGATGATCTTCTGGTTGGCCACCGGCAAACGGATGCCGTAGGTGTACTTGTTCACCAGGATGAAGTCGCCCACTAGCAGGGTGGGCATCATCGAGCCGGAAGGAATCTTGAACGGCTCGACCAGGAAAGAGCGCAGCAGGAAGACCACCAGGATGACCGGGAAAAAACTTTTGGCGTATTCGACCAGCAGCGGCTCCTTGGCATCCGCCGCGCGGCGCGGCTTCAGAGCGTAAATCTCGAACAGCCAGATGACGCCGGTAACGACCAGCGCGATCAGCATGATTAGGGGAAAGTTCATTTATTGTCCACCTGCAAAATCGCCAAAAAGGCTTCCTGCGGAATTTCCACATTGCCGACCTGTTTCATGCGCTTTTTGCCGGCTTTCTGCTTTTCCAGCAGTTTGCGCTTGCGGCTGATGTCGCCGCCGTAGCACTTGGCCAGCACGTTCTTGCGCAGCGCCTTGACGTTTTCGCGCGCGATGATTTGCGCACCGATGGCCGCCTGGATCGCCACGTCGAACATCTGGCGCGGAATCAGCTCGCGCATCTTGGCCGCCACTTCGCGGCCCCGGTACTGGCTGTTGGCCCGATGAACGATCACCGACAGGGCATCCACCTTGTCGCCGTTGATCAAAATATCCACTTTCACCAGATCGGAAGTGCGGAATTCCAGGAACTCGTAATCCATGGAGGCATAACCGCGCGATACCGATTTCAGCTTGTCGAAGAAGTCCATCACCACTTCGTTCATCGGCATCTCGTAGACCAGCATCACCTGCCGCCCCATGTACTGCATGTTCTTCTGCACGCCGCGTTTCTGGTTGCACAGCGTCATCACCGCGCCCACATATTCCTGCGGCGCCAGGATGGTGGTGGTGATGATCGGCTCGCGGATTTCCTCAATCTTGGACAGCTCGGGCAGCTTGGCGGGATTCTCGATTTCCAGCACCTCGCCGTCGCGCATCACCACCTCGTACACCACCGTCGGCGCGGTGGTGATGAGATCCATATCGTATTCGCGCTCCAGGCGCTCCTGCACGATCTCCATGTGCAGCAGCCCGAGGAAACCGCAACGGAATCCGAAACCCAGTGCCTGGGAAACCTCCGGCTCATAGTGCAGCGAGGCATCGTTGAGCTTGAGTTTTTCCAGCGCATCGCGCAGGGCTTCGTACTCATGGGATTCCACCGGATACAGCCCGGCAAACACCTGCGGCTTGATTTCCTTGAAACCCGGCAGCGCCTCGCCGGCGCGCTTTCCGGCCAAAGTCACGGTATCGCCGACCTTGGCCGCCTTGAGCTCCTTGATGCCGGCGATGACAAAACCCACCTCGCCCGCCGCCAGTTGCGTCCGGGCTTGAGATTTCGGCGTGAACACACCGACCTGTTCGCACAGGTGTTCGGTACCGCTGGCCATCAGCAGGATTTTATCCTTGGGTTTCAGCACCCCGTCCACCACGCGCACCAGCATCACCACGCCGACGTAATTATCGAACCAGGAGTCGATGATCAGCGCCTTCAAGGGGCCGTCCGGGTTGCCCCTGGGCGCCGGAATGCGGGCGATCACCGCCTCCAGCACGTCCTGCACGCCCAGTCCGGTCTTGGCCGAGCACAGAACCGCGTTGCTGGCATCGATGCCGATAATGTCCTCAATTTCCTTGATCACCCGCTCAGGCTCGGCGCTGGGCAGATCGATCTTGTTGAGCACTGCCACGACCTCCACCCCCTGCTCGATGGCGGTATAGCAGTTCGCCACACTCTGCGCCTCCACGCCCTGCGAAGCGTCCACCACCAGCAGCGCCCCCTCGCAGGCAGAGAGCGAGCGGCTGACTTCGTAGGAGAAATCAACGTGGCCGGGGGTGTCAATCAGGTTGAGCTGGTAAACCTGCCCATCCAGCGCCTTGTACGTCAGCGCGGCGGTCTGCGCCTTGATGGTGATACCGCGCTCGCGCTCGATATCCATTGAATCCAGCACTTGCGCTTCCATCTCGCGGTCGGAAAGACCGCCACAGAGATGGATGATACGGTCGGCCAGGGTGGATTTGCCGTGGTCGATATGAGCGATGATGGAAAAATTGCGGATGTGCTTCATAATTGTGTCAGTAAAAAAGGGCACTTTGCGGTGCCCTTTCTTTTTTGGGAAAGACGGATTTTACCGGATTTTGCCGAAATAAGCAGCAAGCGTGACAGCGCGCAGCAAATCAACCCTATCCGCAAACACCCCTACCGCTCGCGCAACGACTCATTACCGTATTGCAACAACGGGCTCAGGAAGTACTCGATTACGCGACGTTGCCCTGTCTTGATTTCCACTGTCACAGCCATTCCCGGAGAAAGATTGACCTGCTTCCCCTCTACTGAAATTGTGGCGCGCTTCATGAGTACATGGGCGCGATACACCAGACCGCGCTTTTCATCTTGAATAGCATCATTGGATACACTGATCACTTTGGCGTCGATAGTGCCGTATTTTGTAAAGGGGAAGGTTTCAACTTTGACTTCTGCAACTTGCCCCGGGTTGACGAAGCCAATATCCTTATTTTCCACCAGCGCTTCGATCTCCAATAGATTGTCTTTTGGCACAATCACCATGATAGCCTGCGCGGGCGTCACCACGCCGCCCACGGTATGCATGGCCAGCTGTTGCACGGTGCCTGCCACGGGCGCGGTCAAATGCATCAGGCGGCCGCGCTGCTCGGCCTTGATCAGCTCCTGCTCCAGTGATGCCGCCTTTTGCGCCGCCAGGTTATGTTGATCCAAAAGCTGCCGGCGCGTCTCGGCGGCGAGAGTGGCCTGCTGCTGCTGTGCCTGGGCCAGAGCAGCGCGTATTTCCGTGACCTTGTACCGGCTGGATGCCAAATCCTGTTCCTGCTCGATCCGGGCCTGCTCGCGCTCCATATAGCCATGCTGGGAAATGAAGTTTTCCTTGACCAGTTTCTGGTAGTCCTCCGCGCGCTTGCGGGCGATGGGTGCGGTTTGTTCGAGTTTGATGACCTGCTCCTGGGTGGCGGCAAGTTCGGCCCGGCGGCGGCCGATTTCGGTCTGCAATTGCAGCTGGCGCGCCTGGTATTCCTGGTACTGGCCGGATGTCTGGCTTTGCTCGGCGAGCAGGCGGGCAGCGTCCGCGCCGGCAACCGGTTCCAGCCTGGGCGGTTTGCCGTTTGCCAACACCGACAGCAGGGCTTGCGCACGCAGCCCTTCCAGCCGCGCGGTCAGGGCCTCGCTGCGCAGCCTTTCAGTGTCGGCGGCGGTGGTGGTGGCATCGAGCTCGATCAGCACCTGTCCCGGCTGGACCATCTGCCCGTCGCGTACATGGATAGCCTTGACCAGGGCTGTTTCCATCGGCTGGATGACCTTGGTGCGATCATTGGGGATAATCTTGCCGACCGCTGTCGCCACCACATCGATGCGGCCGAAGATGGCCCACAGCAGCGCGATCAGGGCGAAAGCCATGATCAGCCATAGCGTGATGCGCGGCGCGGGGTGAAGCGGCGTGTCACGCAAGGCCAGCGCGGCAGGCAGGAATTGGGCCTCGTGGGCATGCAGCGCGGGACTGTCCAGTTCGCGGCGTTGTAACCAGGCGTGCCGGAAAATCTTGGCATAACGCCCGAAAAGATCGGCTAAGGCTTGTCGTTTCATGTGTAGGCCTCAGGCATGTTGCAAGCGATGCAGGCGGGAATAATGCCCGGCTTCATGTTCCAGCAACTCGGTGTGCGTCCCGGCCTCCACGATCTGCCCGTGATCCATCACCAGGATGCGGTTTGCATGGCGCACCGCGGACAGGCGGTGGGCGATGATAATGACGGTGCGGCCCTGGCAGATGGCTTTCATGTTGTTCTGGATGATGCGTTCGGATTCGTAATCCAGCGCACTGGTGGCTTCGTCGAAGATCAGGATGCGCGGCTGCGTTATCAGGGCGCGGGCGATGGCGATGCGCTGACGCTGGCCGCCGGACAAGGTCGAACCGTGCTCGCCGACCATGGTGTCGTAGGCTTCGGGCAGTTCCAGGATGAATTCATGCGCCCCGGCCAGCTTGGCGGCCTGGATCACCTGCTCCAGCGGCGCGCCGGGGTCGGCCAGCGCGATGTTCTCCCTCAAGGTGCGGTTGAACAGCACGTTATCCTGCAGCACCACGCCGATCTGGCGGCGCAGCGACGAGGCATCGACCAGGGTCAAATCCTGCCCGTCGATCAACACCCGGCCGCGCTCCGGCACGTACAGGCGCTGGATCAGCTTGGTCAGCGTGCTCTTGCCCGAACCGGAGCGCCCGACGATGCCGATGACCTCGCCCGGCTGAATGTCGAGAGTGATGTCTTTCAGCACTTCGGGGGAGTCGGGCTGGTAGCGGAAGCGAACCTGGTCGAAGGTGATGCGCCCGGCAATCGGCGGCAGGCTGCTCTTGGCGCCTGCGGCTTCGGTCGGCGCATTGAGAATATCGCCCAGGCGCTGCACCGAAATGCCGGTCTGCTGGAAATCCGTCCACAGTTGCGCCAGCCGCATGATGGGCTGCGCCACGCGGCCGGCCAGCATGTTGAAGGCGATGAGCTGGCCGACGGTGAGCTGGCCTTCGATCACCAGCTTGGCGCCCAGCCACAAGGTGCCCACCGTGACGAGCTTGCCGACCAGGTTGGTGCTTTCGTGCGCCAGGGTCGAGAGCGTGGCGGTTTTAAAGCTGGCCGAGACGTAGCTTGCCAACTGGCTGTCCCAGCGGCGCTGCATCTGCGGCTCCACCGCCATGCTCTTCAAGGTGTCGATGCCGGACACGGTCTCGACCAGAAAGGCCTGGTTCTCCGCGCCCCGGTTGAACTTCTCGTGCAGCCGCGCGCGCAACAGCGGCGTGACCAACAGGGCAATCACAAAATACAGCGGCAGGGAGGCCAGCACCACCAGCGTGAGCCAGCCGCTGTAGAGCAGCATCACGCCGATGAACACCACCGAGAACAGCACGTCGAGCACCACCGTAATCGCATTGCCGGTAAGGAAGGCGCGGATGTTCTCCAGCTCGCGCACCCGCGCCACCGAATCGCCCACCCGGCGCGCCTGGAAGTAGCCCAGCGGCAGATGCAGCAGGTGGCGGAACAGCCGCGCGCCGAGTTCCACGTCGATGCGGCTGGTGGTGTGGGCGAAGACGTAGCTGCGCAGGCCCGAGAGCGCTACTTCGAACACCGACACCACCAGGAGGCCGACGGCGATCACATCCAGCGTCGTCAGTCCCCGATGCACCAGCACCTTGTCCATCACCACCTGGAAGAACAGCGGGGTGACCAGCGCGAAGAGGTTGAGCACGAACGACACCAGCAGCACTTCGCCCAAGAGCTTGCGGTATTTGACGACGGCGGGAATGAACCAGGAGAAGTCGAACTTCGCCATCTCGCCGATCATCGAGGCGCGCGAGGCGAACAGGATGAGTTCGCCGTTCCAGCGCGCCAGCAGTTC
>CAMTYG010000082.1:0-6450 GCA_947085875.1 uncultured Sulfuricella sp.
GACGAGATGCTGTCGCTCATGCATCAGATCATGGGCGGGGAACTGACGCCGGTGCAGATCGCCGGCATTTTGGTTGCGCTGCGCGCCAAGGGCGAGACTGTGACGGAAATCGCCGCCGCCGCCGAAGTGATGCGTGAGCTGTCGGTCAAGGTGCCGGTCGGTGCCGAGGAACACCTGGTGGATACCTGCGGCACAGGCGGCGATGGCGCCCATACTTTCAATATCTCGACCACCGCAGCGTTCGTTGCCGCGGCGGCAGGCGTGAAAGTCGCCAAGCATGGTGGCCGCTCGGTGTCTTCCACCTGCGGTTCCGCCGACGTGCTGGAGGCGCTGGGCGTGAACATGAATCTCACCCCCGACCAGGTGGCGCAGTCGATCCACGAGATCGGCGTCGGCTTCATGTTCGCCCCCAACCACCACAGCGCGATGCGATACGCTGCGCCGGTGCGGCGCGAGCTGGGCGTGCGCACCCTGTTCAACCTGCTCGGCCCGCTCACCAACCCGGCCGGAGCGAAAAACCAGGTGATGGGAGTGTTCCGCAAGGATTTGTGCCGCCCGCTGGCGGAGGCGCTGAAATCTCTGGGTGCGAACCACGTCATGGTAGTGCATGGCGGCGATGGCATGGATGAAATCACCATCACCACCGAAACTCACGTCGCTGAGCTGAAGGATGGCGGCATCATCGAATACGCCATCGACCCGGAAGAATTCGGCATGGCGCTTGGTTCAGTCGAGGCGATCAAGGCGCACGATCCCGAGGAAGCCAAGGCCAAGTTGGTGGCAGTACTGGATAACACCCCCGGCGCCGCGCGTGACATCGTCGCGCTGAATGCGGGTGCGGCGATTTACGTCGGCGGCATGGCGCCGACGCTGGAAGCCGGGGTGAAGAAGGCGTTGAATGTGATTGCCAGCGGCGAGGCCAGGGTTAAACTGGAACAGTTGATCGCATTCTCGAATCGTTTTAAAACCGAATAACCACAGAGGCACAGAGACACAGAGAAAACCGGGTTTTTGAGATTGGAGTATTGCCCTTCTCTGTGCCTCTGTGTCCCTGTGGTAGATAAGGAAATATGTCCGACATCCTGCAAAAAATCCTCGAAGTCAAACAAGCCGAAGTCGCCCGTGCCGTGGCGAAGAAGCCCTATGCCGAAGTGCGCGCCGAAGCGGAGGCGATGGCTAAGCCGCGCGATTTCGTCGGCGCCATTCGCTCCAAAATCACCGCTAACAAGCCGGCGGTGATCGCCGAGATCAAGAAGGCCAGTCCCTCCAGAGGGGTAATTCGGGAGCACTTCGATCCCGCCGCCATTGCCAAGAGCTACGAAGCCCATGGCGCGGCCTGCCTGTCGGTGCTCACCGACGTGCAATTCTTCCAGGGCAGCAAAAATCACCTGATCGAAGCACGTGCCGCCTGCAAGCTGCCTGTCCTGCGCAAGGACTTCATGATCGACCCCTACCAGATCTGCCGCGCCCGCACCATCGGCGCGGATGCCATCCTGCTGATCGTGGCGGCGTTCCGGCGAACTTCCCCCCTCTCCCCAGCCCTCTCCCGCAAGGGGAGAGGGAGCGATTCTGCCCCCTCTGGCGAGGGGAGAGGGGATTTTGCCCCCTCCCCCTTGACGGGGGAGGGCTGGGGAGAGGGTGAAGATTTCGATCTAACCAAAATGCAGGAACTCGAAGCCCTGGCCCACGAGTTGGGCATGGCGGTGCTGGTGGAGTCCCACGATGCTGCAGAACTGGATGCTGCCCTGCGGCTCAAGACCCCGCTGATCGGCATCAACAACCGCAACCTGCGCACTTTCGAAACCCGCCTGGCAACCACGCTCGACCTGCTGCCGCGCATTTCCGCCGAGCGCATCGTCGTCACCGAAAGCGGCATCCTCAAACCGGCGGACGTGCAGTTGATGCGCGGCCATGGCGTCAACGCCTTCCTGGTTGGCGAGGCCTTCATGCGGGCGGATGATCCCGGTGTCGAGCTGGCGCGGCTGTTCGGCCAAGTAAGTGCTGAACGACTGTAACGCCGTCATTCCGGCGAAAGCCGGAATCCAGATTTAAACATTCTTGACGAAGCCCGGCAGGCAATCTATAGTATTACCGTATTACGGTAATGCGCGGAGGGTGCGATGCTGGCTTCAAAAGTAACGACCAAATATCAGACGACAATCCCGTTGGAAGTACGCGAAAAACTCGGCATCCGGCAGGGGGACATGGTCGCCTTTGAGCTTGAGGATGGGGTGGTGCGTTTGCGCCGGGTTGCGCCGCTGGATGTGGAATATGCCAAGGCGCTGGCCGGAACCCTGAGCGAATGGGCTTCGGAGAACGACGAGGAGGCATACCGTGGCCTATAAGCAGTACGATGTCGTCACTGTCCCGTTCCCCTTCACCGATTCCGCAATGCAAAAACGTCGCCCGGCGTTGGTATTGTCGGATCACGCCACCTTTAATGCAAAGATAGGCCACAGCGTCATGGCGATGATCACCAGCGAAAAGAACGCCCCTTGGCCACTGGATGTCAGAATTGCCGATTTGTCGCAGGCCGGTTTGCCTGCACCATCAGTCGTGCGCATGAAACTGTTTACACTGGATCACCGGTTTGTCGTTGCCAAGGTGGGCGCATTGTCGAACGCGGATCGAATAGGGGTTGAAGCTTCGCTTCGTGCAATGCTTGGTGAAAAAGAATAAATTTCTCGAGCAAGTCCGACAAACTCCGTATTCCGGAATCTCTGCGGCACATCCTCTTATTGAGTCGGCCATTAAAAAGCAATTTGCCGCCACCCCATTTTGATGTGATCATGATTTGATAAATTATCATTATTGATATAATATCAACTCATGAAACCCAGCTACAAACGCCCATTCAGTCGGTTCATCAAGAAAGCGCATAAGCCTTTGCAACTTGCCATTGAGGATGTGGTTGAGGCGCTGTGTGCTGCCCCTGAAATGGGTGAGGGCAAGGTGGGTGACTTGGCGGGGGTGTGGGTTTACAAGTTCAGGTTTAACCGGCAGGAGTACTTGGTGGCTTACCGGCCGCCACCGGATGAACTGCTCCGCCAGGGCGCGGAGGTTGAGTTGTTGTTTGTCGATTTTTACCAGGTTGGTTCGCACGAGAACTTCTACGATGAACTCAAGCGGTACCTGAAATCAGAGGAGTGAAACCATGAGCCATGTAATGACTGCCGAAGAATTGTTCTACGATCTGAAAAGGATGCCCACGCCAGAACGCCACCGCTTTTTTACGATGCTGGCCGCAAATGCATTTCGCGACGACGATTTAAGCCATGAGCAAGTCTTCGGCCATCTTGCCAATGATCAATTCACTGCCCAGGAGGCGGCGGAGTACCTTGAGGTTTCCCTTTCCACGTTCCGGCGCTATGTCCATGACGGCAGGCTGAAGCCCAGCAGCGAGCTTGGCCGGAACCAGCTGTTCGCTACCAGCGATCTTAAAGCATTCAAGCGCGCGCACAGAAATGTGAAAGGTTGAGATTTGCACCGCTTGGCGAAAAGAATAAATTTAAAACGAAGCAGACTCCATTCAAGGAAATCCGATGCGCCCTTCTCAAGCCCTTCAGTCTCACCGTGCCGCCATTCGTGAAATCGCAACACGGCATCATGTCAGGAACGTTCGAGTATTTGGTTCTGTTCTGCATGGCGGAGATGCCGACGGTAGCGACCTGGATCTATTGGTTGAGCCAACGGCGGAAACGACTCTGATGGATATTGCACGTATCCAGAATAGGCTGCAGGCGCTGCTCGGGGTGCCGGTTGACGTGCTGACCCCCAAGGCTTTGCCGGACAGCTTCCGTGACCAGGTACTCGCAGAGGCGATGCCGGTATGAGCAAGTCCGACAAACTCCGTATCCCGGAATATCTGCGACACATCCTTGAAGCAATCCAGCGGATAGAACGCTATACCGAGCCCGGTAGGGTGGGCACGTCTTTGTGCCCACGCGGTCAGCTGTTTCGCATTAGCGTGCTAACAGCGATGTCCTCATCGATATCTGGCCAATGAACGCCAATTCCATTCCCGATAAAACGCTATTTTCCGCGCTGATTCTCGCTCGCATCCCTTAACCTGGGGAACCATTCCAGGGGGGCGGAGATTTCCCGGCCATCCGCCAGAATGAAATGCAGGGCGTTATTCTGGATTTGCACATCCACGGCGTGGGAATTAATTTTTACTGACATTCTTTAAGCCGCCAGCAGAATCTCGCATCGTTTCCCGGCTCTCACGGCGAGTGTCACCAACATATCCAGGCTGAACTTTTCCCACTTGCCGCGCACCAGGTCAGAGACGCGTGATTGTCCGATGCCCAGGCGTTGCGCCGCTTCGGCTTGAGTCCATTTGTTTTCGGCAATCAGAATCTCAAGCTCGCACATCAGCCTGGAGCGCATCGCCAGAACCGCCGCCTCATCGGGTGGAAACCCCAGATCGATAAAAACGTTGCCGCTAGACTCAGTGATTTTTTCATCCATGATTCACTCCCTTAATCAGTTGGTAACGACGAGCCGCCACATCAATGTCCGCCTTCGGTGTCTTTTGCGCCTTTTTCTGTAAGGCATGCAACACATAAACAATATCGGCAAACTTTGCCACATAGATCACACGCCACTCGCCCAGCGCATGAACGCGGATTTCGTAAGCGCCCGGGCCGACATTCAACATCGGTTTGAAATCAGTCGGCATCAGGCCACGCTGAACGCGATCCAACTCCCGACCGCACTCGCGCCGAGCTTCTACCGGGAAGTCTCGTAGATCGTCTTGGCTACTACCCATGAATTTGAGAGCTTTCATGGTTTGAATTATATCAATACTTTGATAAATAGTCAATTATCAGGTAAGAGCTGCTTCCATCCCCTCGCCCTCAGGAAACGGGCTGGTAGTCATCAACATGAAACGATGGTCGCCTTGTAGGGCCGAATTCATTCGGCCAATTGTGCGAATGAATTCGCACCTACAGGGTGGTCCGTTGCAAAAAAACAACACATTTTCCCCCGGTAATCAAAAACAAGACGTTTTTATCGACTAATGCTTGGAATCCGGCTGGGTCGTAGTGATAATGAAATCGTCTGAAAAAGACCGGGCCCAATCAAGGGCCTCGTTGCAAAAACCCACTCTCAAGGAGATTTACGCATGAACAAGAAACTTCTGGCTCTGGCTGTCGCCGCCACCCTGGCCCCTGCTGTCGCGATGGCCGATTCCGGCAATGTCACCGTCTACGGCGTGGCCAACATGTCCGTTGATTCAGTCAGCGCCACCGGCGCTGGCAGCGCTGCGGACTCGCAGAATGTTCCTACCCACGGCCGCGTCAGCTCCAACAACTCCTTCCTCGGCTTCAAGGGTACGGAAGATCTGGGCAACGGCCTGAACGCCATCTGGCAGATCGAGCAAACCGTCAATATGGATGCCAGCGGCACCAACCCGGGCCTCCTGCGCAACACCTTCGTCGGCCTGAGCAGCAAGACTATGGGCACAGCGCTGGCCGGTATCCACGACACCCCCTACAAGCTGGCTACCATCAAGCTGGATATCTTCGTCGACACCCTCGGCGACAACAGATCCTTCATCGGCACCAACGGCCAAGGAACTAACGCAAACAACCAGTTCTATCGCCGCGCCAACAACGCCGTTGCTTACATCACCCCGACCATGAACGGCCTGACTGGCGCGATCGCCTATGTGTTCGGCGAAAACCCGACTCGTGATCCCAAGCCTGCCGGCGATGCGGACCAGCAGGCTAAAGCCTGGTCCCTGTCCGCGGTCTACGACATGGGCCCGTTCTACGCCAGCCTGGCTTATGAAAAGCACACCAACCTGAACGACTTCGGCCTGCGTGGTGGTGCAGCAACCGATACCGATAGCTCCAAGGGCACCAAGCTGGGCGGTGGCTACAACTTCGGCCAGGGCACCAAGATCGGCGCGGTCTGGGAGAAGCTGCAGGGCGATGCTTCTGGCGCGGGTCTCCTTGTTGGTAACGACAACAAGGGCGAGCGCACTGCTTACACCCTGAACGCGGCTCACACCATGGGCGCCAACACCTTCAAGATCGCCTACTCCAAGGCCAACAATGGTAGCTGCTCCGCAGTTGGCGGCGGCGCCTGCTCGACCGCAGGTCTTGATGCAAAACAATGGACTGTGGGCGCGGACCATGCCCTGTCCAAGCGCACCAAGGTGTATGCCTTGTACACCAAGATCGACAACAGCTATGATTCCACCAATGCTCAAGGTGGTATGTATAACTTCGGCTGGAACGCGGTTGCAAACGCTGCTGCGGGTGCCGATCCCAAGGCGATTTCCCTGGGCTTGCGCCACTCCTTCTGATTTCCCGCCGGCTTAGTCCGGTTGGAAGTGTGAAGATTAAAACGGGCCTCTTCGGAGGCCCGTTTTTTATTGGTGCGCCCGGCAGGGCGCACTTACTTGGAGGTGAAAGTCCTCTACTCGCCCGACAAGGGGAA
>CAMTYG010000083.1:0-10511 GCA_947085875.1 uncultured Sulfuricella sp.
CCCGGGCTGCGCATCAGCCTCTACCACGCTGATTTCCCGGCCCACCAGCCCGAGGGAGAGCTGATCCGGTACGGACACCATGACCGAAGCGATCTGGAAGCCTTCCTTTTCCCCCAACTGCGCTATGAACGCAAACTGGAGGCAGAATCCCAGCCTTTCATCCTGCTGGCGGAACAGCAGCTGGGCTGGCCGGCCCTGGATTTTCGCCAACTGACGGCCATCCTTGCCATTACCCTGCTGTTATTCGGCCTTCTGCTCAGATTCGTGCTCGCGCACCGCCGCCACGAACTGGAAAGATGCCAGACCGAGAGCCGGTTTGCCTACCTGGCGACTCACGACGGCCTGACCGGGCTGGCCAACCGCAACCTGTTCCTGGATCGCCTCCGCCATGCCATGGCCCGCGCGCGCCGGTGCGACACCCGGCTGGCCCTGCTGTTTCTGGATCTGGACAAATTCAAGCAGGTCAACGATACCTACGGTCATGGCGCCGGCGACAAGTTGTTGAAAATGGTCGCGGAACGGATATGCGGCAGCGTGCGCGGCGACGACACGGTCGCCCGATTAAGCGGGGACGAATTCGTGGTCATCCTCGAAAGCATCACCACGCATCAAGGCGCCGCAACTTCTGTCGAGGCGATCAAAGACAAACTGGTTCAGCCCTTCCGCATCACTGGCGAAACGCTCAACATCGACGTCAGCATCGGCATGGCCATCTACCCCGACGACAGCGAAGATATCGAGGAACTGATAAAGATCGCCGACGATGCCATGTATGAGGCAAAAGGCAAAAACCGCAGCCACCCCCCATCCGGCCAGCCCGGTTTTGAAGAACTGGCAACCGGCTCCTAGAGCAGGCTCAACAACATCCGCGTACCCAGCGCATACAGCAGCAAGGCGAAGAACCTCTTCAGTCTGGCTACCGGCAGGCGGTGGGCCAACCGCGCTCCGAGCGGCGCGGTCAGCACGCTTGCCGCCACCAGCCCGGCCAGCGCCGGCAGATAGACAAAACCCAGGCTGTGCGCTGGCAAGGCATCGCGCATCCAGCCGTTGGCGATATAACCTGCCGCCCCCGCCGCCGCGATGGGAAAGCCGATCGCGGCGGAAGTGCCGACCGCCTGATGCAGCCTGACGTTGCACCAGGTCATGAAAGGCACCGACAGGGTGCCGCCGCCGATTCCCACCAGGCTGGATACCGCGCCGATCACACTCCCTGCGCTGAACAGGCCCATCGCTCCCGGCAGCTCGCGCGACGGCTTGGGCTTGATGTTCATGATCATCTGGGTGGCGACGTAATACAGAAACACGACAAAAAATGCCTTGAGGAAGGCCGTGGAAAGCTGCGCGGCAACAACCGTGCCGCCCAGTGTGCCGGCGATGATGCCCGGCGTGATGCCGCGCACCACCTGCCAGTTCACCGCATCGTGCGTATGATGCGCGCGCAGGCTGGAAACAGAAGTGAACAGGATGCTGGCCAGCGAAGTGCCGAGGGCAAGGTGCATGACCTGTCCGGCCGGAAAATGCTGCGCGGTAAAGATAAAGGCCAGCACCGGCACGATGACCAACCCGCCCCCGATGCCCAGCAAACCGGCGAGAAAGCCGGCAATGACGCCAGTGACGAGATAAAGCAGCCAGAATTCCACAGGATCAAAGCAGCCCGATGATGAATTCCCACTCGCGCGGGTCCACCGGCGTGATCGACAGCCGGTTGCCGATCTGCAGCACGCGCATCCGTTCCAGTTCAGGGTGGCTGCGCAGCTCTTTCAGGCTGACCAGCCGGGTCTTCTTTACCAGCTTGACATCGACATTGAACCACCGTGGCGTCTCAGGCGTTGCCTTGGGGTCAAAGTATTTATTCTTGGGGTCGAACTGGGTCTGATCCGGGTAAGCCAGCCGACTCACCTCGGCCAGCCCGGTGATGCCCGGCTCGGCGCAGTTGGAGTGGTAGAAGAACACCTTGTCGCCGACCTTCATCTGGTCGCGCATGAAATTGCGCGCCTGATAGTTGCGCACCCCGTACCAGGCGACGCTTTGGCCGGGCATGGCGGCAAGGTCATCGATACTGCAATCGGTTGGTTCGGATTTCATCAGCCAGTAACGCATTATTATATCCAACCAGAAAAATGGGGACGGAGCCCGATATTCTGTTTGCCGATTCTGTTCATGTACATCTCCACACTCACCCACCCTCATGTCGTGCAACTCAAAAGGAAACCGGCGGCAAATCCGCCTGGTTGCCAGGATGTCTAACTTATTGTTTCTTGGCTCTTGGCTTGCGGTTCGATCCGGCCACCATGTCGTAGACGAACAGGCGGCAATCCAGCGCGCCGTTGTAAAGCGGAATGCGGCGCGATACGGAAAGCCGGATCAGTTTGGCCAGGCGCATGTCGGCGCTGAGGAAGCCGGCGCGCCAGCCGCCGAATTTCTGCTTGAGCAGGTCGCCGATCCGGGGGTAGAGCTGCGCCATTTCTTCCTGTTCGCCGATGCGCACGGCGTAGGGCGGGTTGGCGACCAGCACGCCGGTCGGCGCGGGCGGCGTGACGTCGAGCAGGTTGATCTGCTTCAGGGTCACCACTTCCTCCAGCCCGGCGGCGGCCAGGTTGGCGCGCGCCGCCATCAGCACGGTGCTGGAAACGTCGCTGCCGTAGATCGGCAGCGGCGTTTTCGGCAGTTCCGCCGCGGCAGCTTCCTGGTAGATTTTATCCCAGGTGGCGGCATCGAAATTTTTCATCTGCTCGAAAGCGAACCAGCGTTCCGCGCCGGGCGCGATATTGAGCGCCATCTGCGCGGCCTCGATGAGGAAGGTGCCGCTGCCGCACATCGGGTCGAGCAGCGGCATCCCCGGCTGCCAGCCGGCGAGATGCAAAATCCCCGCTGCCAGGTTTTCGCGCAGCGGCGCTTCGCCCTGCTCCTTGCGGTAGCCGCGCTTGAATAGCGCCTCGCCCGATGTGTCGAGGTAAAGCGACACCCGCTCTGCGGTAAGGAAAGCGTAGACCCGCATGTCCGGCGCGGCGGTGTCGATGTTCGGCCGTTCGCCGCCGGCTTTGCGGAACTTGTCGCAGATCGCGTCCTTGATTTTCAGGGTGACGAAATCCAGGCTGCGCAGCGGACACTTGATCGCGCTGACCTTGACGCGAAAAGTCTGCTCGACATTGAAATAGCTCGGCCAGGGCAGGGCCAGGGCGGCGCGGTAGATGTCCTCCTCGCTGCGGTAGGACTGTTCTGCCAGCCGCCACAGGACGCGGCTGGCGACCCGGCTCCACAGGTTGACGCGATAGCATAGCGCCAGGTCGCCGGCAAAACCGACGCCGCCGTCGGTGGGCTCGATGGCGGCTGCACCGAGCTTTTCCAGCTCGGCGGCCAATGGGGCTTCCAGGCCGCGCGGGCAGGGGGCGAAAAAGTGTTGGGTAGTGGTCATTAAGTTATTTCAGTAGTCTGCGCCGGGTCAGCACCAGCGCAATATAAAAACCGACGCCGCCATAGGCGAGCAGCGCCAGAACATGAGCGAACACTTGCTGCGGCGCGCTGCCTTGCAGAATAGGGCGAGCCAGTGCGATGGCATGGGTCAGCGGCAACCAGGCTGAAATGCTCTGCAGCCAAGGCGGCAGCTGGTCGACCGGGTAGAACACGCCGCCCAGCAGCACCATCGGCGTGATCACCAGGGTGAAGTAATACATGAAAAAGTCGTAGTTGGGCGACAGCGCGTTCATCACCAGCCCCATGCCGGAAAAGCAGAAACCGATCAGGATGATCAGCGGGATCAGCCACAGGGTCTGGCCAAAACCTGCCAGGCCCAGCGCCCAGACGATGACCAGGATGGCGAGGCCGGAGAGCAGGCTCTTGCTGGTGGCCCAGAGCAGTTCGGCGAGCAGCACGTCGTCCAGGGTCAGCGGCGCGTTGAGGATGGCCTCCCAGGTTTTCTGCACGTGCATGCGCGAGAAGCCCGAGTAGAGTACCTCGAAAGTGGCGCTGTTCATGGTGCTGTAGCACACCGTGCCGGCGGCGAGGAAGGTCAGGTAGGGTACGCCGCCCACTTCGGGCAGCAGGCCGCCCAGCCCGTAGCCCAGGCCCAGCATATAAAACGCCGGATCGGCCAGATTGCCGAGGATGGAGGGGATGGCGAGCTTGCGCCATACCAGGAAGTTGCGCCGCCATACCGGGATGAAGCGCAGGCTCAGGGCGGGCAGACGGAAATATTGGGTTTTCATGGTTCAATCGCGCAAGTCGCGCCCGGTCAGCTTGAGGAACACATCTTCCAGGCTGGCCGGACGGTTCAGGTAGCGCAGATCGGTCCGGCTGTGCAATTGCTGTACCAGCGCCTCGCTGTTGCGGGTGTAGCAGAACACGGTTTCGCCTACCTTTTCGACCCGTTCGCAAAAAGAGCCGCTGTGTGCCGCCGTCCAGTCCGCCACTCCTTCACCATAGACTTCCACCACCTGAGGTTCAATGTGCTTGCCGATCAATTCGTGCGGGCTGCCGGTGGCAATGATCCTGCCATGATCCATGATCGCGATACGATCGCACAGGCGCTCCGCTTCTTCCATGAAATGGGTGGTGAGCAGTATGGTCTTGCCTTGGTTGAGCAGCCGCCGCAAGCCCTGCCACATCATGTGCCGCGCCTGGGGGTCGAGGCCGGTGGTCGGCTCATCCAGAAAGATCAGGTCGGGGTCGTTGACCAGCGCCCGCGCCAAAGTCAGCCGCCGCTTCATGCCGCCGGAGAGGGCGTCGATGCGCGCGTCGGCGCGGTGTTCCAGGCCGGCGAATTCGAGCAGGGCCGGGATGCGCGCGGCGGTCTCGGCATCCTTCAGGCCGAAATAGCGGCCATAGGCGAGCAGGTTTTCGCGCACCGTGAAGTCGGGATCGAGGTTGTCCATTTGCGGCACCACCCCCACCCGCATCCTCGCCTCGCGCGCCTGGCCGGGAACCGGCAGGCCGAGCATGGAAATCGTGCCGCCATCCGGCGCGGTCAGCCCCAGCGCCAGACGCAGGGTGGTGGTTTTGCCGGCCCCGTTCGGGCCGAGCAGGCCGAAGCATTCGCCTTTCTCCACGGCGAGATCCAGCCCCGCCACGACTTCGAGCGCGCCGTAGGACTTGCGCAGGTTCTGGATGTTCAGCAGCGGCATGCGTCGGCAACGATCCTGGCGAGCAGGTTGAGCTGGCCATGGAAAAAATGCCCCGCGCCCGGCACCACGGTCAGCGGCAGATTCTGCGGCCGCGCCCAGTCGAGCACATCGGCCAGCGGCACGACTTCGTCCTGTTCGCCGTGGATCACCAGCGTATCGGCCGGCACAGCGCCGACTTCGAAGCGCTTCACCGCCGGGGCGACCAGCACCAGCCGCCGCGCGTCAAGGCGTTCCCGCACCCGGGTCTGGACGTAACCGCCGAAGGAAAATCCGGCCAGAAGCAGCGGCAGATCGCCCAACTCGCGCCGGGCATGGCCGGCCAGCGCCAGCATGTCCTCGGTCTCGCCGATGCCGTGGTCAAACTCCCCCACGCTTTGCCCGACGCCGCGGAAGTTGAGGCGAAATGCCGCCAGCCCGAGGCGGCTGAAAGTCTTGGCCAGGGTGGTCGCCACCTTGTTGTCCATGGTGCCGCCATGCAGCGGATGGGGATGGGCGACCAGGGCGATGCCGTGGCATTCGCCGTCGGGCAGGGTGGCGGCCGCTTCCAGCTTGCCAGCCGGCCCGTCGATGAAAAAGTGCTGCGAGTTCACGGATGGAAGATGCGAGAGTTGCCGGAATGCGGCCAATTATACGGGGCGGGGACGTGCTTAGCGAGCGGGGTTGAAAGTTATATTGCGCATACACAATATATTGCTACAATACGATACATGAAAGCAACGTTGATCCGCGACCTCAAGAAAGTTTATCCAAACGGCGTGGTGGTTGAAATGGTGCTCTGGCTGCTGCCAAAGCCCACGACAGATCGTCCGCACAGGTTGAAATACCGGTTTTATTGTGGGAAAGAGGGGCGTTGCATTGTGCGTTACGACAATGAAACCGGCAAAGGCGATCACATCCACTACGGGGAAGAGGAACTTTCCTACAGGTTTGTCAGTCCGGAACAACTGGTAGCGGATTTTCTCGGCGATGTAAAAAAACTGGCTGAGGTGAATGATGAAGAAGCTTGAAGTCGGGACGCGATCCCTGAAAGAGATGGGCTCGGATATCCTGGGGGCATGGAAGCGTGCAGAGGCAGATCGAGAGGTCGCGCCGCGCGAGGCGCTATATTTTGCCGATATGCCACAATTGCTCGCCACCCTGACCTCCGCCCGCTGGTCTCTGCTGGAGGCGCTCAAGGCGGGTGGACCAATGTCCATTTACGCACTCGCCAAAAACCTTGGGCGCAATTACAGCAACGTTCATTCCGACGCAAAAAAACTGTTGGCGCTGGGATTGATCGAGAAAAACGAGGAAGGCAAAGTGTTTGTGCCGTGGGACGAAATTCATGCCGATTTCACGCTGAAAGCGGCGGCTTGAACAGGCGACATAAAGGAGAGAGTGAAGTGAAATCCATGAAAAAGTGTTGGGCAAGTTTGTTAATCATGCTGTCCATTGCCGCATTGCCTTCCGCGGCCCATGCGCAGGAGGTGCTCGGCCAGAACGATCAGATCATTCACGATGCCGCGAGGATGGGCAGCGGTGCGGATGTTGCCAGAATCATCAAGGAAAATCCGGCGATGCGGGATGCGCGCACCGGCCTCGGCAGCACGCCGCTGCATCTGGCGGCGACCAATCCCGACGTCTCGGCCTTGAAAGCGCTGCTGGCGGCCGGCGCCGACGTCAACGCCAAGGACATGGATGGCAACACGGCGCTGCACATGGCGGCCTACACCAACCGGATCGAGGCCGCGAAAATTCTGCTTGAGGCGGGGGCGGACGTCAACATCAAAACGACAGCCGGGCGTACGCCGATGGCGATGGCCCGAAAATCCCGGTCCGATGAAATTGCCGGGCTGATTTCCCTGTGGGTGCTGAAAGGCTGCAAACCCGGCGCGAAATGCGAGCAGGCGAGCACCTACGATCTCAAGAAGCTGGTGGACTGAAGAAGTAATTTCTCGATAAAGAGAAAAAATGCCCCTGAGCCGCCGCACTTTTCTTGCCGCTTCCGCCGCCCTGTGCGCCGCGCCCTTCGTCGGGCGGGCGACCGAGCTGCTGCCCCGCTCCAGAGGCCGGCGGGTGGTCATCGTCGGCGGCGGCTGGGGCGGGTTGAGCGCCGCCCGCCACCTGCGCGATCTCGCGCCCGACCTGGAAGTCGTCCTGCTGGAAAAGAACCCGGCGTTCTGGTCCTGCCCCCTGAGCAACAAGTGGCTGGTGAACCTCGTGGACACCCGGTTCCTCGTCCATGATTACGCCAGCGCCGCCAGCGCCTACGGCTACACCTTCATCCAGACCGAAGTCTCCGCCATCGACCGGGACAAGCGCCGGATCGTCACCGCGCGGGGCACGCTGGAATACGACTGGCTGGTTCTCGCCGTGGGCATCCGCTACGATTATGAAGCCTGGTACGGCAACGACCGTCGCGCCATCGATCACACCCTGCGGAATTACCCCTGCGCCTACATCCCGGGCAAGGAGCATCTGGCGCTCAAGGAGAAGCTGGAAAACTTCAAGGGCGGCGATCTGGTCATGACCATCCCGCCCATGCCTTACCGCTGTCCGCCCTCGCCCTACGAGCGGGCGGCCATGATCGGCGGGCTACTCAAGTCGCGCAAGATCAAGGGCAAGCTCATCGTCCTCGACCCCAATCCCGGCTTATTGGGCTTCAGCCGGGTTTTCGCCGAACAGTACCCGGATCAGATCGTCTATCTGCCCGATTCCCGGGTGAAATCCGTCGATCCTTTCAGCAAGACCATTTCCACCGACTTCGACGACATCCGCTTCGACGACGCCATCCTCATGGCGCCGCAGCAGGCCGGCGATCTGGTGTGGCAAGCCGGCCTCATCGCCAGGGACAGCGAAGGCAAGCCTACCGGCTGGGCCGACCAGGAACCGGTGCATCTGCATGCCAGGGAGGACGAGAGGGTGTTCTTGATCGGCGACCTGATGGATAAAGTATCGCCGCTGTTCGGCCAGTATCCGAAGAGCGGCCACATGGCCAACCGCCTGGGCCGCATCGCCGCCCGCGAGATCGCCGCCCGCGCCAGGGGGGTTGCGCCGGAAAAGCTGCTCCCGGAAGGGGTCTGCTACGTGTTTTCCCGTATCGATCCGATGGAGGCGATCCGCATCGATTCCCGCTACAAATTTCGCGGAGACGGGCTCATCGCGCAAACTGTCAAACAGTCCCATGACCCGAACCCGATGGGCGAGGATCTTCAGTGGGCGAAGTCGATGTTCGAGGAATTTCTGGCGTTCAAAGGCTGAAAAACGCCCCGAATCACCCGCCCACCGCATTCGACCTTCTCGAAAGCAAAATGTAGGTTGGGTTAGGCGCGGTTTTTTGCGCTGTAACCCAACAAACCCAAAACATTCAAAACCCATATTTTGAAGGAAGATTAGGTTTGTTGGGTTACGCGATAAGGCCGCTAACCCAACCTACATTCTAAGCAATCCGCTCCATCTTCATTCTGCATAAATCAGGAGCGGTTCAAATTTTACGAGCATGCCGCGCCGCAGACGGGGATAATTGCGCATGACCGATATTATCCCGACCTCCTCAACGCCCGCGGCAAGCGCCGCTGGTCGCTCCTTCAACGAACTGCCGCTGCCGCCCGGCGTACAGGCGACATTGCAGCAGCTCGACTACCTGACGATGACCCCCATCCAGGCGGCCAGCCTGCCGATTGCGCTCGCCGGACACGACCTGATCGCGCAGGCGAAGACCGGCAGCGGCAAGACGGCAGCGTTCGCGCTGGCCCTGCTCACCCGGCTGAACCCGCGCCGCTTTGCGGTGCAGGCCATGGTGCTGTGCCCGACGCGCGAGCTGGCCGATCAGGTGACGCAGGAGATCCGCCGTCTGGCGCGATTCGCAGACAACATCAAGATCGTTGCCCTGTGCGGCGGCACGCCCATGCGCCCGCAGATAAACAGCCTGGAGCACGGCGCGCACATCGTCGTCGGCACGCCGGGCCGCATCATCGATCACCTGACGCGCGGCAGCCTGGGTCTGGATGCGCTCAACACCCTGGTGCTCGACGAAGCCGATCGCATGCTGGACATGGGCTTTTACGACGACATCGCCTACGTGGCGACGCGCTGCCCGGCAGAGCGCCAGACTCTGCTATTCTCCGCGACCTATCCCGACGGCATCGCGCGCCTGGCGCGCCAGTTCCTGCGCAAACCCCAGGAAGTGAAGCTGCTGGAACAGCATGAAGGCAGCAAGATCCGCCAGCGCTTCTACGAGGTGAAACCCGAGCAGCGTTTGCAGGCCGTCGGCCTCCTGCTCAAGCACTACCGTCCGGTCAGCACGCTGGCCTTCTGCAACACCAAACAGCAATGCCGCGACTTGCTGGATGTGCTGCACGCACAGGGCATTCATGCGCTGACCTTGCATGGCGACCTGGAACAGCGCGAACGCGATCAGGTGCTGATCCAGTTCGCCAATCGCAGTTGCTCGGTGCTGGTGGCCACCGATCTGGCGGCGCGCGGCCTGGATATCGCGCAACTCGAAGCGGTCATCAATGTCGATGTCACGCCCGATCCGGAAATCCATATCCATCGCATCGGCCGCACCGGCCGCGCCGATCAGGACGGCTGGGCGCTGAGCCTGTGCAGCCCGACCGACCGGCGCCGTGTTGCCGCCATCGCACAGATGATGGGCAGCGAGCCGGAGTGGCATGAGCTTGCCTCACTGCAAAGCGGCAATGACGCACCGCTGGTGCCGCCGATGGTGACGCTTCAGATCCTCGGCGGGCGCAAGGAGAAGATCCGCCCCGGCGACGTACTGGGCGCACTCACCGGCGAAGCGGGATTCACGCGCGAGCAGGTCGGCAAGATCACGGTGACCGAGCTATCCACCTATGTGGCCGTCGCGCGCAACATCGCCAGTGCAGCCGTTCGCAAATTGTCGGCAGGCAAGGTGAAAGGCAAGACGGTTAAAGTGCGCGCGCTGGAGGATTGATTTACCTCCAGCTTCCGTTCCCGACCCAAAATTGATGGGTTTATTTCCCGGAAATATCCCATTCGCCAATAGCCGCTTCGCACCCAATCAGGAATATGGCGTTCAAATTTTCTGTGGGGCAAATACGTTAGCAAGCACGTTTTAAGGCCTGCTCGGCGTCACGAACATGGGGCGACCGACAACGGGTTTTGCGACGTTCGAAGCCGAAAAATTGTGCTTGTTAACGATGCAACAACGCTTAACGAGACTTCGGATCGTGCGGTTGAATGATCCATTCCTTGCCTATCCGGTTGCTTGCCAAAAATAGTCGAGAATGCCAAGCGACAGCATCAGCCTTTGTAGGGCGGATTAGCGCAGCGTAATCCGCCGCCGAATGTGTTTCGCCATGCGGCGCAATGCGCTTCGCTTATTGACGCCCTACAGGAGATGGTTTTGGCAACAAACCGGATAGGCAG
>CAMTYG010000084.1:0-3391 GCA_947085875.1 uncultured Sulfuricella sp.
ATGTACCCGCCCGGCATTAAAGTCAGTGACGCGGAGTTTGAAAAAATACGCATCACCCGGAATACGTTTCATGGCGAATGGAATTACAGGATTGATCCGAATCCAGGCTAAAAATGTTACATTAATTATTTAACGGCTCCTTATTAAAAATGACCTAGTTAATAATGCAATTAAACACTAGCTTATACTTGGCTGAATAACTGGGGGAGGTTTACACATAGTGGGAGACATCGTGAAGCGATTCTTGTTGATTGGCTATCTCGCAGCGGCTTTGGCTACTACGCAAGCCTGGGCGGATCTAAGCTCGGGCCTTGGCGCCATGGAGCGCAGCGACTACGCTACAGCGCTCAAGGAACTAGCCCCTCTCGCCGAACAAGGAAATGCCGAAGCGCAGTCCAACCTCGGCAGAATGTATTTATATGGCTGGGGTATCAAGAAAAGCGAAGCTGCGGCAGCCAAATGGTATCGGAAAGCGGCGGAACAGGGAGATGCCAGAGCGCAAAAGATGCTTGCATATATGTATGAACAGGGCACGGGTGTGGAAAAGAATCCTGCTGAAGCGGAAAAATGGCGCCGAGCGAGTGAGCAGCCAAGGCGTGGAGCTCTGACACAAGACGATGCGGTTGCCGGATCACCCAGCGTCGCTCAGGACCGGCCGACGGCAAAAAACCCAAGAACCAGATACAGCCAGCCCAAACAAACCGCCAACATCAATCCCGGCGGGAACGGCAACCCGACCACGATGCTTGCCGCTGATGCCCGCGGCCATTTCATCACCCTGGGCAGCATCAACGGCGCCTCTGTGCGTATGATAGTGGACACGGGTGCCACCACGGTTTCCATGAGCGCCGAGGAGGCGTGGCGGATCGGGCTTTCCTATCTCAACGGCGAGCGTGTCAGGATATCCACCGCCAACGGTGTCATTACCGGCTACCGCGTCATTCTCGACACGGTAGAAGTGGGCAACATCACGCTCAATCAGGTGGAAGGGGTGGTGCGGGAAAGCAGCATAGGGGTGGCACAGGAAAGCATCGTGCTGCTCGGCATGAGCTTCCTGAAGAGGGTGGAAATGAAGCATGAAGGGGCTGGCCTGACACTTATCAAGAAATAATGTTGACCAGCTTCTGGTAGTGCGTTCCATTAAAACCATTACCGTTCGGCCTGAGCTTGTCGAAGGCCAGTATTGGCGGGCATCCAGCGGTTCGACAAGCTCACCGCGAACGGTAACTGTTTTGCTGGAACGCACTACTAGTTTAGTTAATGTAGGTTGGGTTAGCGGCTTTATCGCGTAACCCAACAAACCCAAATATTCACCCGAAGCAGGCGCCTCCAGCCGAAGCCAACATTTAGGAGGAAGATTGGGTTTGTTGGGTTACGGCGCAATAAACCGCGCCTAACCCAACCTACATGATATGTGCGAAGCTGCATGACCTGCGGAAAATTTTCGTCTTGGGCGATCGGCTATTGCCCAAGTTATTTTTCAAACCAGTTCTACAGAATTACTTACTCAGCCGGAGGCTGATTGGCGCCACCCTCATCCGGAGACTGATCCGGATTTCCCTGTGGCTGGGGTTTATTCAGTTTCTGCTGTTTTTTTTCTTCTTTCTTTCTTTTCTTTTCCAGCTCTTTCTGACGTTTTTCATATTGAAAATTAGGTTGTGCCAAGTTGTCACCCTTTTAAGTTTGTTCGTCCAGCTGAAACAATAACACAAATGTGCCAATCTGCCCGGGCCATTGCATAACCTGTAATGGCCATGAAAGGGTAAAATGAAATTTTATCCGCTCGACCGCCCATGCCCTCCCCCTCACCCCAACAAATTCTCCACGACGTTTTCGGCTACTCGGCCTTCCGCGACGAGCAACAGGCCATCGTCGAGCACGTCACGGCGGGTGGCGACGCACTGGTGCTGATGCCGACCGGCGGCGGAAAATCCCTGTGCTACCAGCTCCCCGCCCTGTTGCGGCACGGCGTCGGCATCGTGGTGTCGCCGCTGATCGCGCTGATGCAGGACCAGGTGGACGCCCTCAAGCAACTCGGTGTGAAGGCCGCCTTCCTCAACTCCAGCCTGACCGCCGATGCCGCCCGGGACGTGTTTGGCCGCCTGATGCGCGGCGACCTGGATATCCTCTATGTCGCCCCGGAACGCCTGCTGATGGCCAATTTCCTGAGTGCGCTGGAGCAAGTTCAAGCCGGCCCTGGATTGGCGCTGTTCGCCATCGACGAGGCGCACTGCGTGTCGCAGTGGGGCCACGACTTCCGCCCCGAATACCGGGAATTGACGGTACTCCACGAACGTTTTCCGGCGGTGCCGCGTATCGCGCTGACGGCCACGGCGGATGCCCCGACCCGGCGCGAGATCGTCGAGCGCCTGGCGCTGGAACAGGCCCACCAGTTCGTTTCCAGCTTCGACCGCCCGAACATCCGCTACCGGGTGGCTCTGAAAGACAACGCCCGGAACCAGTTGCAGGCGTTTCTGGAAGCCGAACACGCCAACGATGCCGGTATTGTCTATTGCCTGTCGCGCAAAAAAGTCGAGGAAACCGCCGCCTGGCTCAAGGATAAAGGCTGGGACGCCCTGCCCTACCACGCCGGCCTCGACGCCGCCACGCGCAATGCCAACCAGCGCCGCTTCCTGCGCGAGGAAGGCGTGATCATGGTCGCCACCGTCGCTTTCGGCATGGGCATCGACAAGCCCAATGTGCGCTTCGTCGCCCACCTCGACCTGCCCAAGAGCATGGAAGGCTACTATCAGGAAACCGGCCGCGCCGGCCGCGACGGCCTGCCTGCGGACGCCTGGATGACCTACGGCCTGGGCGATGTGGTCTCGATGCGCCAGATGCTCAGTGCCGGCGATGCCCCCGCCGAGCGCAAGCGGGTCGAACTGCAAAAACTCGACGCCCTGCTCGGCTTTTGCGAAGCCACCACCTGCCGCCATCAAACGATATTGCGCTACTTCGGCGAAGAGCACCCCGGCGACTGCGGCCAGTGCGACAACTGTCTCGAACCCGTCGATACCTGGGACGCCACCCAGCCCGCGCAAATGGCGCTCTCCTGCGTCTACCGCACCGGCCAGCGTTTCGGCGTCGGCCACCTGATCGACGTGCTGCTGGGCAAAACCACGCCCCAGGTCGAGAAATTCCGCCATCACCAGCTCACCACCTTCGGCATCGGCCAGACACTCGCCCAAGCCCAGTGGAGCAGCGTCTACCGCCAGCTGGTCGCCGCCGGCCTGCTCAACGTGGACATCGAAGCCTACGGCGGCCTGCGCCTGACCGAGGAAGCCCGCCCCGTATTGCGCGGCGAGCAGGAAGTCTGGCTGCGGCGCGATGCCGAGCCCGCCAGGAAGAGCCGAACCAGCAAGGCCGAGCGCGGCGCCCGCGCCCGCGAAGC
>CAMTYG010000085.1:0-7286 GCA_947085875.1 uncultured Sulfuricella sp.
CACCGCGATAGCGGTTTAGTTCAACGTTAAGTAGACCCCAATAAAACACTAAACATTTTATCGGGTTGGTTTGTAAACATGGAAAGAACGCTAAATTTAATTTAAAATCAAGGCAATCCATTTCTTATCGGGTCATTAACCGCTTTTTAACACCCCACCAGAATCAATGGAGCAGACTCCATTGAAACAACCTCCTGCCCGGCCAACAATCCATCATGAAAACGGACAACTCCATGCCATTCTCCAGGGTTCAATCGCGGTTCAAGCGTAATCGCCCCACCCGACTTTAGCCGAGAAACAACTTGTAAGCCGGGTTCTTGCTCTCGTCCACGTAGGGGTAGCCCAGGCGCTTCAAAAAGGCCTTGAAGTCGGGCTTTTCCTGCGGCGGCACCTGCACCCCCACCAGCACCCGCCCGTAGTCTGCGCCATGGTTGCGGTAGTGAAACAGGCTGATGTTCCAGCTCTGGCCCACGCTGTCGAGAAACTGCATCAGCGCACCGGGGCGCTCGGGAAATTCGAAGCGATAGAGGATTTCGTTTTTCGCCTGGGGGGCATGACCGCCCACCATGTGCCGGACATGCAGCTTGGCCATCTCGTTGTCGCTCATGTCCACCGGCTGGAGCCCCTTGCGTTCCAGCAGCGCCAGCAACTTCTCGGTTTCGCCGCGGTTTTGCGCCTGCACCCCGACGAACACATGGGCTGCGCTGGAATCGGAATAACGATAATTGAATTCGGTGATGTTGCGCGTTCCCAGCAGGGCGCAGAACGCCTTGAAGCTGCCCGGCTTTTCCGGGATGGTGACGGACAGCACGGCTTCGCGCTGCTCGCCCAGCTCAGCGCGCTCGGCAACATGGCGCAAGCGGTCGAAGTTCATGTTGGCGCCGGAGGCGATCGCCACCAGCGTCTTGTTCTTCAGCTTTTCGCGCGCGGCGTACAGCTTGGCTCCCGCGATGGAAAGCGCCCCGGCGGGTTCAAGAATGGAACGAGTGTCCTCGAACACGTCCTTGATCGCGGCGCAGATGGCATCGGTATCCACCAGGATGACTTCGTCCACCAGTTCGCGGCAGAGGCGGAAAGTTTCTTCCCCCACCTGCTTGACCGCCACGCCGTCGGCAAAGATGCCGACCTGCGCCAGGGTGACGCGCTCCTTCTTTTTCAGCGAACGGTACATGGCATCGGCGTCGACCGGCTCGACGCCGATGATTTTGATTTCCGGCTTGAGGCGCTTCACGTAGGCGGCAATACCGGCGATCAGGCCGCCCCCGCCTATCGGTACGAAGATGGCGTGAATCGGGTCCGGATGCTGGCGCAGGATTTCCATGCCGATGGTACCCTGCCCGGCAATCACCTCCGGGTCGTCGTAGGGATGAACGAAGGCCAGCTTCCGTTCCTTCGCCAGGGCGATGGCATGGACATAGGCGTCGCTGTAGGAGTCGCCGTGCAGAATCACCTGGGCGCCACGGCGCTGCACCGCCTCGACCTTGATCTGCGGGGTGGTGACGGGCATCACGATGGTGGCTTCGCACTTCAGGCGCTGCGCGGAAAGCGCCACGCCCTGGGCGTGGTTGCCGGCGGAAGCGGCGATCACCCCGCGCCTGAGCGTCGCGGCGGGGAGCTGCACCATTTTGTTGTAGGCGCCGCGCAGCTTGAACGAGAACACCGGCTGCAAGTCCTCGCGCTTGAGCAGGACCGCATTCTGGATCCGGCGCGACAGATTCGGCGCGTGCTCCAGCGGGCTTTCGATGGCCACGTCGTAAACGCGGGCGGTGAGTATTTTTTCCAGGTAGTCGTTTTGCATGATATTTCGAATAATTTTAATTTTTTCAAGGTTAACAGGAATTAAGCGAAATCAGAAGATTTGCGGCGGCCAGCATATTTCTTAATCCGGCAAATCCTGCAATAATTCGAACTGGTACGAGAACTTAATACAAGGATTGAGAAACATGACGCAAGACGAACTCAAGCAGGCCACCGCGCGTGCCGCCATCGAATACGTGCCGGCAGGCATCATTGGCGTGGGCACCGGCTCCACCGCCAACTACTTCATCGACGAACTGGCCAAAATCAAGGGCCGCATCGATGGCGCGGTAGCCAGCTCCGAAGCCACGGCCCAGCGCTTGAAAAGCCATGGCATCCCGGTTCTGGACCTGAACAGTGCCGGCGAGCTGGCGGTTTATGTCGATGGCGCCGATGAAATCACCGCGCATATGCACATGATCAAGGGCGGCGGCGGGGCGCTGACGCGGGAAAAAATCGTCGCTGCCTGCAGCAGGAAATTTGTCTGCATCGCCGACGGCTCCAAGCTGGTCGGCATGCTCGGCAACTTCCCCCTGCCGGTGGAAGTGATCCCGATGGCGCGCAGCTACGTCGCACGCGAGCTGGTCAAGCTCGGCGGCCAACCCATGTTGCGCCAGGGCTTCACCACCGACAACGGCAACATCATTCTCGACGTGCACGGCCTGGAAATCATGAACCCGGTGGAGTTGGAAACCCAGATCAACCAGATCACCGGTGTGGTGACCAATGGCCTGTTCGCCCGGAGACCGGCTGACGTGCTGCTGCTCGGCACCGGCGACGGCGTCAGGACACTGAAGGCATAACAGCCCGGCAACAAAATTGTCACAATCTGCACGTACACTTGAAAAGATGAACACGAGGGAGAAACACCATGCAGCATGAACACATTTCCAAGCAATTCGATGCCGAGCTGGAAACCGTGCGTTCTCGAGTGCTGCAGATGGGTGGCCTGGTGGAAGAACAGATCGTCAACGCCATCGAGGCACTGCTCAACAGCAAGCTCGATCTCGCCGACGCGGTCATCGCCAAGGATCTGCAGGTCAACGCCATGGAAGTGGAGATCGATGAAGCCTGCGCCCACATCATTGCGCGCCGCCAGCCCACTGCCGGCGATTTGCGCATGGTGATGACAGTGATCAAGACCATCACCGACCTGGAGCGCATCGGCGACGAGGCCGAAAAGATCGCGCGCATGAGCAAGCTGATTTACCAGTCAGGCCGCCTGTCCACGCCGCGCTTCACCGAGATCACGATGATGAGCGGCATCGTGCTGGAAATGCTGCGCAAGTCGCTCGACGCCTTTGCCCGGCTCGACCTCGGCACGGCGGTCCAGGTTCCGCGCCAGGACATCCTGGTGGACGACGCCTTCAGCGCCTGCATGCGCCACCTGATCACCTTCATGATGGAAGACCCGCGCACCATCTCCACCTCGCTCGACGTGCTGTTCGCCGCCAAGGCGATCGAACGCATCGGCGACCACGCCAAGAACATGTCCGAATACGTGGTCTACATGGTCAAGGGCAAGGATGTGCGCCATACCTCCATCGAGGAAATCGAGCGCGAAGTGGAATAAGGCCGCTCGGCAGTGAAAGAGCACTCCACCGTCGCGGCGGTCGATCTCGGCTCCAACAGCTTCAGGCTGCAAGTCGCCCGGGTGGTGGACGACCAGATCTACCCGCTGGATTCGCTGAAAGACACCGTCCGCCTTGGCGCCGGGCTGGGTGTGGACAAAACCCTCGATCAGGACACCTGCAACCGTGCGCTGGCCTGCCTTGGCCGCTTCGGCGAGCGCCTGCGCGGCCTGCCGCGCGACGCGGTACGCGCTGTCGGCACCAACACCTTCCGCGTCGCCAGAAACGCTCAGGAATTCCTGCAGCAGGCCGAGGCCGCGCTCGGTTTCCCGATCGAGATCATCGCTGGCCGCGAGGAAGCGCGCCTGATCTACCTCGGCGTTTCCCACAGCCTGCCGGCCTCGACCGATAAGCGCCTGGTGGTGGACATCGGCGGCGGCTCGACCGAATTCATCATCGGCACCGGCTACAAGCCGCAGCAGATGGAAAGCCTGTACATGGGCTGCGTCAGCTATAGCCAGCGTTTTTTTTCGAATGGGAAAATCAGCAAAAGCGCCCTGTGCCAGGCGGAGATCGCCGCCCGCGCCGAAGTGCAGGCGATTGCCGGCGAGTTTTCCGCCGCCCACTGGCAGCAGGCCGTGGGGTCTTCCGGCACCGCCAAGGCGCTGGCCGAGATTCTGCAAATGAACGGCTACAGCGACGACGGCATCACCCCGGAAGGATTGGCCAGGCTGCGCGACACCATGCTCAAGGCGGGGGATTGCAGCAAACTGCAGTTGGCCGGCCTGCGCCCGGACCGGGTGCCCGTTCTGGGCGGCGGTTTCGCCATCATGGCGGCGATTTTTGCCGAGCTGGATATCGCCCGCATGAGCGTGGCTGACACTGCATTGCGGGAAGGGGTGCTGTATGACCTGCTGGGCCGCTTCCACCACCACGACATACGCGAAACCACGGTGAAGCAATTCATGCGGCGCTATCATGTCGATCCGGTACAGGCCAGGCGTGTCGGGCAGCTCGGCATCGACCTGTTGCGTCAGCTTGCAGGCACGCAGCCACTCGATCTGGAAACCGCCCTGCAACGCCTGTCCTGGGCTGCGCGCCTGCACGAGATCGGACTTTCCATCGCGCATGTCGGCTTCCACAAGCATTCCGCCTACATCATCGAACACGCGGACATGCCCGGATTTTCCAAAAAAGAGCAGGCGCAGCTCGCGCGCCTGGTACTCGCCCAACGCGGCTCGCTGAACAAGGCGGCGCAATTTTTGCCGGACAACGAAACCTGGGCGCAGATTCTGACCCTGCGCCTCGCGGTGCTGTTCTACCGCAGCCGCATGAATCTCGAGTTGCCGCAGATCTGGCTGGGCTGGCATGGCTCCGGCTTTGAACTCACCCTGAGCAAGGGCTGGCTCAGCCGCAACCCTCTCACCGAAAGCGCGCTGAAAAATGAAGCCAGGGAATGGAAAAGCGCCGGAGTGAAACTGGGAATATCGAGCACGCTGCCCTAGCCGCCTGTCGGAACTAAAAAAATCAGCTTACGCATCACCCCTTTAGCGGCTGCGCCAGCTCCTGCATGAGCAGCGCCTGGGCACAGACGATCTTGCTGCCGCTGCGCGGAGATTTGCGCCGGTAATTGCCCTCCGCATCCATTTCCCAGGCCTGGGAGTTGTCCTTGAGATAGGGCTCCAGTCCTTCCTGGATGACGCGCTTTTTCAGCTTTGCATCCAGCACCGGGAAACAGACTTCGACCCGGCGGAAGAAGTTGCGCTGCATCCAGTCCGCGCTGGACAGATAGATATCGCGCGCGCCGCCGTTGTAGAAATGAAAAATGCGAGTGTGTTCGAGGAAGCGGCCGATCACCGAGCGCACCCGGATATTTTCCGAAACGCCCGGAATCCCCGGTCGCAGGGCGCACACTCCGCGCACGATCAGGTCGATCTTGACCCCGGCCCTGGACGCGTCATACAGCGCGCTGATGATCTGCGGCTCGAGCAGGGAATTCATTTTGGCAACGATGAACGCCTTCTTGCCGGCGCGCGCATGGGAGGCCTCGGCACGGATAGCCTCCATCATTTTGCGGTGCAGGGTGAACGGCGACTGCAACAAATGGTTCAGACTGCTGGCCTTGCCCAGGCCGGTGAGCTGCATGAAGATGTCGTTGACATCGCTGCCGATCTGTTCGTTGCAGGTAAACAGGCCGAAATCGGTGTACAGCTTGGCGGTGCGCGGATGGTAATTGCCCGTGGCGAGATGGACGTAGCGGCGCAACCCATCTTCCTCGCGCCGCACCACCAGCAGCATCTTGGCATGGGTCTTGTAGCCCACCACGCCGTACACCACGTGGGCGCCCGCATCTTCCAGGCGCCCCGCCCAGTTGATGTTGGCTTCTTCGTCGAAACGCGCCAGCAGCTCCACCACCACGGTGACTTCCTTGCCGCCATGCACCGCCTTGATCAGCGCCTCCATCAGCGCGGAGTCGGTGCCGGTGCGGTAGATGGTCTGCTTGATCGCCAGCACGTTGGGGTCGCTTGCCGCCTGCTGGATGAAATCGACGACCGGCGCAAACGACTCGAAAGGTTGGTGCAACAGGATATCGCCGCTTCTGATCGCCTGGAACATGTCGGGGTGCTTCGCCACCGCCGGCGGGATGCTCGGAATGAAGGACGAATATTTGAGATCGGGCCGCTCGACCCGGTCCGGAATCTGCATCAGCCGCACCAGGTTGACCGGACCGTTGACCTGGTAGAAATCTTCCTGGCTCAGACCGAATTGCCCCAACAGGAAGCCGGCCATTTCCGGCGAACAGTTGTCCGCCACCTCCAGGCGCACGGCATTGCCGAAATTGCGCTGCGGCAGCTCGCCTTGCAGCGCCTCGCGCAGGTTCTTGACCTCTTCCTCGTCGACGAACAGATTGGAGTTGCGGGTGACGCGGAACTGGTAGCAACCCTTCACCTGCATGCCGGAAAACAGCTCCCCGACATGGGCGTGGATGATCGAGGAAAGGAAGACGAAACCATGCTCGCAACCGGCGATTTCCGGCGGCAGCTTGATCACCCGAGGCAAGGAACGCGGCGCCTGCACGATGGCGGCGCCGGAGGCGCGGCCGAAAGCATCCTTGCCTTCCAGCTCGACGGCAAAATTCAGGCTCTTGTTCAGCACGCGCGGGAAAGGATGGGCGGGATCGAGGCCGATCGGGGAAAGCACCGGCATCAACTCGCGAAAGAAAAAATCCTTGATCCATTCGCCCTGGCCATCGTGCCAGTGGGTGCGGCGCAGAAAGCGGATGTCGTGGCGCGCCAGCTCGGGCAGCACCCTCTCGTTCAACAGCCGGTATTGCTGCGCCACCAGCTCGTGCGCCTGCTCGGTCACCCGCTTGAGCACCTGGCGCGCCGGCATGCCATCCGGCGCGGTCACCGTGGCATGGAGAGCAATCTGCTCTTTCAGTCCAGCGACGCGGACCTCGAAGAACTCGTCCAGGTTGCTGCTGACGATGCACAGGAATTTCAGCCGCTCCAGCAGGGGATTGCGATGATCCTCGGCCTGCGCCAGCACGCGCCGGTTGAAGGCCATCTGGCCCAATTCGCGGTTGAGGTAGTATTCCTGGGCGTGCAGGCCGGTCATGATCTCAGCTTAACGCTTCGGCGGCACGAAACCCGACACCGCATCCGCCCCGGCGCCGAAAAAATAGGATTCGATCTGTTCCGCCAGATATTTGCGCGCGCTGGCGTCGGCCATGTTGAGGCGATTTTCGTTGATCAGCATGGTCTGGTGCTTCAGCCAGGCCGCCCAGGCCTCCTTGGAAACATTTTCGTAAATCCGCTTGCCGAGCTCGCCGGGATAAGGAGGAAAATCCAGCCCATCCGCTTCGCGGCCGAGCTTCACGCATTTCACTGTTCTTGCCATTTCATCGCTCCGTTCAAA
>CAMTYG010000086.1:0-15154 GCA_947085875.1 uncultured Sulfuricella sp.
GAACAGGTCAGGCAGCTTAAAACTGCGCATGGGCTGTCGCGGCAGTTTGAAATCAAGTGGACCAAGGTTTCACCAGCCAAGCTCGGTTTTTATGAGGCCGTAGTGGATTTGTTTTTCAGTACGCCGGAGTTGCATTTCAGGGGCGTGGTCATCCCTGACAAGTCGCTATTGAATCATGCGCAGTTTGGTCAGGATCATGACGATTTCTACTACAAGATGTTTTTTACTCTGCTAAAAGTTATTTTCACCCCGAACCATCAGTACGCGATTTATCTGGACATTAAGGACACCAAAAGTCAGGACATGGTGCAAGGCTTGCATGATTGCTTGTGTAACAGCCGGTTTGATTTTGACAGGGAGAGTATTCAGCGCATCCAGCAAATCCGCTCACATGAATCCGAGCTACTACAGATTGCCGATTTGCTGATTGGCGCACTGTCCTATTTGCACCGTGGTTTAATGACCAGCCCCGCCAAGCAGTCCTTGATTGAGCAGATTAAACGTTTGTCTGGCTACAGCTTGGAGCGAAATACCTGGTACCGTGAGGAGAAATTCAACTTGTTGGTGTGGCAGCCACAAACATTTAACGGGGAAATTGGCTGATGGCGCTGCCAGAGCTGATTTTGTTTGATGGGAACTGGCTAGGTTACGTCGAAAAGTTGTATGCGGTTTACGTGGAAAGTATTGTCAACGGGAATCTGAAGTTTAATGGGCTAAAGATTAGTTGCCAATTTCGCCCCGCCACGCAAGACAAGCATTTTGGGTTTTGGCATGTAATTTCAGAAGGCGAAACCGAAGAGGATCGCTTGCCAGATTTTCGGCGCTGTGAGCGGATTACCTGGATTGCCTGTTTAATCGCTAATGCTGAAACCGATCCGGCAATTACATGGTGGGAAAACAAGCGTAAAAACAATACGCATATTGTTATCTGGCATGAGGCAGAGAATTTTGTGGTGATTTTGGCGGAGCGCAAAGACTACTATCTTTTGAAGTCAGCCTACTGTGCGGAAAGTCATCGCAGAAAGACGTTTATTCGCGAAAGGGAGCAATTCAGAACCCAGAAAAGGCTGAAGCCGCCCCAGAAAATCTGACGCGGCTTCGAATGCTCTTTCCACACATGGTGGATGAGACGGTGGTTACTTTAAGGCACAACCAACTTAAAAGCAATACCTTTGAAAGGACGCTAACGATCTGCTGTGGAGTACGCTGCCGGACTGGATGGACGATAAGCAGAAGAAAAACAAGGTCGGCAATTTGATTGGGAAATTGCGCAGGAACCAGGTGGCCCTTAACAAAGGCAGGTTTTACCAAACCTCAATTTGTTCTCTTAAAACGGTCTCCACAATGAGCGTTTAAAAGAAGCTTAAAAGAGAAAGCGCGGATAATGTTTATGTATATCAACAAGGTATGCTCTCATAAATCTCTCGTAAATTGCCAATTTTATGAGAGGCTCAATCAGGCGTGGGGAAGAAAATGACCCGCAAACTAACCGAATCCGCCATCGAAGACTTCGCCATCAAACTATTCGAGCGTCTTGGCTACAGCTATATTCACGCGCCGGACATCGCCCCCGATGGCAAAAATCCGGAACGCGGTCATTACGGTGAAGTGTTGTTGGCCGGGCGGCTGGAGCAGGCGCTCAAGCGCATCAACCCCAAGTTGTCGCCTGCGGTGTTGCAGGCTGCGCTCAAGGAGGTGCAGCGCATCAGTTCGCCCGTCCTGTTGGCGAATAACGAAGCTTTCCACCGCCGGCTTACCGAAGGCGTGAAAGTCAGCCGCCAGCAGGACGGCAACGAGCGTGGTGATTTTGTGTGGCTGATCGATTTTGCCAAGCCGGAAAATAACGAGTTCGTGGTCGCCAGCCAGTTCACGGTGATCGAGAACCACCAGAAAAAGCGGCCTGATCTGGTGTTGTTTGTTAATGGCATTCCGCTGGTGGTAATCGAGCTGAAAAACGCCACCGATGAAAACGCTACGATCAAGGCGGCTTATCAGCAGCTTGATACCTACAAACAAACCATTCCCAGCCTGTTTACCCCCAATGCATTTTTGGTGATTTCCGACGGCCTGGAGGCCAAGGCCGGTTCGCTTTCCGCAGGCTTGAGTCGTTTCATGGCCTGGAAGAGCGCCGACGGCAAGGCGGAAGCTTCGCATCTGGTCAGCCAGTTGGAGACGCTGATTCTCGGCATGTTGAACAAGGCTACGCTGCTGGATTTGCTGCGCCACTTCATCGTGTTTGAAAAGAGCAAGAAGGAAGACTCGAAAACCGGCGTGATCAGCATCGGCACGGTGAAGAAGCTGGCGGCCTACCACCAGTATTACGCGGTGAACGCGGCGGTGGCTTCCACGCTGCGGGCGGCGGATATGGGCGAGGGCTTGCGGGCGCAGCAAACCCCGGCCAGCTATGGCTTGCCCGGCGTGGCACATCAGCCCAGAGGCGACAAGAAGGCGGGCGTGGTGTGGCATACCCAGGGTTCTGGCAAGTCGCTATCCATGGTTTTTTACACCGGAAAAATCGTGCTGGCGTTGGATAACCCGACCGTGCTGGTGATTACCGACCGCAACGACCTGGACGACCAGTTGTTTGATACCTTTGCCGCATCCAAGCAGCTGTTGCGGCAGGAGCCGGTGCAAGCGGGGAGCCGGGAGCAGTTAAAGGAGCTGCTGAAGGTGGCATCCGGCGGGGTGATCTTTTCCACCATCCAGAAATTTCAGCCCGATGAGGGCAATGTGTACGAGCAGTTGTCCGACCGGCGCAATATCGTGGTGATCGTCGACGAAGCGCACCGCACGCAATACGGCTTTGGCGCCAAGACCGTGGACGAGAAAAGCGCCGGCGGCGAGGTGATAGGCAAAAAGGTGGTATACGGCTTTGCCAAATACCTGCGCGATGCGCTGCCCAGTGCCACCTATCTGGGATTCACCGGCACGCCGATTGAAAAGACCGATGCGAACACCCCGGCGGTGTTCGGCAACTATGTGGACATCTACGACATCGCTCAGGCGGTGGAAGACGGCGCCACGGTGCGGATTTATTACGAAAGCCGTCTGGCCAAGGTCGGCTTGAGCGACGAAGGTAAAAAGCTGGTTGCCGAACTGGACGAAGAACTGGATCAGAACGAACTGACCGAGTCGCAAAAAGCCAAGGCCAAGTGGACGAAGATGGAGGCGCTGATCGGTAGTGAGCAGCGCATCAAGAATATTGCCAAGGACATCGTGGCGCACTTCGAGGCGCGGCAAGAGGTATTCGCGGGCAAGGGCATGGTGGTGAGCATGTCGCGGCGCATTGCCGCCGAGTTGTATGCAGAGATCGTCAAGATCAAACCTGCATGGCATTCTGACGATTTGAGCAAGGGCGCAATCAAGGTGGTGATGACGGCGGCTTCCAGCGATGGTCCGGTGCTGGCGAAACACCACACCACCAAAGAGCAGCGCAAGCAATTGGCAGAGCGGATGAAGAACGATGACGATCCGCTCAAGCTGGTGATTGTGCGCGATATGTGGCTGACCGGCTTCGATGCGCCGAGCATGCACACGCTCTACATCGACAAGCCGATGAAGGGCCACAACCTGATGCAGGCGATTGCGCGGGTGAACCGGGTACACAAAGATAAACCCGGCGGTTTGGTGGTGGATTATCTGGGCATTGCCGCCGACCTGAAGGCGGCGCTGTCGTTCTATTCCGATGCAGGCGGCAAGGGCGACCCGACACTGATGCAGGAGCAGGCAGTCAGCCTGATGTTGGAAAAGCTGGAAGTGGTGTCTGCCATGTATCACGGATTTACCTTTGAAAACTATTTCGAGGCGGATACTGCGCAGAAGTTGTCTTTGATCTTGGCGGCTGAAGAACACATTCTCGGGCTGGAAGATGGCAGGAAGCGGTATATCAATGAGGTGACGGCTCTTTCGCTAGCGTTCGCCATTGCCATTCCGCATGAGCAGGCGATGGACGCCAAGGATGAGGTGGGTTTCTTCCAAGCGGTGAAGGCGCGCTTGGCTAAGTTCGACAGCACGGGCGAAGGACGCAGCAACGAAGAAATTGAAACCATGATCCGCCAAGTGATCGATCAGGCGCTGGTGTCGGAAAAAGTGATCGACGTCTTTGATGCAGCGGGCATCAAAAAGCCGGATATTTCCATTTTGTCTGAAGAATTCTTGGCTGAACTGAAGGGATTTGAGCACAAGAATGTTGCGCTGGAGGTGTTGAAGAAACTGCTCAACGACGAGTTGAAAGCCCGCGCCAAAAAGAACCTGGTGCAGAGCAAGAGCCTGATGGAGATGCTGGAAAACGCCATCAAGAAATACCACAACAAGATTCTGACTGCCGCCGAGGTGATGGAAGAGCTGATCAAGATCAGCAAGGAAATCGTCGCTTCCGATGACGAGGCCAAGCATATGGGCTTGAGCGATTTTGAATATGCGTTCTATACGGCGGTGGCGAACAACGACAGCGCAAAACAGTTGATGCAACAAGACAAGCTGCGCGAACTGGCGGTGGTGCTGACACAACGGGTGCGTGAGAATGCGTCGATAGACTGGACGATCAAGGAAAATGTGAAAGCCAAGTTGAAAATGATTGTGAAGCGTACCCTGCGCCAATTTGGCTACCCGCCCGATATGCAATTGCTCGCTACTGAAACGGTGTTAAAGCAAGCCGAGATGATTGCCAATGAGCTGGCAGTCTAGTCGCAAAGGGTAGGTGACATAAGGGGCACAGAGTTTCAAGTTCATTTTTCTCTGAACGCTCTGTAAACTCTGTGGCAGGATTTACCATTTAATTAACAAGGGAGTTGGTGTGGAAATCAAGAAAGTTTGTGTGCTTGGCGGTAGTGGTTTTGTCGGCAGCCATCTGGTGAGCAAATTGTACGAATGCGGTTACAGCGTGAGCGTGCCCAGCCGCAACATCAACCGGGCCAAGCACCTTACCGTGCTGCCGACGGTGTCTCTGGTCGAGGCGAATGTCCATGACCCGGAAACGTTGGTCAAGTTGTTCCGGAGTATGGATGCGGTGATTAACCTGGTCGGCATCCTCCATGAACACAAGCCCGGCGATTTCCAGCGCGCGCACGTGGATCTGCCGCGCAAGGTGGTGGCAGCCTGCCGGGCGGCGGGTGTGAAGCGGCTGCTGCACATGAGCGCTCTCGGCGGCGCCGTGGACGGTTTGAGCCTCTACCAGCGCAGCAAGGGCGAGGGCGAGGCACTGGTGCTGGCGGCCAACGATGAGGATTTGAAGGTGACGGTGTTCCGCCCGTCTGTAATTTTCGGTCCGGAGGACTCTTTCCTCAACCTGTTCGCCCGCCTGCTCAAATGGACGCCGATTGTTCCGCTCGGCAGCCCGTATACCAAGCTGCAGCCAGTGTATGTCTGCGACGTGGCTCAGGCCTATGCCGCCAGCCTGAACAACCCGGCTACCTTCGGCCAGCGCTACGAACTGTGCGGCCCGACGGTTTATACCTTGAAGGAACTGGTCGAGTTCGTCGCCAAGGTCAAGGGTCTAAAACGCATGGTCATTCCGCTGTCCGATGAGATGGCCTCGTTGCAGGCCAGTCTGCTGGGCCTGATGCCGGTGAAGATGCTGACTCACGACAACTTCCTGACGCTGAAAACCCACGCGGTGTGCGGCTGCCCATTCCCCGAAGTGTTCGGAATCCAGCCTGTGGCTCTGGAGGCGGTGGCGCCGCAATATCTGTCTATTACCGCGCCACCGCTCGTCAAGCGGTTTATCGACGAGAAACGTTAGGAGTTTGTTACGTTGAACTACATGGATGCAACACAGACAGACCGCCTCCCCCTTTTGCAAAGGGGGATTGAGGGGGATTTAGCCGATCCGGGGCTTGCCGCCACCGTTAAATCCCCCCTGCCCCCCTTTTTTAAAGGGGGGTTATCCTGCTGTTTTGCCGTGACTGACTACTAGCCTTCATGAGAATCTACACCGTCGGCGGCGCGGTGCGCGACGAGCTGCTCGGATTGCCGGTCGCCGACCGCGACTATGTGGTGGTCGGCGCGACGCCGGAGGAAATGGTGGCCCGGGGGTTCAGGCCGGTGGGCAAGGATTTTCCGGTGTTCCTTCATCCCAGGACTCACGAGGAATATGCCCTGGCCCGCACCGAGCGCAAGACTGCGCGCGGCTACAAGGGCTTCCAGGTTTTTGCCGCGCCCGGGGTGACGCTGGAGGAGGATCTTGCGCGGCGCGACCTCACCATCAACGCCATCGCCAAGGATGAAGCCGGCCTGTTCATCGATCCCCATGGCGGCATGGCTGACCTGAAAGCGGGGGTGTTGCGCCACGTCAGCCCGGCTTTTGTCGAGGACCCGGTGCGGGTGTTGCGGGTGGCGCGTTTCGCCGCGCGTTTCGGCTTTGCCATTGCGCCGGAAACTCTCGCTCTGATGCGGGAAATGGTCGCCAACGGCGAAGTCGATGCGCTGGTGCCGGAGCGGGTGTGGCAGGAGCTGTCGCGCGGCCTGATGGAAAAGACCCCCTCGCGCATGTTCCTTGCCCTGCGCGAATGCGGCGCGCTGGCCCGCATCCTGCCCGAGCTCGATGCCCTGTTCGGCGTGCCGCAGCGGGCGGACTACCACCCCGAGGTGGATACCGGGGTGCATGTGATGATGGCGGTGGACCATGCCGCCGCACAGGGCTACAGCTTGCCGGTGCGCTTCGCCGCACTGACCCACGACCTCGGCAAGGGCGCCACGCCGGCGGCGGTGCTGCCGCAGCATATCGGCCATGAAGCGCGCAGCTTTGAACTGGTGAAAGCCCTGTGCCAGCGCGTTCGCGTACCCAACGACTGCCGCGAATTGGCGCTGGTGACGGCGCGTTTTCATGGCGTTCCGCTGCGCGCCTTCGAACTTCGGCCGGAAACCATCCTCAAGCTGCTGCTGGAAACCGACGCCCTGCGCCAGCCGCAGCGCTTCGACGGCTTCCTGCAGGCGTGCGCCGCCGATTACTGCGGCCGGCTGGGTTACCAGGACGCGGTGTTCGAGCCGGCCGATTTTCTGCGCGAGGCACTCAAGGTCGCTCAGGCGGTGGATGCCGGTGCGGTAGCCCGGCAATGCGACGGCCCGGCGCAAATCCGCGACCGGGTTTATGCGGCGCGGCTTGAGGCGATCAAGGTTTGGCTGGAAAGATCAGATAGCCCGCCGGATCAGTAGGGCCTTATTTGCAGAGCTGCCAGTGGGTTGGGATTTCGGCTTCGTCCAGCGGAATGCTGGTTTGTGGCGTGGCGACCTCACCCGGTTTTGTTGAACAATGAAAATTTGGCGGCGTCCCGGCAGGTATTTTCCGGGCGTCCGAACAGAAAGCCCTGCCCACGCAAAAAGCCGCTCGCCACGATTTTTTGCAAGGTTTTTTCGGTTTCGATACCCTCGGCGACCAGGTGATAGCCGGCCTTGATGGCCATGGCGGCCAGATTCTCGACGATGAGGCCCTGCCGGCCGCCGGCATCGAGATGGCGAACCATGGAGATGTCGAACTTGATGATGTCGACCGGCATGTTGGCCAGATAGCCGAGTGAGGAATAGCCGCTGCCAAAGTCGTCGAGCGCAATCTTGAAACCGTCTTGCTGCAGTCGGTTGAGATTGGCGGAGGCTTGATGGAGCTGGGTGATCAAGGCCGTTTCGGTGACTTCCACGATCAGGCGGTAGCGATTCAGGAAGCGGCCCAGTTCCACGAGCTTCCCGATAATTTTCGGGTTGATCACGCCGGGGCCGGATACGTTGAGCGAGATGCCGGTCCGGGGCGGAATAATGCCTTGATCGAGGTCTTTTTCGATGCGCCCGATAACGGCGAGGTCGAATTCCGTTTCAAGCCGGCGCATCGAGATGATGGGGAAAATCGAGGAAGGCATGATCAGCTCATCGCCTTCGCGGATGCGCACCAGCGCCTCGTAGTAATCCACCTCGCCGTTGGCCAGATTGACTACCGGCTGGTAATGCATTTCGATCGATTCGCCGGTCGCGATGGCCTCGAAAACCGCGTTTGTCACGCTGGTCGAGAACAGGCCGCTGGCTTCGCTGGCCATGCTGTCATCGTAAACGGCGATCTTTTGCTTGCCGGGACGTTTGGCATGGTACATCGCGATATCGGCCTGCTTCGGCAGAGCGGTCAGGGTTTCGGCGTCGGTGGCTGGCGCATGGGCCAGGCCAGCGCTGATGCGCACCGGCTCCCTGATGCCCAGGCTGGAAAAATCATGCTGGCTGACGGCTTCGATGCATCTTTCCGCAGTCTGCAGGGCGAGGCTGGGGTCGACGCCCAGAAACAGGGTCGCGAATTCGTCGCCGCCCAAGCGGTAGAGCCGGTCGCCGTGGCGCAGGGTGTTTTGCAACATGCGGGTAATGGCCTGGATCACCTGGTCGCCGGTTTGGTGGCCATAGGTGTCGTTGATTGCCTTGAAATGGTCGCAATCGAACAGGATCAGAGAGACTTCGAGGCGATGGCCGGAAGATGCCGACAGCACATGCTCCCAGTCCTCCTCGAAGCCGCGCCGGTTGTAGATGCCGGTGAGCGGGTCGTGGTGCGCCAGCGTCCAGAGTTCATCGTTTTTCTCGTTCAGGCTGTGGTGCATTTGTTCCAGCTTGCTCTGGTAATCGTTCAGCGAATAACGCACCTTCTCCAGCTCGGCCACCGGAAAGCCGCGGGTGAAGTTCCTTGCCAGCAACCCGCCCCGGCCTTCGCGCAGGGCGTCGATATGCAGCGTCAGGCGGCGCAGCGGGGCCGCCAGGAGGGAGGCCAGCATCAGGTAAAACAGCAAGGACAATCCAATCAGCACCGGCAGGACTTGCTGCTGGAACTGTTTGATCGTGCTCGCGAGCGCGATGCTTTCCGGGTTGGGCAAGAGCGTGAACTCCAGGCGTGACGTGAGTTGCGAGAGTGGCAGCTGTTCCTGCTCGTCGACCTTGATGTGGATGCTGTTCGGGTTGACGTGGCTGAACCACTGCTCATACCTGACCGCACTCAGGAAGTCGAGTTTGAAGCCAAGGTAGCCCAGGATTGACTCCGGACGGCCGTCAATGGCGGGAATCGGGTAGAAAACATAGAGATAATAGCGCTCCCCCTGGCGGGTGAGAAAGCCGCCGATATCCGGCAGGTTGATACTGGCCGGCATTTCGTTGCTCGGATGTGCCGCCAGGGCCGCGCCTTGTCGCGTGTACATTTCGGTCGCTTGCACATAACCGGGCAGATGGCCCGCTTCGCGAACCCGGTTGTCGCGCCAGTATTCATAATAAGCGGGATTGACGAATTGCTGCCGGGTCTCACCCTGAATAGCGATGTAATCCGCTCTCTGTATTATTTCGCCGATAATGTGGGATATGACATAGGTAAATTCCTCGTTTGCGGAAGTCGTGTTGTGAATTTTCGCTTCGGCGCTGATGGTGTCCATCTTGTACTGTACGGCCCAGCCCAGGATGCCGAAAACCAGCGCCGTAAAGACGATGAAGCCAATCGCATAAGCCCTGATCGTCAAGGGCCGGAGGTATTTTAGCACGGGCCGAATCCGCATTATTTATTCCCCGCGGCCAAGGATTTCAAGATGGGCTCGACTTTGCGCCTCGACTGTTCCCGCAAATGCAGGATGGATCGGCAGGATAAGCACGCCGAATAGCGCGGCAACGCGATGTGCGCGGCTCAGCAAATTGCCGGTCATCGTTCCTCCCCTGTGTGCGTAGCTATCATTATCAAGTTATTGACCTGCTACTTTAAAATGTTTCAAAAATCAGTAAGCAAGACTATCAGGCAACGATCTTTCCGTCCACCAGGCGAACCTGGCGCTGGGTGAGGGCCGATAGTTGCACATTGTGGGTCACGGTGACGATGGCCTGGCCCACAGAAAACCCGGATGAATCAAAACCTTAGAGGTTTAACGTACCCGGTCATTTCAAGGTAACCACGGCCTGCAGGTTTGCCGTCTCGGCTGAGGCTAATGGCACCCTCCCAGTAGACTGCTCCCGTTGATCGGCGCGAATCGAGCTCCTGGTCGTCCTGCAATGGTGTTAACTGCCACACCGTTGAGCCGGTCTGAATCTGCATCGCTACCGGATAGGTTGCCCCGGTGCGGGGGGAGCGCCAGCGGCGCTGCGGCATAAAGCGCATGGCCTCTGCCTTGAATTGCGTGATCTTGCCGGTAGCGTCGCGCAACGCCGCGTGAGCCCAGACCTGCGCGCCGGTTTTATCGCGAATTTGGAAGGCCATCAGCGCACCGCCGTCATCCAGATTGGCCCCGACCCAATCCCAACCGACCGCGTTCGCATCCAGTACGCTGGTGGACCATTCGTGATCGAGCCAGGCGGAGCCTGTGACGGCAGTGGTTTTGCCCTTGCGGGTTATGCTGCCTGCAACGCGCAGCTGCGGCTCGCTGTAATAGTGGCTGGCTTGCTCCGGCCTGGGGCCTTTACGGGAAAAGCCGTGATCGCCTTGCAACATCGGGGCTTGCGACGGGGTGAGCAATAATTTTTGGGTGAAGTCACGCGCCTTTACGCTCACTTGATACTGGCCGTTTTCATCACGGAAAATACGCCAGCTATCCAGCTTGACATCGGTATTGCCGGGTTTTGCATAGGCCAGGCCAAACCCTTGGCGCGCACTTTTCTGGTCGTGCAAGAGCTTGCCAAGAGCCGGGTCGGACAAGGCGGCATGAGCGATAATGAGTTGCTTCGGTGCGAATTGGCTGGGGTTGGCCGCATCAAACCCGGTGGCAAAGCGAAAGAAGGTAATCTGAAAGCCCAGCGGCTTTTTATCTGCTGTTTCCAGCCACCCGGTCACATACCACCACTCGGTGCGAAAGTCGGGATGCGCACCGAAATCAGCCGGGAAACTGAGAATTTGATTCGGCGCCACCTGGGAAAATTGCGGCGGCGCGGCGATAGAAAACTGCACCAGCAGCAAAGATAGAAAGCATAAAAGCCGCATCACCAATCCTTGCTCACCGCGCGAATCGCATTGCCCGACAGCGCATAGCGCCCCGACACCAGCGCAGTCAGGGTGGCGGACACCAGCAATATCGCCGCCACTGACGCCAGCAATCTCCACGGCAGATGCAGTTGCATGGTCCAGTGGAATGACTGCGGATTGACGATAAATACCAGAATCAAACTGATGGCCCAGCCCAGCACGAATCCCACCATGATGCCGATCACGGTCAACAAGCTGCCCTCCAGCGCCAGGATGGCGATAATTTGCCGGCGCGTCACCCCGATATGGCGCAACATGCCGAACTCTTTTGCCCGCGCCAGGGTCTGCGCTGAAAAAGTCGCGGCCACGCCGAACAGTCCGATGACAATCGCAATGGCTTCCAGCAAATAAGTTACCATGAAACTGCGATCGAAAATTTTCAGGCTGGTGGCACGGATATCGCTTGGCTCGGCGAATTCCAGCGCAGTGCCGAAAGGCAATTTTTTCAATGTGGCGATGGCTTGCGCCGGCGTCACACCCGGCTGCAACCAGAGCGCCGCATCGTTGACTTCCTTGTCACCCGATAGAGCTTGATAATCCGCCAGCCGCATCTGGATCGCGCCGAATTGCCGCACATAGTCACGCCACACGCCAGCAACGACGGCATCGCGCACCTGCCCGTGCATGGGCAGGCGCACCTGCTTGCCGACGGAATAGCCGTACAAATCCACCATTGCTTCCGACACCCAGATCGGCAGCGCGTTCTGCGGCACGAGGGTCCGGCTTACCAGCGGCAGGATTTTACCGGGGTCGCGCACATCAATCGGTCGCGCCATCAGCGCCACGCCGGGGCGGCCTGGGTCGAGCGTCAATTGCGATTGGCGCAAAAAGTCGGCACGGGCGATGCCGGGTGCTGTTGCAATGGCTGTTTGCGCCTCGGTGTCGAGCGAACCCGTATTGCCGCTCAGCGCTGAGCGGACATACAAATCGGCAGGCAACACCTGCGTCAGCCATTCGTCCACCGACACTCTGAAGCTGGCAACCATGATTGCCATTGCCACCATCAGGCTAAAGCTGGAAAGCACGCCGCCCAGCGCGATGGAAGCCTGGTTCGGTACGTTTGCCAGTCTGGCCAGCGTCAGGGCGGCGACGGCATTGGACACGGGCTTGAGATTGGCGAGCCTGAAAATACTGGCCGACAGACGCGGCATGAGCGCAATGGCGCCGATCAGCAGCAGTGCGATCGCGACATAAGCAAAAATCGGCAAACCGCCTACCGGCGGGCTTTGCGTCAATAGCGCGCCTAACGCCAGCGCGGCTAGTGCCGGCCAAGGGTTGGCGAGTTTCGCCAGCGCGCCTTCTTCACTGCCGGATTTAAGCGCTTGCGCCGGCTGGGCGCGCGCCGCCTCCCAGGCTGGGGCGGCGCAGCCCAATAAGGCGGTCACGGAACCCAGCAGGCAAAACACGCCCGCCGCAATCGGTGTGAAATGCACCGTGGGTTTAACCCCTGGAAAATAACCGCCACCCAAATCCCCTCCGAAAAAATGCAGCGCCGCCGCCGCCATCGCATAACCGGCAGCGATGCCGCACAAAGAGCCCAGCACGCCCAATGCCGCGCCCTCCAGCAGCACCTGCCGCAGGAGTTGCGCGCGGGTCAGGCCGACTACACGTAGCAGTGCAAACTGGCTGCGGCGGCGAATCACCGACAGCGCCTGGGTCGAGAACACCAGAAATGCGCCGGTAAACAGTGCGACCAACGCCAGCACATTCAGATTGACGCGATAGGCATGTGACATTTTGGCGGTGCGCGCTTCCTGATCCTGGGTTTGCATCACCATTAATTGCCCCTGCATTTCTTGCGCCAGCGCGACTTTGAAGGCGTCGCGATTAACGCCCTCGGTCAATTTCAATTCGATGCGGGAGAGTTGCCCGATGCGGTTGAAGCGCCACTGCGCCGCGCCAATGTCCATCACTGCAATGCGCTGCCCGGCACGGGCATGCGCCAAGCCGCCGGCGACCCGTAGCGCAATGGTTTGCGTGCCGGCGCGCAGGGGCAGCAAGTCGCCCTGTCCTACCTTCAACCATTCCATCGCGGCGGGGGAAAGAAAAATGGCGTTATCGGCCAGCGTGTCGAATGGTTTGCCCTCTGCCGGGATGCCAATGAAATCGGGCGCGATTAAGGCGGCGCGGAAAATGTCGAGGCCGAGGATTTTCAACGGAGTTCTTTCTCCTGGAACCACCGCGTCCAGTTCCAGAATCGGGCTGGCCAGCGCAACGCCTTCATGCTGCGCCAGCAGTGGGTAGAAGCGCTCGTCAAAGGTGGCCTGCGTACTGCGCACTTCCATGTCTGACTGGCCCGACAGGCTTTTTACCGCAGCGGAAAATTCATTGAAGGCTGCTGCATTGATGAGATGTATCGCAAAGCCCAGGGCCACGCCCAGCGCAATCGCACCGATGGCTACCATCGCGCGTAGCGGGTAGGCGCGCCATTCGCCAAGCAGCAACCAGCGGGAAAGGAGATTAACAGGCATATTCATGAAACGGGGTGCAGCCCATTGCTGGTCAGCACCAGCACCCGGTCCGCCGTTGCGGCAGCCGCATTGGAATGTGTGACTATAATGGCGGAAGCACCATTCGCCTTGATTTCTGAGCGCAGCAACATCAGCACGCCATGCGCCGTGTCCGGATCGAGGTTGCCGGTCGGTTCGTCGGCCAGCACCAGTGTAGGGCGATGTACCAGCGCGCGAGCGATGGCGACGCGCTGCATTTCGCCGCCCGATAGTTGATGGGGGAAATCGTTGCCGCGCCCATGCAGGCCGACAGCGGCGAGCATTTCCTCCGCTCTCTGGGTGCCTGCCCCATTCAACAGCAAAGGTAGCGCAACATTTTGCAGCAGCGTCAAATGTGGCAGCACATGAAATGCCTGAAAAATGAAGCCCATCTTCGTGCGTCGCAGCCGCGTCGCCGCATCGTCATCCAGCGACGACATGGGCACGCCGTCGAGGATAATTTCTCCCGAATCCGGTGTATCCAGCCCGGCGATGAGATTCAGCAAGGTCGATTTGCCGACGCCAGACTCGCCCATGACTGCAACGTATTCGCTCGCTGCGAGCGTGCAGGACAAATCTGTCAGTACATGTCGTCCGCTCACATACGATTTGGTGATTCGGTGCAGTTCCAGCATGATGGCTCCCTTTGGCGGGGTTTGCTGTAGGCGAAAAAGCCGGTTGCGGCGGCTACGGCAAGCAGAGCAAGTTAGAGGGCGGTCTTGAGCGACAGTTCATGGTCAAAGCATGCGGCTCTTGTCGCCGCGCACAAATCCGATCAGCGGGGTGTCCATGCCCTTGCCCAGGGCGATTGCCTTGAACAGTTCGCCCATTTCCGCCGGGCTGAGCAGCTTCTGCGCCTGGGCGGCGAGTGGCAGGTAAGCACTCGCTTTCTCGGGTGAGGCCAGCGACAGCAGGTCGGTGATGCCGCTGTTGATCAAGAAATGGGCCTGGCTGGTATAACCCAGAAGCTTCAGGCCGTGACTGACGCCGGCTTCGGCGATGGCGCTGAAATCCACATGGGCGGTGATGTCCTGCAGGCCCGGCAGGTAAAACGGGGCGTCGTGAGCGTAGTGGCGATAGTGGCACATCAGGGTGCCTGAGCTGCGCTGGGGATGGTAGTACTCGTTTTGTCCGAAGCCATAATCCAGCATCAGGATCGCGCCCTTCTCCAGCGCCCCGGCTAGGGTGGCGATGAAACCGCGTGCGGCAAGGCCGATTTCGCTGACATAATTTTTCCCCTCCCCCGCGTTGCGGGAAAGGCTGGCGGCGATGTCGAACAGCTCTCCCGATGTCAGCTTGCGCTCGCTCCAGCAGAACTGGCCGTCCGCCATGCTCACGCCGCGTTCAAAGAGGCTGTCTTCACCCCAGGCGACGAGGTGTACCGGCATCGCATCGAGCACCTCGTTGCCGACGATCAGCCCGGAGAAGGAGGCGGGCAGCCCGTCCAGCCACTCTACTCGGGACGCGAACCGCGCCAGCAGGTGTTGCTGGCGCTGGCGCAGGTCAGCGCTCACTTCAAGGAGGAAATATCGCTCCGGCAACTGCCCCAGCCGCTCCAGTTCCGAAAGCAGGTCGCAAGCCAGACGGCCGGAGCCGGGGCCGATTTCCAGGATGTTTCCAGCGGTGAGCCCGAGCACCTGAGTTGCTTGCTGCGCCAGGGTCTGGCCGAACAGGGCGGAAATTTCCGGGGCGGTGACAAAATCGCCTGCCGCGCCGA
>CAMTYG010000087.1:0-11592 GCA_947085875.1 uncultured Sulfuricella sp.
ATGATTCATCGCGGTCTCCTGAGTTGTTTTGGGTGTTTGCAAGACAGCCATTATTATACTCGTTGTGAGACCGCATTTGTTAATTAAATCAATTAATTAAGTGATTTTTTATGGGAGTTTTGAACTCCGAAACTTTAGTTTAAAATTGTCGGTGTGATAAAAACACCACAGTGCGGCTTCCAGACTAGGAACGACATAGCCGATCCCGGAAATCTCATCTTCTGCTTTATCCCGGTAATCGCCATGCGCAACAGCCTGAATTCCGCTGGATGCAAAAACGCTTAAACCATGCCAGAGCAGGATTTCTTCTTTACCGGCACCGGCCAATGCGTTGAACAGCATAGCCCCAAACAGTCGACTGGCTTCGATGCATTCGAATGCGCCATGGGTGGTTCGCGAGCTTTCACCGGACATTTTGATCACCGCTTCACGGTCTGGGTAAAAGAACATCGGCACGGGTGCGAGGCGCATGATGCAGCCGTTGCCTGCTGAATTCTTATCTGTGCTACCGCTGAAAGGGTTACCGGTTTTCTTGAAATTGCTCAGCGCTGCGTTAGTGGTTCCACCTATATCGAAGCAACGGCCATTGCTGCTGAGATAGCCTTCATCGCGCCACTTCACATACCTGCGCATCTGGTCTGTTGCGTCAAACTGGCCGCACACCACAAGGCTGGTAGCCAAGCATAGCCCCATAGACGTATCGTCAGTCCACTCGCCGGGCTTGAGTTCGAACGGCCCGCCACCAACCATATCGGTGACAAGCGGGAATGTGCCGCGCAGTTTGAATTCCACCGTTGTGCCAACAGCGTCGCCGCAAGCCATGCCTAACAGGGCTCCACGAAATCGGTTTATAGTTTTCCATTGAGGCTGTTCCACTTGTGCCATTCTATTCACTTTTTCATCTGCGGATTCTTGTTTTTGTCCTGGTGTAAGTGCCTGCCACCCTGCGGTTCATGCTTGCTTCAAGGTACAATACCATCATAAATCTCATTTTTTGCATTTATGCCCATTTAACGCAGATATCCGATCCCCACTTCAGGCCCGCAGCACAAACCGCAACTGGCAAAATTTTTCGGATGCGTTCGGGGGTGACATTGACGTCTATATACCATCCATCAAGCAGTAACCTGCTGTACATCCTGATCCAACGAGGCTCCTTTTTATGAAACAGCTTTTCTCGCTCATTCGAAATGTAGCTTCTGTTGTAGCCCACCCTTTTTACCGACGCAGCAATGGCTTCCCTCTTCTCAGGAAAATCCTTCCATAATTGCAACAGCACATTTCGATAAATATCTAAACAGGAAGTACATGGTTTGAAATCACTCTTGTATTCAAAACCAATTGGGCTTGTTTTTTTTGGTATAGCTTGTGGGTGAGCGATTCTCGCTGATATTTTCTCAGCGATAATTTCACGGAGAGTCTTTCTGCGTGGGCGAGTTTCTTCATCCAGCGCAATGAACATGTCATCGCGAATTTCCTCCAATGTTTGTATGCGGGCAGGGCTTGACCAAGTTCGCGTATGCGCCTTTGCAATAAGTTGGCCGATCAGATCAAACTCATTTAATAGATCATTGGGGTTGGCTGTGATATTCATCATTTTCTCCATATCCGCTCGCAACGATGCCCAGTGGTAATCGTGGTCCCATCAATACTGCTTTTGACCTTGTATGCGTTATGCCACGTAGTCAGTCGGCGTACGGGTTCACGCCCCATGTCTCGCTCCATGCGACGAATGCTGCCCCGGTCAAGATAAATGACCACGCCGCCGTGCCCGTCATACTGCTCATTCCCATATAGATCAAGTAGTTGATCTATGAATGGTGGAATACCGCGTTGCTGTGCGCGAATGGCGGCATGTTTACTGATGTCGATGTTCATTTTTGGCTCCTCACGGACGAATCAAAAATCCTTCATTGCTTCATTAAGTTCCTCATCTATACGTTTGTAGATATCAGTTCCTGGCAAGAATGAATCCTCCGCGTAACAGGTAAAGCCAAGTAATTTTTCTGGCATCGGCATGAGATATAGCTTCGCTCCTTCTTCCGTGGTGCGCGACAATTCTTCTCGCAAATAACGAAATGGGTCAGCCAATACTTGCGCAAGCCATTTAAGAGGTGACATTGGAATAGTGTCCCATAGGATTTCATTTCTACCTTCTGAGATTGCATGAGCCTTAATCAGGTCGATCTCCTCCGGGAGCTTCAAACGCTTTCGTAATGGCTCTGTCAGTAGCAACAAATAAAAAAGTCGATTCAGAAAGCTGTCCCTAACGATATTGGTTGTTGCCACTATTTCATTTAGACGAGCCGCAACTTCTGTATCAATTACCACGCTTACCTGTTTTGTGCGTTTGTCCATGTGCTTTAAATGATAAGAAATAATGCCTCTAGCCTCATCAGATAGATGCTTTCCATGCAGGTCAGCAGCCAAATGTTCACACTCGGTTTTTATTAAATTGTTAAGGAATAAATCTCTTGAAATAGGCAGGGTTAAAAGTTCTTCGTTAAAAAGCTTCAACAAAACTTCAGAAACTCTAAAACTAATTTTTTGCGGTTTGTTTGCCTTGTCTTTGGTTTCCATGATTGCCTCGTGATTAACTGGACGCGAAACCTATTCTACCATCAACTCAAATTTGAGCAAGCCTTTTTGAACGGAGATATTTCTCCGCATTGTTTCGGCAATAATGAGCCTTCCCTGAATTCAACTTAAGTCACGAGTGGTGACAAAGACGTGCCCGCCCTACCAGACTATTTTTATCCCATAAAATAGGCGAGATCGGGCGCAAAAGTCCGTTCGTGGTGAGCTTGTCGAACCATGAACGGCCCTTCGACAGGCTCAGGGCGAACGGATTTGGGGCTAATGGATTATCTGGGTTTAACCGCAAAGGACGCGAAGTTTCGCAAAGGAAAAACACAAGAACGCTTTACCTCGCGTTACTTTGTGTCCTTTGCGGTGAATGATTTTGTGCATCCCGATACCGTCCGTAAGTGTAATAAGCCGCGCATGCCCCCTCGCTTGACACCATGCACGAGCCAATGGGATTGTCCGGCGCGCACACGGTGCCGAACAGTTTGCAGTCGAGCGGTTTCTTCACGCCGCGGATGATGGCGCTACATTCGCATGCCGGGTGGTCGGCTACCGACCGGCAAGGCAGTTCAAAAAGTTTTTCCGCATCGTAAGCCGCATATTTTTCCCGGATTTGCAGGCCGCTGTAAGGCACCAGTCCGAGGCCGCGCCATTCGAAGGTCTTGCGCAGCTCGAACACTTCCGCTACCAGGCTCTGCGCCTTGAGGTTGCCCTCCCGCGTCACGGCGCGGGAAAACTCGTTTTCCACCTCGGCGCGGCCCTCGTTCAACTGCCGCACCAGCATCAGGATCGCCTGCATCACGTCGAGCGGCTCGAAACCGGCGATCACCACCGGGCGCTGGTATTCGTAGGCGAAATATTCGTAGGGCCGGCTGCCGATCACGGTGGAAACGTGCGCCGGGCCGATGAAGCCATCCAGCGGCAACAGCCCCAGTTTACGCACCTCGGGCGATTCCAGGATGCTGGCGATGGCGGAGGGGGTCAGCACGTGGTTGGAGAACACCGAGAAATTGGTGAGCCCCAGCTTTTCTGCCTGCAAAATCGCCACCGCCGTCGGCGGGGTAGTGGTCTCGAAGCCGATGGCGAAGAACACTACCTGTTTGCCCGGATTTTCCTGTGCGATTTTCAGCGCATCGGCGCTGGAGTAGATCATGCGCACATCCGCACCGCCTGCCTTGGCCTTGAGCAGGCTGATACGGTTTGAACCGGGCACGCGCAACATGTCGCCGTAAGTGCACAGAATAACGTGGGGTCTTTGCGCCAGTCCGATGGTGCCATCCACCCTGCCGACCGGCAGCACGCACACCGGGCAGCCGGGGCCGTGTATCATGTTGATGTTGCCGGGCAGCAGGCCCTGGACACCATAACGGAAAATGGCGTGAGTGTGGCCGCCGCAAAATTCCATCAGGCCATAAGCCCGATCAGGCCGCGCCTCGCGCCGGATGTCCGCAGCCAGTTTCCGGGCAAGCTGGCCGTCGCGGAACTCGTCAATAAATTTCATTTTTGCGCAGCGTCACGGAGTGACAGGTGAGGAGGAAATCCCCTCGCCTATTTCCGCGAACAGAGCCAGCGTCTTGGCCGCCTCATCCGGGTCGAGCCGGCTCAGCGCATAGCCGACATGCACGATAACGTAATCGCCCACACTGACGTCATCCACAAGGGCGAGGGAAATATCTTTCCGCACACCGTCCAGTTCCACCACGGCGTTGCCGTTATCCAGAACTTCAGCGACTCGCGCCGGGATTGCCAAACACATAATAAATCCCTTACTAGCGCGAATGGCGCTTACTTGATTTATAACCGCATGAACTCACGAAATAAACAGGCTGGCCTGGTGGTAAGCATAGTCACCAGACCATCATGATCACCATGCCGGCTCTGCCGGTGTCTCGGCGATGGGATAAAAAATGCTCCGGATCAACAGCGATTACTTCATGGCCTTGGCCGTCCTGTCCCACTGGACGGTGCCTTGGGCGAGGCTCCACGACCAGAATACCTTGGTGACTTTCCCGTCAATCCTGTTTTTGTTGATAAAACCGAGAATGCGGCTGTCCATGCTGAAATTCCGGTTATCTCCCAGCACGAAATAGTTGTCCGCGGGAATCTGCTTGGGGCCAAACTTGTTCACTTCGTCGCCAATGTTGATCGTGCTCATTTCCTCGCTGTAATGGGCATAGGGTTCCACCAGCTTCTTGCCATTCACGAACACATCCTTGCCGCGGATTTCGATGGTGTCGCCCGGCCCGGCGATAATCCTCCTGATCATCTGGTCTTCCATGATGTTCGTCAACTGGGCAGACTTCATGGTCTGTTGGCCATATTCGATCAGCGCGATATCTCCCTTTTTCGGAAAGGCCAGCTTGTTGATGACCAGGATGTCGTTAGCGAGAATGGTCGGGTGCATGCTGGCGGAAGTGACGTAAAAGGCACGAACCACATTTTTGCCCACGAAGAAATCCATGAGGGGGTTTGCCGTAACGAGCAGGAGCAGAAAAATCCCCGCATAAGCCCAGGATCTGTTGAACCAGGTCAACCGGTAATTCTGAGGCTGGTTTTTTGCGCAGCGAAAAGCATCCAGAGCGATCAGCAGCACGCCAGCGAACGGAACGGACAGCAAGAGAATGCTGGCAATCCGGCTCTCCACGTACATGAACGCGATAGCGGCAAGCCACGAGACGATGATGAGCGCGACGTAGAGGACGATGCCCCGGATCAGGCGGCCGGCGTACATCTGGCCTAGTCCGGGGCAAATCGACATCAACAGGGCGATTCGTGGCTCGCGCGGTTTGATTTGGGAAGCTTCGTTGCCGGTTCGCGCGTTATTTTCCATTATGCCTTTCACAATAAATCCCCATAGATAGCAAAGTAATTCCCATGGCGCAGCAGGTGTGTCCCATCGAAAGCGACGGCAACAAGAGGTTGAGCCGAAGCATGCCAAATCCAAAATGTCGTATTTTCAACCAAGCGGTTGGTTGTTGCAACCGGATGAAACGGTTTCCGTGTCCAGCAAAGCTACAAAGCCAAGTTCGCCCGCAAGCGTTAATTTGCAAGAAGCCGAACATGCTTTGCCAAATCCGAGGTGAATTAGGTACACTATTCACCTCGGATCGGATTTGGCGAGATCTGCCTCCCCTTCTTCCAGCTTTCGCCATAACTTTCCCAAATCCAACAAGCTTCCGGGTTATCATCAACTGACTGCGGCGAAGGAAAAAAATAATGAATGGAAGGAATGCCATGACAAGACTGGTGGCGATGTTGTTTGGAATGGGGCTGGCAAACGCAGCATTTGCGGCGATCCCCGCTGCCACGGAGTTGCCCATCGCAGCCATGGGATTGCAGAAATTTATCCCTGGGGAAGACCGGTCGGTGGTGTTTCGCATCGACAGATCCGAAGCCAAGACGGTCGCGGGGGATGCCTCACGCCGGCTGGCTGGCTGCACGCTGGAAGGCATGGCTCACCTGGAAGCCAAGCCCCAGCGCATTACGATCAAGAACGCCAGGATTAAATGTCCGGCGGGAACGGCAACAGCGAAAAAACCGCCCGAAGGCCCTATCGCAGGTCAAATCCTCGGGCCCGACCACAAAACCGGCTTGCGGATTACCTGCAAATACCAGCCGGGCTGCCAGCTCGGCACTCTCAGGGACGGCGACACGGGATTTTTCCTGACCTCCAAACCATTTGGGAACTGAGGGGCTTCGTGGCGTTCTTCATCGCGTGGAACAGCACCCCAAATATTTAGCCCCCTGACTAGCGCGTGAAGCAGGCGCCGCAACTGCGCGACGCCGCAGGCGAAGGATGAGCCTGGATAGATGATCGGAATCGAGGGAATGGCTCTGGCGATTTTTTTCGACGACCGGGCTGAGGCGTTGCCGCCATGTTCGCCCTGATGCTGGGCGCTGCGGACAGGGAGGCATGGCTGGATATGCGCCTTCTAAGTGCGACCCGTGCCCGTGGCGGCTTCCTGCCAGCTCTCCAGTTTTTTCAACATCCTCCTGTAATGTGACCCACGCCAGTAGACCCTGTTGCAGGCAGGGCAGACAAGCAGTTCTTCTTCAGGCTGGCGGGCGTCCGCCGGCACTTGCAGGGCGTACTCCGGAGTGGCGGACTGGAGCAGGGTGTTATCCAGCAGGCAGCGGGTGAAGGCGCGGCTGAGCCAGTCGATGTCGAATTGCCCGCTCAGGACTGCCGCCTGGATGTCGAGCGAGCCGAAGGGGAGCTGGATGACGTGGCCTTTGGCGGCTTTGTGTTCCGTGATTTTGCGGTCGGAGGTGAGTAGCCAGCGGCCTTCGTCGATCGCTTCGCGCAGGATTTGCGCGTCGGATGCGAACTCGACGGCCAGCGTGGTGTCCAGTCCGGCGGCGCGCAGGTAGCGGGCCAGGCGCGCCAGCATCACGTCACACAGGAAGCGGGGCGAGTCTATTGGCGGCCGGTGCTGCCGAAGCCGCCGGAGCTGCGTTCACTGGCTTCGAAATCGTCTACCACATTGAATTCGGCGTGGATCACCGGGACGATGACCATCTGTGCGATGCGTTCCATCGGGTTGAGGATGAAGGGCGTATGGCCGCGGTTCCAGCAGGAAACGAAGAGCTGCCCCTGGTAGTCTGAGTCGATCAGGCCGACCAGGTTGCCGAGGACGATGCCATGCTTGTGGCCAAGGCCGGAGCGCGGCAGGATCATCGCCGCCATGCCGGGGTCGCAGAGGTGGATGGCGATGCCGGTGGGGATCAGGTCGGCCTGCCCCGGATGGATGGTCAGGACGTGCTCGATGCAGGCGCGCAGGTCGAGCCCCGCCGACCCCGGCGTGGCGTAGCTGGGCGGGTGCTGCCTGAGGCGGTCGTCGAGAATTTTGACGTCGACTTTCTTCAGATTCTTTTGCATTTCAAGCCCCATTTTTATTTCCTGAATGATGGTATAGCTTGGCGACGTGTGCGATCAGTTGCCTTGCCAGCACGATTTTTGGCGCGCGCGGCAGCGGGTGGGTGCCTTCGTCGTCGAACAGGATCAACTCGTTGTCTTCCTGGCCGATGGCGTCCTGCACCATGTTGGCGGCCAGAAGAGGCAGATTTTTGCGGCGCCGCTTCATTTCGGCGAATTCGTAGAGATTCTCGCTTTCCGCCGCGAAGCCGACGCAAAACGGCGGGTTGGGCAGGTTCATCACGTTGGCGACGATGTCGGGGTTGGGCGCCAGTTCCAGCGTGAGGATGTGGGCGTCTTTCTTGATCTTCTGCTCGCTCGGGTTGAGCACGTAATAGTCCGCAACCGCGGCGACGCTGATGAAGATGTCGGTTTCGGCAATTTCCTTGTTGACCGCTTCGAGCATCTGCTGGGCGCTGGTGACGGCAATGGTTTTCGCCGCCGTGGGCGGGGTCAGGCAGGTCGGGCCGGAGACCAGGGTGACTTCCGCGCCGGCTTCGATGGCGGCGCGGGCGACGGCGTAACCCATTTTGCCCGAGCTCAGGTTGGTGATGGCGCGCACCGCGTCGATCGCTTCGTAGGTCGGCCCGGCGGTGACCAGTACGCGTTGGCCTTGCAGCAGCTTGGGGTGCCAGAACGATTCGATGTCTTCGAGCAGCGCTTCCGGTTCCACCATCCGCCCCATGCCGGTTTCGCCGCAGGCCTGAAGGCCGCTGGCCGGGCCGAGGATGGTGACGTTGTCGCGCCTGAGCTGGGTGATGTTGCGATGGGTGGCCGGGTTGTCCCACATTTCGCGATTCATCGCCGGGGCGACCAGGAGCGGGCAGGCGCGCGCCAGGCAGGCAGCGGAGAGCAGGTCATCTGCGGCGCCGTGCGCGAGCTTGGCGATAAAATCGGCGCTGGCCGGGGCGATCAGCACCGCGTCGGCGTTGCGCGTGACATCGATGTGCGCCATGCCGCCGGCCGCCTGGCCGTCCCATAAATCGGTCAGCACCGGCTTGCCGGAGAGTGCCTGGAAAGTGGCCGGGGCGACGAAGCGGCGGGCCGCTTCGGTCATGATCACCTGCACCTCGATGCCGTTTTTCACCAGCAGGCGGGTAAGCTCTGCGGCCTTGTAAGCGGCCACGCCGCCGGTGACGCCGAGAACCAGGCGTTTTTTCGCTAATTCAGTCATAATCTTTTCATTCTACTTGAAACAAAAAGAATTTGTCATGGCGATAACGGATTGGCCGGAAGGCGAACGACCCCGGGAGAAGCTCCTGCAGAAAGGCGCTGCGAGTCTGTCGGACGCCGAGTTGCTGGCCATCTTCCTGCGCACCGGCCTGCCGGGAAAAAGCGCGGTGGACCTGGCGCGGGAACTGCACGGGCGCTTCGGCGGCCTGAATGCGTTGTTCGCGGCGGGTGAAAAGGAGTTTTGCCAGACCAAGGGCATGGGCACGGCGAAATTTGCTCAGTTGCAGGCGGTTCTGGAGATGGCGCGGCGCGCGCTGCAGGAGGACATCGCGCAACGCGATGCTCTGACCTCGCCGCAGGCCGTGCGCGATTATTTGAGGCTGCGGTTGCAGGGCTTGCCCCACGAAATCTTCATGGCCTTGTTCCTGGATGCGCAAAATCGCGTCATAGTCAGCGAGGAACTGTTTCGCGGAACCCTGACCCAGACCTCGGTGTACCCAAGGGAGGTGGTCAAGCGCGCCCTGCATCATAATGCTGCCGCGGTGATCCTGGCCCACAACCATCCTTCCGGCGTGGCCGAACCCAGCAATGCCGACCAGGTGCTGACCCAGGCGCTGAAAAATGCGCTGCTCCTGGTGGACGTCCGGGTGCTGGATCATTTCATCGTTGCCGGCAGCGGTTTTCTGTCCTTCGCAGAGCGAGGCCTGCTCTAGCGAGTGCAATTTTCTCTTGCCTTGTAGGGCAAAAATAGGGTATAAATCGCGTTTTTCGAATTCATTCTTCTATTTCTGGAGCAATACCATGGCCCGCGTATGCAAGATCACCGGCAAGAAGCCGATGTCGGGGAATAACGTCTCCCACGCCAACAACAGGACTAAACGCCGTTTCCTGCCGAACCTGCAAAGCCGCAGGTTCTGGGTGGAAAGCGAAAACCGCTGGGTGAGTATGCGCCTTTCCTGCGCTGCGCTGCGCACTATTGACAAGAACGGCATCGACGCCGTGCTGGCGAAGCTACGCGCTCGCGGCGAAAGCATTTAAGGAGCTGAGAAATGGCAAAAGGCGGACGCGAAAAAATCAAACTGGAATCCACTGCGGGGACCGGGCACTTTTATACTACCGACAAGAACAAACGCACCATGCCGGAAAAGATGCTGATCAAGAAATTTGATCCGGTGGCGCGCAAGCACGTGGATTACAAGGAAACAAAACTTAAGTAAGCTAAGCGCTTTCTTCAGGTATTGCCCAACAAAAAACCCGCCGAAGCGGGTTTTTTGTTGGGCGTGCGCGGCAGTCTGCCCGCGCCTCGTTATGCGGCCTGCAAAAGGAACTCTACTTTTACGGCCTCGAATGGGAAGACGATGCGTCCGTCTTCAACGCGGTTGAGCACCCCCGCATTGAGCAATGCGGTTACATCGCCGTGAACGGCTTTTACGTCACGTCCAACACGGCGGGCAGCTTCGCGGATTGATACCGGACCTGCCCCGCAAAGTACTTTGAGCAGTTCCCACCGTTTTTCAGTCAGTACTCGCCAAAGCAACTCGGGCGTAGCGAAGCTGATACGCGCAGATTTTTGAGGTTTGGTTGTTTTCCAGGCGTTTGTAAAATCCGCCATTGAGTCGGCTGGCGTTCGTACATCAAGAATAACGGTTTTCATTGTTCCACCTCGCAATTTCAAGCTGAAAATCGATGATTAATTGATCTGGCGTTGTGAATACATAGGTGTATTCCTTGTTATCAAGGTGCCGGTGATCCCCCTTGCCCGCCTCATTATCGTAGCGCAGAACGCATTTTCCACATACAACATAGGCTAGCCGGTATTTGAATTGATGTGACGATCCTTCGAGGGGTTGTGAAAGTCGCCACAGCACCAATTCGGCAAAAGCCAGCTCAGAGTAGACAATACGGGTTTCGATTAGTTGAACCGCTTTCATGTTGGATACTATGACAACATTCGAGGTTGTTGTCAATTTCTCCAACATGTTATGTGGTTGCTGGCAGGAGTGAACGCGTTACCGCGTGGGCACAAAGACGTGCCCACTCTACTTGGCTGGATCTCGATCGCCGATGTTGACACCATACACCGGGTATGTATATACTTTGTATCAACGTACTGATAAAGGAAATACATCATGGAAGTGGTCGTAAAAAAATGGGGCAACAGCGCCGCAGTGCGCATCCCCGCTTCGGTGCTTGAAGAAGCCCGATTTATGCTGGATCAGCATGTTGAAGTACGGGCGGAAGGCGGTCGCGTAGTGATCGAACCCGTGCATAAAAATGAATTCGACCTTGACGCCCTGCTGGCAGGCATTACCGACGATAACCGTCATACCTCGGTTGATTTCGGCAAACCCGTGGGCAGGGAATTCTGGTGAGAATCGCCAACTACGTGCCCAAGGCGGGCGATATTGTCTGGCTGGAATTCGACCCCCAGGCCGGGCACGAGCAAGCCGGAACCCGTCCGGCGCTGGTGCTCTCCCCGGCTGAATACAATGCCAAAACCGGAGCCATGGTCTGTTGCCCGATTACCAACCAGATCAAAGGCTACCCGTTCGAAGTCGTTATCCGAGACAACCCCAAGGTCGCCGGCGCCATTCTGGCCGACCAGATCAAGCACTTGGACTGGCAAGCCAGAAAGGCAAGTCACAAGGGGAAAGTCTCGGTTAATGAAATGGCCGAGGTGCATGGGAAGGTCAAGGCGCTACTCGGCTTGGTCTGAATATATGCCAGACTATGGGACGGACGATACGAATGCTGTTGGTTTGATAAAATAAATTCGCCCCCTTTATTGGATGTCAGGCGCGACAGTAATCAGGCATGGCTACAGTATCGAGGGGATTTTCATGCGGCGCAATGCGCTTCGCTTATTGGCGCCCTACGCCTTACGCGAGTTGGCGGTATAACGTGGTCATGCTGCATGC
>CAMTYG010000088.1:0-2345 GCA_947085875.1 uncultured Sulfuricella sp.
CGCTGGCCTGACGAACAGGAAGCGGATATGAGGCGGCACGGCGGGGTAAGGCGGCCAATATCGTCAAAGCCCGAAACTTGTACGGAACGCCGTGACGTAAATCCGACAGGCATAAGCGTGAAGGTGGGTGCGTCATACCCGGGGATATCTGCACAGGTGCCGAGGGCAACCTCCGTGCTACCGACATCGAGAGGTGTTGGGATGCCCGTGCAGAAGTCAGCCGAGGCCATAGCAGGCGTCAGCACGAGCCGAAGGGCCGAACATTGACCAGCCCGAAGGGCGCAGGACAGCCGCAGGCTGGTCCCGAGCATGGCGAGGGATGCGCGAAGCGCACAAAGCCGCAAGTAGACGGCGGGAACACATGGCCAGTCGATAAAGGCAGAAGATTCGCGGCAAGCGGATACCGGCAAAGAGGAATCGGGACAGAACTCCGAGGGAGCTTTGCGCGGCGCCGAGACTGACGTGACGACCCGTTTGCGGACACCAGCGCCGCAGGCGCGCAGGACAGCCGGAGGCTGGTCCAGAACGAAGCGAGGGATGCGGCGCAGCCGCACAAAAGCGGAGTGTGCGCGGGAAAGCGGGCTGATGGACGCCGTGTGCGAACGCGACAACCTGAAGCTCGCCTATACGCGTGCCAAGAACTTGATGAAGGCGGGACTGACGGAAGAGCGGGCATTTCGCTCGGCGTTTAACCAGCGCGGGCCGTGGTGGAACAGTGGCGCAAGCCACATGAACCAGGCTTTCCCGAAGTCGTTCTTTGATCGTTTAGGTCTGGTGTCGCTGCTCGATACGATGCGACGACTCCAGTGTGCTCAATGAACCGCCGGATGCGGAACCGCACGTCCGGTGGTGTGAGAGGGCGACGGGGGTAACCCCGTCCCCTACTCGATTGCCGCGCCTTGTGTCCTCGCACCTAAAAATCCATAACCCCGCATCCACGAGCCACTCGTCGGGATACCCAGGCCGAAGGAGGTTCGAAGCATGGAAACGAATATCCGCGAAACCACAGATTTCGCCGCAAGACAACGCATTGCTTCACGGAAAAAAGTTATCTACTCTCCTGGAGATGGTAAAATCCCTTATATAGGCTTAATCGTGCAGTAGCATCGCGCACTTGAAAGCCAGTTATAACTATTGACGTTAGTACGAGGGTAGCAATGAAATGTGTGGATGATTTCCGCCTGCAATTCGGCAAGCAGGAACTGGTACCGATCATTATCGGCGGGATGGGTGTGGATATCTCGACGGCCGAGCTCGCGCTCGAGGCGGCGCGTTTGGGCGGCATCGGCCACATTTCCGACGCCATGCTGCCGACCGTGGCCGACCGCCGCTATGAAACACACTTCATTAAAGAAAAACTCAAGCAGTACAAATACAACCTCGACAATTCCGACAAGTCGGCGGTGAAGTTTGACCTCGGCCAGATTGCCGAGGCCACCCGCCTGCACGTTAGCAAGACCATGGAAGCCAAGCGCGGCGAAGGCATGATCTTCATCAACTGCATGGAAAAACTCACCATGAACGCGCCGCGCGAAACACTGCGCGTTCGCCTGCGCACGGCGCTGGATGCCGGAATTGACGGCATCACGCTGAGCGCAGGGCTGCACCTCGGTTCGTTTGCGCTGATGGAGGACCATCCCCGCTTTCGCGATGCCAGGCTCGGCATCATTGTTTCCTCGCTGCGGGCGCTGCAGCTATTTCTGCGCAAAACCGCCAAACTCAATCGACTGCCGGACTTCGTTGTGGTCGAAGGTCCGCTGGCCGGCGGGCATCTTGGCTTCGACATGGATTGGGCGAAATACGATCTGCACACGATCATGGCTGAAATTTATCAGTATTTGCAGACCGAGAAACTGAATATTCCGCTGATCGCGGCTGGGGGAATTTTCACCGGCAGCGATGCCGTGTCCTTCCTCGAAAACGGCGCGGCAGCGGTACAAGTGGCGACACGCTTTACCGCCGTGCACGAGTGCGGCCTGCCGGAGAAGGTGATGCAGGAGTACATCAAGGCAACGGAAGACGACATCGAGGTCAACACCATTTCACCAACGGGCTATCCGATGCGCATGCTCAAAAACAGCCCGGCGATCGGCTCAGGCATCCGCCCCGGCTGCGAGTCTTACGGCTACCTGCTCGACGGCTCCGGGAATTGCTCCTATATCGAAGCCTATAACCGCGAAGTGGCCGCCCACCCGAAGGCAAAAAAAATCTCGGTAAAGGACAAGACCTGCCTGTGCACCCACATGCGCAACTTCAATTGCTGGACCTGCGGCCATTACACCTATCGCCTCAAGGACGCCACGCGACGCCTGCCGGACGGCAGCTACCAGATACTCAGCGCGGAG
>CAMTYG010000089.1:0-5655 GCA_947085875.1 uncultured Sulfuricella sp.
ATATTAGCGTATACTAATATCTTTTGGGGGTCGAGCGTGCTGAAATTCGTCTGGATTCTATTGGGAATATTCCTGGCTCCGCTGGCTCAGGCGGCGTTGCCATTCGCCACGGCGACGGTAGAGTACCGTGAGGTGGATCAGACCTACGCTGCCGAGGCGCTGGTTGAGGCGGTCAAGCAGTCCACCGTGGCGGCCCAGATTTCCGGCCGCATCGTAGAGGTCCATTTCGACGTCGGCGACACTGTGAAAAAGGGCCAGATACTGGTTCGTATCGACGAGAGTGAAGTCCGTCAGGCGGTCGCCGGCAGCGAGGCAGTGGTGGCCCAGGCGCGTGCCAATTTGCAGAATGCACGCCAGCACTATGAGCGCACCAGGCAGCTGCTGGCGCAGAAATTCGTCAGCCAGGCCGCTCTCGACAAGGCGCAGGCGGACTACAAGGCGGCTGAGGCGCAGTTGGCGGCGGCCCAGGCGAGCGCCAATCAGGCCGCCACCGCCAGGGGTTTTACTGCGGTGATGGCGCCTTACAGCGGTGTGGTTGCTATCCGCCATGTCGAGATGGGGGAAATGGCGAGCCCCGGCAAGCCGCTGATGACCGGTTTCGATCCCAGGGATTTGCGCGTGGTGGCGAGCATTCCTCAGTACAAGCTGGCGGAGGTGCGCCGCGCTGCCCGCGCCCAGGTTGAATTTCCTTCTCTCAACAAGTGGATCGCCGCCAAGGCGGTGACTCTCCTGCCCGCAGCCGACGTTAAAACCCACACCACCCGCGTGCGCCTCGATTTGCCCGAAGATATCCGCGACGTCTACCCCGGCATGTTTGCGCGTGCTCACTTTTCCATCGGCCGGGCGAAGAAGCTGCTGGTGCCCGCGCAGGCTGTTATCCGGCGCAGCGAGGTGACCGCCGTTTACGTGGTCGATACGAAAGGCGGCGTGACCTTTCGCCAAGTTCGCCTGGGCGAGCCGGTGGCCGACGGCATGACCGAAGTCCTGGCCGGCCTTTCCGTCGGCGAAACGGTGGCGCTGGAGCCGGTCAAGGCGGGGATGGTTTTGAAGGGCAAGCAGTGAAGAGTAAGGGCCCAGCCATGCCGGAGTCCGACTCCTCACCCCTCACCCCTCACCCCTCACCGAAAATGGGTGTCTCCGGTCGTATCGCCAAAGCTTTCATGCAGTCGCAGATGACGCCGCTGATCGCGCTCATCGCCTTCCTGCTCGGCCTGTTCGCCGTGATGGTGACGCCGCGCGAGGAAGAGCCGCAGATCAACGTCACCATGGCGAACGTGTTCATACCCTTTCCCGGCGCTTCCGCCAAGGACGTGGAGAGTCTGGTGGCGACGCCGGCCGAGCAGGTGCTGTCGCTGATTGCCGGCATCGAGCATGTCTACTCGGTGTCGCGCCCCGGCATGGCGGTGCTGACCGTGCAGTACAAGGTGGGCGAGGATCGTACCCAGGCCTTGGTGCGCCTCTACGATACCGTCCAGTCGCACCGCGACTGGGTCTCCCCCAATCTCGGCGTGGGCGAGCCGATCATCAAGCCGGTCGGCATCGACGACGTGCCGATCGTCAGCCTGACCCTGTGGACAGAGGACGCCACCCGCGGCGCCTACGAGTTGCGGCAGGTGGCCCATGCCGCCGAAATCGAACTGAAGCGGATCAAGGGCACGCGCGAAGTGAAAACCATCGGTGGGTCGAACCGCGTGGTGCGGGTGATCATGGATGCGGAGCGGATGAATGCCTACCGTGTTTCCGCCCAGGACATCCGTGACGCGTTGCAGGTCAGCAACGCTTCCCAGCCTTCCGGCACGCTGGTCGAGAACAACCGCGAGGTGCTGGTGCAGACCGGCACCTTCCTGTCCGGAGCCGCGGACGTCAAGCAACTGGTGGTGGGCGTTGCCGAGGGACGGCCGGTATTCATGACCGATGTGGCGCGGGTGGAGGACGGCCCCGACCAGCCCGGCAGCTACGTCTGGCTGGGCACCGGCCCGGCGGCGGCCGACAAGAAAATTGCCGGCAAGGGCGAATTCCCGGCGGTGACCCTGGCGATTTCGAAGAAGCCGGGCGAGAACGCGGTGGAAGTCGCCGAGCGCGTCATCCGGCGCGTCGAGCAACTGCACGGCACCATCATCCCCGACGGCGTCCACGTCACGGTCACCCGCAATTACGGCGAAACCGCCAACGACAAGGCGCAGAAGCTGATCGGCAAGCTGGCCTTCGCCACCGCCTTCGTGGTGCTGCTGGTGCTGATGGCGCTGGGCAGGCGCGAGGCGCTGATCGTCGGCGTGGCGGTGCTGCTGACTCTGGCGGCGACGTTGTTCGCTTCCTGGGCGTGGGGCTTCACCCTCAACCGGGTGTCGCTGTTCGCGCTGATTTTCTCCATCGGCATCCTGGTCGACGACGCCATCGTGGTGGTGGAAAATATCCACCGCCGCCGCGTGCTGGAGCCCGGCAAGCCGCTGGCCGAGGTGATCCCAGAAGCGGTGGACGAGGTCGGCGGCCCGACCATCCTCGCCACCTTGACCGTGATCGCGGCGCTGCTGCCGATGGCTTTCGTCTCCGGCCTGATGGGGCCGTACATGAGCCCGATCCCGATCAACGCCAGCATCGGCATGCTGATTTCCCTGGCTATCGCCTTCGTCGTCACGCCCTGGCTGGCGTTGAAGCTGCTGGCGCACAAGGCCCCCACTCCTTCCCCCTCTCAGGGGGAAAATGCGGAGAGCCGGCTATTCAATTTCTTCAGCGCACGCCTGACGCCCTTCCTCAACCGCGAGCAGGGCAAAGCAAACCGCAACAAACTCTGGCTGGCGATCATCGCCATGATCGTGTTTGCGATCCTGCTGGCGGTATTCAAGATCGTGATCATGAAGATGCTGCCGTTCGACAACAAGTCCGAATTCCAGGTGGTGGTGGACATGCCGGTGGGCACCCCGCTGGAGCAGACCGCGCGGGCGATGCGCGAAATCGGCGGCTATCTGTCTACCGTGCCGGAAGTGACCGATTACGAGGCGTATGCCGGCACCGCTTCGCCGATCAACTTCAACGGTCTGGTGCGCCAGTATTACCTGCGCAGCGGCAGCGAAATGGGCGATATCCAGGTGAACCTGGTTGACAAGCACCACCGCGACCGCAAGAGCCACGAAATCGCGACCAGCGTGCGTCCCGAAATCGAGCGCATCGCCGCCCGGCATCAGGCCAAGGTCAAGGTGGTGGAAGTGCCGCCGGGGCCGCCGGTGATGTCGCCGATCGTCGCCGAAGTGTACGGGCCGGACTATGAAGGCCAGATGAAGGTGGCAAAGCAGGTGCGCGCCCACTTCGCCAAAACTCCCGATATCGTGGCGATTGACGACACCATCGAGGAGGACGCGAACAAGCTGGTTCTGCGCGTCCTGCAAGCCAAGGCGGCGTTGATGGGCGTGGCGCAGAAGGATGTGGTGGCGGTGATGCGCATGGGCTTGTCCGGCGAGAACGTGACGCCAGTGCACGATGGCGATTCCAAATTCGAAGTGCCGGTGCGCCTGACGCTGGCGCCGGAGCGGCAAAGCAATCTGGACGAGCTGCTCAAGCTCACCGTGCGGGCGCAGGACGGCACGCTGGTGCCGCTGTCGGAACTGGTCAGCGTGGTGCCGAGCGCGCGCGAGAAATCCATTTACCACAAGGATCTGCTGCCGGTGGTGTTTGTCGTCGGCGACATGGCCGGCAAGCTGGACAGCCCGCTTTACGGCATGTTCGCAATCCGCTCCGCGATCAACGGCATGAAGCTGGCCGAGGGCGGGGCGCTGGGTGACTATTTCATCCGCCAGCCGGATGACCGCTACGCCGGCTACAGCGTCAAGTGGGACGGGGAATGGCAGGTGACCTATGAGACTTTCCGCGACATGGGCATCGCCTACGCGGTCGGGCTGGTGCTGATCTACCTGCTGGTGGTGGCGCAGTTCAAGTCGTACCTGGTGCCGCTGGTGATCATGGCGCCGATCCCGCTCACCATCATCGGCGTGATGCCCGGCCACGCCCTGCTCGGCAGTCAGTTCACCGCCACCAGCATGATCGGCATGATCGCGCTGGCCGGCATCATCGTGCGCAATTCCATCCTGCTGGTGGACTTCATCAACATGCAGGTGGAGCAGGGCATGGCCTTCCAGGAAGCGGTGATCCGCGCCGGCAGCACCCGCGCCAAGCCGATCGTGCTCACCGGGCTGGCCGCCATGCTCGGCGCGCTGTTCATCCTGGACGACCCGATTTTCAACGGCCTGGCGATCTCGCTGATTTTCGGCATTTTCGTCTCCACCGTGCTGACTCTGGTGGTGATTCCGGTGCTGTATTACGCCGTGATGTATCGCAAGCATGGGTGAAATATTTTTCACCGCAGAGGCGCGGAGGCGCAGAGAAGAAGAAAACTCCGCGTCTCTGCGCCTCTGCGGTAGAAGTTTTTATCAATAAAATGGAGAAAATGCATGACCATCAACCGTATCGTTCGTATCGTCGCCGGCTTTTTTGTGTTGCTGTCGCTCGGCCTGGGTGTTTCCGCCAGTCCGCTGTTCGTCAACGCCAACTTCCTCTGGTTCACCGCCTTCGTCGGCGCCAATCTGTTTCAGAGCGGGTTCACCAACCTGTGCCCGCTGGTGACTATTCTCAAGAAGCTCGGCTTCAAGGAAAGCTGCGAATCCTGCTGAACCAAACAGGGTTTTGCTGGTAAACTTCTCCGTTTTCAGGCGCAATAAACGCAAGGGGTCATGCGGGTGCAATTCTTACAGGATAATTTAGCGATCGTATTGCTGGTTCTGTCCAGCGGTTTGATGCTGTTGTGGCCGTTGATCAGCAGCCGCATTTCCGGCGTCAGGGAGGTCGGAACGCTGGAGGCGACGCAGCTGATTAACCATCAGAATGCCGTGGTGCTGGATGTGCGCGAGGACAGTGAGTTCTACGCCGGACATATCCCCCATTCGGTGCATGTTCCGCTTGGCCAGCTGGCCAAGCATGCGGAGATGGAAAAGTACAAGAACCGTCCGGTCATCGCCATCTGCCGCAGCGGGATGCGCTCCGGACGGGCATGCCGCGTGCTGCGCAAGAATGGTTTTGAGCAAGTGTACAATCTGGCGGGCGGAATTGCCGCCTGGGAAAAGGCAAACATGCCGATGGTGAAATGAAGACGGCGAACGTGACCATGTATTGCACCGCAGTGTGCCCTTATTGCACGATGGCGGAAAAATTGTTGCTGGCCAAGGGCGTGACGGAAATCAACAAGATTCGCGTGGATATCGACCCTGCCCAGCTTGGCGAGATGATCAAAAAAACCGGCCGCCGCACCGTGCCGCAAATATATATCGGCAGTACCCACGTGGGCGGTTTTGACGACCTCTCCGAACTGGATCAGGGCGGCGGTCTAACCTCCTTGTTGGCTGGGTAACACAGGATCTGCGCCACAATGAATATCGTTTGCCCAAAATGCCTCGCCACAAACCGGGTGCCGGATGCGCGCCTGGAACAGAATCCGAAGTGCGGGAAATGCGGCGCAGCCCTGCTCGATGGCGCGCCGGTCGAGTTGGCGGCCAACAGCTTCGGGCCGTTTATTGCCAGGAACGAGTTGCCGGTTTTGGTGGATTTCTGGGCGCCGTGGTGCGGGCCATGTAAAATGATGGCGCCGGTATTCGCTCAAATCGCTGCCGA
>CAMTYG010000090.1:0-5066 GCA_947085875.1 uncultured Sulfuricella sp.
ATGAGCCTCCTCGCCAGTATATTACCTCCAGGCAACGTCCTCTGCGGCCTCAACGCAGGCAGCAAGACACAGCTATTCGAAGAAGCCGGCCGGCTGTTCGAAAACAACCTGCAGCTAGCGCGCAAGAAGGTGATCGACAGCCTCGTTGCGCGCGAAAAACTCGGCTCCACCGGACTCGGCCATGGCTTCGCCATCCCGCATGGCCGCGTCAAGGGCCTGAGTGTAGCCACTGGCGCTTTCTTCAGGCTGAAAACACCGATTTCTTTCGATGCGCCCGACGGCCAACCAGTCAGCATGTTATTCATCCTGCTGGTGCCGGAACAGGCCACCGACCTGCACCTGCAAATCCTCGGCGAACTGGCGCAGATGTTCAGCAATCGCCAGCTGCGCGAGCAGTTGCAAACGAGCCGTGATCCGGCCGAAATTCATCGCCTGCTAACGGAATGGCGCTAAAAACAGTGCTGAGTCCTGAGTTAAAAGTCCTGAGTGTTGAATCGCTTCGCGATGTTTTCTCCTCAGGGCACAACACTCGGGACTCAGCACTCAGGACTCGGGACTTATTTAAATGTCACAGATAAGCGTAAAACAGCTGTTCGACGAAACCCGCGACAAACTGGGCATCGTCTGGGTCGCCGGCATGGGGGGCGGAGCCCGCCAACTCACTGGCGAAATCGTGCAAAAACCCACCCTGGCGCTGATCGGCCACCTTAATTTAGTCCATCCCAACCGGGTGCAGGTGCTCGGCTGCGCGGAAATGGACTACCTGCGCAGCCTGGACCAGCCTGCCCTGGCTCAGGCCATCAGCCACCTGTTCTCCACCGAGCTTGCCGCAATCATCGTCGCCAACAAGGAGCCGGTGCCGGAGGTGCTGCTCGATGCCGCCAATCTCAGTCAGACGCCGCTGTTCACCTCGCCGCAACCCAGCCCCTACCTGATGAACGTGCTCAACCACTACCTCACCCAGGCACTGGCCGAGTCCATCTCCCTGCACGGTGTTTTTCTGGAAGTGCAAGGCATGGGCGTGCTGATCACGGGAGAAAGCGGCATTGGCAAAAGCGAGCTGGCGCTGGAGCTGGTCACCCGCGGCCACCGCCTGATTGCAGACGATGTGGTGGACTTCTACCTGGTTTCACCGGACACCGTGGAGGGACGCTGCCCCGCGCTGCTGCAGGATTTCATGGAAGTACGCGGCCTGGGCGTGCTGAACATCCGCGCGCTGTTTGGCGAGACCTCGGTAAAACCAAAAAAGAATATCAAACTGATCGTCAACCTGGTCAAATTGTCCGAACTGAAAATTTCATCGCAGGACCGGCTGCAAATCGAGGAACTCAGCCAGAACATCCTTGAAGTGGAAATCGCCAAGGTACGCATCCCCGTTGCTTCGGGCCGCAACATTGCGGTGATGGTGGAAGTCGCCGTGCGCAACTACATCCTGCGCAGGCGCGGGATCAACAGCACGCGCGAATTCGTCGAGCGCCACGAACGCCTGATGTCGGGCAACGAATAATGCAGTTGATCCTGATCAGCGGCCTCTCCGGCTCCGGCAAAAGTATTGCGCTCACCGTGCTGGAAGACAGCGGCTTCTACTGCGTGGACAACCTGCCGGCACAACTGCTGCCCGACATTGCCGGCTACCTCAACCGGGCCGGCCACACGCGCATCGCCATCAGCGTCGATGTGCGCAGCAGCGGCACGCTCGAGCAGTTGCCGCAAATCATTATGCAGATCAAGGAACAGGGCTTCGACCTGCGCCTGCTGTTTCTGGAAGCGAAAACCGACACCCTGGTCAAACGCTTCAGTGAAACGCGGCGGCGCCACCCGCTGAGCAACGACCAGCGCACTCTGCAGGAATGCATCCAGATCGAGCGCGGCCTGCTCGAACCGGTGGGCGACCTCGGCCACCGCATCGACACCAGCGACCTCAACGCCAACACCCTGCGCGCCTGGATCAAGGAATTCGTGGATTTCGATCGCTCGCGACTGACCCTGCTGTTCCAGTCCTTCGGCTTCAAGCATGGCATCCCGCTCGATGCCGACTTCGTCTTCGACGTGCGCTGCCTGCCCAATCCCCATTACAACCCTTTGCTGCGCCCGCTCACCGGCAAGGACGCTGCGGTTGCCGCCTTCCTTGAGAGCGATGCCAGCGTACAGAAAATGTGGAGCGACATCCGCCGCTTCGTTGAAGACTGGCTGCCCTGCTTCATCCGCGACAACCGCAACTATCTGACCATCGCCCTGGGCTGCACGGGCGGGCAGCACCGCTCGGTATATTTCGTCGAAAAACTGGCGGAACATTTCCGCGCCGCCGGCCAGCAGACGATGGTGAGGCATCGGGAGCTGAGTTGATGCAAGGAGCCTGTCGGACTTATGATGAATCGGCTGCAAATTCACCTGGGCGGCCCATATTTCACCGCTTTTTTGGTCATATAGAATGACTATTGACCTGCAAAACCGGCAAAATCTGTCCACGCCCAGATGAATTTTCGCTTCGATCCCCACAAGTCCGACAGGCTCCTAGGGCTGATAAAACCCGGCGACTGGCTGGTGCTGCTTGCCGGCATGATCACCACCGTTTGGCTGTTCGCCGCGCTGTGGCAGGGATACGCCGCCGACAAGGCGGTAGTACGCAGCGGCGGCAAAATAGTCGCTGAACTCAGGCTAACGGAAAACCGCAGCTACCTCGCCCATGGCCCGCTCGGCACCAGCCGCATCGAAATCCACAACCGCCGCGCCCGCGTAGCCGAAGATCCCAGCCCGCGCCAATACTGCGTCAAACAGGGCTGGCTGAGCCAAGCCGGAGAAGCCGCCCTGTGCCTGCCCAACCAGGTCAGCCTGGAACTGACCGGGGCGAAAAAACTCTATGATTCACTTAGCTATTAGATTGGTAGGGTGGGCACCGCTTTTGTGCCCACGCGGAAATAACTCCCTCTCCCCAACCCTCTCCCGCAAGCGGGAGAGGGGGCAATGGTAAAAGGCGCTTGTTTTGATTGGCTCAGTTATTAACATCCAGACCACCCCCGAAGACCACCGCATCGCGCGGCTGGCGGCGTTTGCCATCGGCCTTTCGGTGATGGAAGCCGTCATCCCCTCGCCACTGCCCGGCATTAAGCCGGGGCTGGCGAATATCGTCACCCTGCTGGTGCTGGAACGCTTCGGCCTCTCCGCCGCCGTGTGGGTATCGCTGCTGCGGGTGGTGGCGGGCAGCCTGATCCTCGGCACCTTTCTTTCCCCTTCGTTCGCCCTCAGTCTTTCCGGCGCGGCAGCCAGCCTTGGTGCCCTGGCGCTGGCGCGGCATCTGCCGCGAAGCTGGTTCGGCGCTATCTCTCTCAGTATCATCGCCGCCTTCGTCCATATCGCCGGACAAATGGCCGTGGTTTACCTGTGGCTGATCCCGCATACCGGCATCCTCTACCTCGCTCCGATTTTCGCCGCCGCCGCGCTGCTGTTCGGCACGCTGAACGGGCTGATCACCGCAAAGCTCCTGGCCGACGAGGGCGAGAACGCCGCTTTCGCCCGTGCGCCGCTACCCCAGCCATGAAGCGCGCGCTCCTGCTGCTGCTTACCAGCCTGTCAGCCACGCCGTCCGTTGCGATTGCGGCAGAATGGGTGAAGATCCATACCGCAGCCGATCAGAACCTGTACTTTTACGATCGGTCCAAGCTGTTCCTCAATGACGACGAGATCACCTACTGGAAGAAAGTGGTGTTCAAAACGCCCCAACCCTTCAAGGACAAGCTCATTGCCAGCGGCTTGTACCGCGAGCGCATCCATTGCGCCGAGCACACCCTCAAGCTGATCAGCTACCTGCTCTACACCCCGGCAGGAGAACTCTTCGAATACGCCCCGACCAAGGAAGGCGACCCCGCCCCGATCATCCCCGACAGCCTCGGCGACGTATTCGAAAAAGCCCTCTGCCCGCTGGTACGGCAAAAACAGGAAGATGACCGACAGAGATCCGAGGCCAAAGTAAAGGCTGAGGCTGCGGAAAAAGTGGCCGCAGAGGAAAAGGCCAGGCTCAAGGCTGAAGCGGAGACCGCCACGGCCACCGCCCCGCAGCCTGCGGCACCCCCGCCCGGCATATCCGAACCGCAGTATTGAGCCAGCCGCGCTCCTGGCCTACAATCAGAACAATGAACCTAGAAACCCGAAACAAGACCATCACCCTGGCGCTGACCGGCGCTTCCGGCATGCCCTACGCCCTGCGCCTGCTGCAGTGCCTGCTGGAAAGCGGCAGCCGGGTCTACCTGCTGTACTCCCAGGCAGCGCAGATCGTGGCGAAACAGGAGCTGGACCTGAACCTGCCTTCCCGCCCGCAGGAGACCCGGCAGATGCTGTGCGAACGCTACAGCGTCCCGCCCGAACAGCTCAAGGTATTCGGCCGCGACGAATGGTTTGCCCCTGTCGCCTCCGGCACCAGCCCGGCCGATGCCATGGTAATTTGCCCCTGCACCATGGGTACGCTCGGCTCGATCGCGGCGGGACTGTCCGACAACCTGATCGAGCGCGCCGCCGACGTGATGCTGAAGGAAAACCGCAAGCTCATCATCGTCCCGCGCGAAGCGCCGTTTTCCGTCATCCATCTGGAGAACATGCTGAAACTGGCCCGCGCCGGCGCCGTCATCCTCCCCGCGAATCCCGGCTTCTACCACCACCCCCAAAACGTGGCCGAAGTGGTGGATTTCATCGTGGCGCGCATCCTCGACCATCTCGGTATCGAACACCGGCTAATGGCGCGCTGGGGCGAAGGCGAATAGGCTAGTAAACTGAAAAAACCGTTGAGCATAGCCGCAAAAATGCACAAGAAGCACAAGAAAATCGAGGATTTTGTGATTTTTGCGCCTTTTTGTGGCCAATCATTTTTTAGGACAAATTCATGGCCAAGTTTTATCCGGCGCTGGACGACAACCTCAAAGCCTTCATCGCACGGCAGCACATCTTCTTCGTCGCCACCGCGCCCAGTGACGGACGCGTCAACCTCTCGCCCAAGGGGCTGGACAGCCTACGCGTGCTGGACGACAAGCGCGTGGCCTATCTCGACCTCACTGGCAGCGGCAACGAAACCGCCG
>CAMTYG010000091.1:0-20703 GCA_947085875.1 uncultured Sulfuricella sp.
AGCGGTGCTCAGCGAGGTGCATCTGGATGTGCTGCAATTCCACGGTGACGAGCCGCCGGAATTCTGCGCCGGCTTCGGTGTTCCCTATCTGAAGGCAATTCGCGTCAAAGCGGGGGTGGATTTGGTACAATGCGCAATTCGTTACCAGCAAGCCCAGGGGCTGCTGCTGGATGCCTATGTCGAAGGTACGCCGGGCGGCACCGGCAAGTCCTTTGACTGGGGATTGATACCGGCGGGATTGCCGTTGCCGGTGATTTTGTCCGGCGGACTTTCGCCTGCCAACGTCGCGGATGCGATTCGCCGTGTCAGGCCGTGGGCGGTGGATGTGTCGAGTGGCGTGGAAGCGTCAAAAGGAATCAAGGATGTGGCGAAGATCGCCGCGTTCATCGAAGGAGTACGTAAGGGGTGCAACCCCAAGGAGTGTAAATAAGTGCAGATGTATGATTTGCCGGATCAGTCCGGCCATTTCGGGCCTTACGGCGGGATTTTCATGGCGGAAACGCTGATGACGGCGGTCGAGGAGTTGCGCCAGCAATACCTGCGTTTTCGCGACGATCCCGAGTTCAAGGCCGAATTCGCTCACGAGCTCAAGCACTACGTCGGTCGCCCGAGCGCGATCTATCATGCAAAAAACTGGACGGAACGCCTCGGCGGCGCGCAAATCTACCTCAAGCGCGAGGACCTCAACCATACCGGCGCGCACAAGATCAACAACGCCATCGGCCAGGCCCTGCTTGCCCGCCGCATGGGCAAGAAGCGCGTGATTGCGGAGACCGGCGCCGGCATGCACGGCGTCGCGACCGCCACCGTGGCGGCGCGCTACGGCCTGGAATGCGTGGTCTACATGGGCAGCGAGGACATCAAGCGCCAGGCGCCCAACGTCTACCGCATGAAGCTGCTGGGCGCCACCGTGATGCCAGTCGAGTCCGGCTCAAAGACCCTCAAGGATGCCTGTAACGAGGCGATCCGCGACTGGGTAACCAACGTCGAAAGCACCTTCTACATTTTCGGCACCGCCGCAGGGCCGCACCCCTACCCGATGATGGTGCGCGACTTCCAGTCGGTCATCGGCCAGGAAGCCCGAGTACAGATGCCGGAAATGACCGGGCGCCAGCCGGATGCGGTGATTGCCTGCGTCGGCGGCGGCTCCAACGCCATCGGCCTGTTTTACCCCTATATCACCGACGACAGCGTCAAGCTGATCGGCGTGGAAGCGGCCGGCCTCGGCCTCGAAACCGGCAAGCACGCCGCGCCGCTGAACGCCGGCACGCCCGGCGTGCTGCACGGCAACCGGGTCTATCTGATGCAGGACGCCAACGGCCAGATCACCGAAACCCATTCCATCTCCGCCGGACTGGACTACCCCGGCGTCGGCCCCGAACATTGCTGGCTCAAGGACAGTGGCCGCGCCGAGTACGTTGCTGTGACCGACGCCGAGGCGCTACAGGCCTTCCACGACCTGTGCCGCTTCGAAGGCATTATCCCGGCGCTGGAATCGAGCCATGCGCTGGCCTACGCCGCCAAGCTCGCCCCCACCCTGCCGCGCGACAAGATTCTGCTGGTCAACCTGTCCGGCCGCGGCGACAAGGACATGAACACGGTGGCGGAGTTGTCGGGAATCAAGTTTTAATGGGGAATTACGATAAGCTCATGTGGCTCATGTAGGGTGCAATAAGCGAAGCGCATTGCGCCGGAACCGCGAACATACGGCGCAATGCGCTTCGCTTATTGCGCCCTACGGCTTACATGAGTTGGCAAAGGAGGAGTAATGGAACGCTACGAAATCATTATGTATTGGCGCGCAGAGGACGCAGTGTTCATTGCCGAGATACCGGAGCTTCCAGGTTGCATGGCACATGGAGATACGCAGGAATCTGCGTTGGCGAACGTGAAAGATGCCATGCACCTGTGGTTGGATACGGCGCGTGAGTTCGGTGACCCTATTCCAGAGCCTCGTGGACGGTTGATGTACGCATAACGATATGGCCATTCCTGACTTCCAAAGCATTTTCCTGCCGCTGCTGAAAGCTTGCGCTGATGGCAAGGAACATTCCGCGCAGGAATTGCTACCTCTGCTGGCAAAGCAGTTCGGCCTGACTGACTCAGAACTTGAAATCAAACTCCCCAGTGGCAAGCAAGGCATATTTGTTAACCGTGTTGCTTGGGCAAAAAGTCATCTCAAGCAGGCCGGGTTGTTCGAGAATCCGAGGCGAGGAGTTTCCAAAATCACAGCGCGCGGCATACAGGTTTTAAGTGAGAATCCTCAACCGCTGAATATCAAATACCTCAAGCGGTTTCCGGAGTATGTGGTTTTTAATACGAGCAAACCGAAGGATGAGAGCAAACTTGTTGAATCTGTTTCGGCGAATTCAGAGACGCCGGACGAGCTTATCGCCGGCGGCTACAAACAATTGCGTGAGGTACTCGCAGTTGAATTGCTGGCGCGGATCAAGACCGTTAGCCCCTCACGATTTGAGGAATTAGTCGTCGAGCTGTTGCTGAAAATGGGCTATGGCGGCACACAGGAAGATGCGGGGCAAGTGGTTGGCAAAAGCGGCGATGGCGGCATTGATGGCATCATCAATGAAGACAGACTTGGGCTGGATGTAATCTACATTCAGGCCAAGCGTTGGGAGGCCGATGTGGGTCGTCCCGAAATCCAGAAATTTGTTGGCGCACTCGCCGGAAACAAGGCTAACAAAGGGATTTTCATCACCAGTTCCGGGTTCACAAAAGAAGCTAAAGGCTATGCGTCGCAGGTGAATCACAGAGTTATTCTGATCGACGGCCCCATGCTGGCAGAACTAATGATGGACTACGATCTGGGCGTTTCCACCAAGGAGGTTTATACGGTGAAGCGGCTGGATAGCGATTATTTTGAAGAAGACTGAACCATGAGCCGCATTGGACTTACTTTTACCGCGCTCAAAGCGCAAAACAGAAAAGCCCTGATCCCCTTCATCACCGCCGGCGATCCCGGCCCGGACCAGACGGTTCCGCTGATGCACCGGCTGGTGGAGGCGGGGGTGAATATCATCGAGTTGGGGGTGCCGTTTTCCGACCCGATGGCAGATGGCCCGACCATCCAGCGCGCGTCCGAGCGGGCGCTCAGGCATGGCGTCAGCCTGCGCGATGTGCTCGGCATGGTGGTCGAGTTTCGCAAGCAGGATACGCTGACCCCGGTGGTGCTGATGGGTTACGCCAATCCGATCGAGGCGATGGGCTATGAGCCGTTCGCAGCCGCCGCGGCTGCGGCCGGAGTGGACGGCGTTCTGACGGTGGACTATCCGCCCGAGGAGAGCGCTGCGTTTGTGGAGATCCTTGGCCGCCATGGCATCGATCCGATCTTCCTGCTGTCGCCGACCACGCCGGAAGCGCGCATGACCCAGGTCGGCAAGTTGGCGCGTGGTTTCATCTATTACGTTTCGCTCAAGGGGGTGACGGGCTCGGCCACTCTCGACACCGCCGAAGTGGCGAGGAAAATCCCGCAGATCCGGGCGGCCGCCAGCCTGCCTGTGGGTATTGGTTTTGGCATCCGGGATGGTCAGACTGCAAGAGCCATGTCGCAACTGGCCGATGCGGTGGTGATTGGCAGCCGCATCGTGGAGGAAATCGAGAATTCGACGGCGGAATCGTTGCTGGATAATGTTTACAACCTGGTGAAGAGCTTCCGGGGCGCCATGGATGAAGTATCGCCTCGCGATGTTCGCATTTGAGGAATAGAAAATGAGCTGGTTCCAGAAACTGATACCGCCCAAAATCAAGCGCAAGGTAGTGGGTGCCAAGAAAAGCATGCCCGAGGGCTTGTGGAGCAAATGCCCTTCCTGCGAGGCCGTGCTGTACCGCGCCGACCTCGAAAAAAATAGGGAGGTGTGTCCCAAGTGCAGCTACCACAACCGCCTGACGGCACGGACGCGGCTCGATTTGCTGCTCGACCCGGAAGGCCGTTACGAAATCGGCGCGGAACTGCAGCCGGTGGATTTTCTCAAGTTCAAGGACAGTAAACGTTATTCCGACCGTCTGACTGACGCGCAGCGCGATACCAGCGAATCCGATGCGCTGGTGGTGATGCAGGGCAGTATCAAGACCTTGCCCCTGGTGGTGGCGGCATTCGAGTTCAAGTTCATGGGCGGCTCGATGGGGTCGGTGGTGGGCGAACGCTTCGTGCGCGGCGTTCAGGTCTGCATCGAGCAGAACCTGCCGTTCGTGTGTTTCTCCGCCAGCGGCGGGGCGCGCATGCAGGAAGGCTTGACCTCGCTGATGCAGATGGCCAAGACCAGCGCAGCGCTGACCCAACTCTCCAAAGCCAGGCTGCCGTTCATCTCGGTGCTGACCGATCCCACCATGGGCGGTGTTTCCGCCAGCTTTGCCATGCTCGGCGACACCATCATTGCCGAACCCAATGCCCTGATCGGTTTCGCCGGACCCCGCGTGATCGAGCAGACGGTGCGCGAAACATTGCCGGAAGGCTTCCAGCGTTCCGAATTCCTGCTTGAGCATGGCGCGATCGACATGATCGTGGACCGGCGCGAACTGCGTGACCGGCTGGCCAACCTGATTACCCTGATGATGCGGCTGCCTGCGGCACAGTCCTGAGTGAAAAGTCCTGAGTCCTGAGTGAAAAGCCCCGACCCAGTCCATTTTTCCATGAACTCAGCACTCAGGACTCAGCACTCAGGACTAAATAGCCTGGCCGAATGGCTGGGTTATTTAGAGCAGCTTCACCCCAAAACCATCGATCTCAGCCTCGATCGGGTGGCCGAGGTAAAGCAGCGTCTCAACCTGAGCCCCTCATTCCCCATCATCACTGTCGCCGGCACCAACGGCAAAGGCTCGACCTGCGCCATGCTGGCGGCGGTCTTGCTGGCCGCAGGCTATCGTGTCGGTCTGTACACTTCGCCGCACCTGTTGCGCTATAACGAGCGGGTTCGGATTAATGGCGAAGAGGTGAGCGATGAAGCCCTGTGTGAGGCATTCGCCGCCGTCGAGCAGGCGCGCGGAGAGGTGTCGCTGACCTATTTCGAGTTCGGCACCCTGGCCGCGGTATGGCTGTTTGCTCGCGCCGGATTGGATGCGGCGATTCTCGAAGTTGGCCTGGGAGGCAGGCTGGACGCGGTTAATGCTTTCGATGCCGATTGCGCGGTGCTGACCAGCGTGGACTTTGACCACATGGAATATCTCGGCGACAGCCGCCTGGCGATTGGTTTTGAAAAAGCAGGAATTTTCCGCGCCGGCAAGCCGGCTGTCTGCGGCGAGTTTGACGTGCCGTACAGCGTATTGGCCCATGCCGGGAAAATCGGGGCGGAACTGCGCCGGATCGGTCCCGATTTCGGGTATGACGGCCTGGAACCGAACCAGTGGCGTTTTACCAGCAGGGACGGTCTGCGTCTGTCGCTGCCTTATCCCGCCTTGCGCGGCGCCTATCAACTGGGCAATGCCTCAGCCTGCCTGGCTGCGCTGGAGCAGCTCAGGGCGCGGCTGCCGGTGGCCCACGACGACATCCGCCGCGGCCTGCTGGAAGCGGCAGTGCCTGGCCGTTTTCAGGTGCTGCCGGGACGACCGCAGCGGATTTTTGATGTGGCGCACAATCCCCATGCGGCGAAGGCTCTGGCCGAAAATCTTCGTGCCATGCCGCCGACGGGGAAGACTTTCGCCGTTTTCGCCATGTTGCGCGACAAGGATATTGCCGGAGTGGTGCGCGCGATGAAGGGGCAGGTGGATCGGTGGCTGGCCGCCGGGATCGGCCAGCCGCGCGGCGCGAGCGCCGATGAACTGCTGCGCATACTGGAACAGGAGGATCTGGCGAAGCGTGCCGAGGCGTTCCCGTCGGTGGCGGAGGCTTATCGCCATGCCTGTGCCAAGGCGGCCGAAGGTGATAAAATTCTGGTCTTTGGTTCTTTTTACACCGTCGCGGAAGCGATGAAATCAGAGCAGGCGCCCTTTCGCGTGTGTTGTTCCGCTTCAGCGGAATACAACCACGGCGAAGACCCTTGCGATCTCACGTTCGCTCCCTCTCCCCTCGCGGGAGAGGGTTGGGGAGAGGGAATCTCGTTAGCTAAGGAATAATAGGTTATGGCGAATCATGCGAGGAGCGACGAGGAAGCCCAGCTCAAGCGGCGGGCGAGACGGCGCCTGATCGGGGCGGTTACTCTGGTTACGGTGATGGTAGTTGTTCTGCCCATGGTGCTGGACAGCGAGTCCAGACAATCCGGCCAGGATATCGCCATCAACATTCCATCACCAGGTTCGAGCGGGGACTTTGCTTCCAGGGCCGCGCCCGACCCCGTGCAACCGGAGCCGGTCCCTGCTGCGCCTGATCCGCAAGCAGAGAAGGTCGTGCCGGCGCAGGCCTCGGTCGAAACGCAAGCCCCGCAAGTTGCGCCCCCTGCCCCGCCAGCCAAGGCCGAAGAACCCGCCAAAGCGCCTGCGGCGGCAGCTTCCGCCGAGCCCGCTCCGGCGGCCAAGGAACCTGTTCTCCAGCCGAAACACAAGGACGAGAAATCCTCTGCGGCTACCTCCAGGCAGGAAAGTGCGCCATTCGTGATTCATCTGGGTACGTTCGCCAGCCCAGCCAATGCCAAAGAGCGCCAGTCCAGGCTGACGGCGTTGAAGGTCAGGTTTTATACGGAAACGCTGAAAACGCCGAGCGGCGACAAACTCCGTGTGCGCGCCGGCCCCTACGCCACCCGCCAGGAAGCGGAGAAAGTGCAGGCGAAACTCATGGCAGCAGGGATCCAGGATGGCGTGGTTGCGGAAAAAAAGTGAGGGGTGAGGCGTGAGGGGTGAGGCGGAAAGTCAAAAGCGGTGCGGTGGGGGGGGGTTGACTTTTCGCCTCACCTCTCACCTTCTAACCCCTCACGGAACCACACAAAATGATGGTTTTTGATTACGCGGTGCTGGCGGTTGTCGGCATCTCCATTCTCCTCGGCGTGTTGCGCGGACTGGTGCGCGAAGCGCTCAACCTGCTGGCGTGGGTGGCGGCATTCTGGGTGGCCAACGCCTATACGGTGGAAATCGCGCCCTTGCTGCCGGAGGCGATCCCGACCGAGACGGTGCGCTTTATCGCCGCTTTCGTCCTGCTGTTTCTCGGCGCGCTGTTGCTGATGAGCCTGGTGACGATTGCTCTGGCGGAATTGGTGAAAACCCTGAAACTGGGTGCCTACGACAAAGGGTTGGGTGCGCTGTTTGGTTTTCTGCGGGGGGGGCTGATCGTTCTTACCCTGGTGCTGCTGGCGGGGATGACCAGCCTGCCGCGCCAGGAGTTTTGGCGCAATGCCATGTTCAGTGCGCCGTTGGAGGCGTTCGCGGTGGATGTGACGCCGTGGCTGCCTGAAGGTTTGTCTAAACGAATCAGTTACGAGTGATTTAACCATGTGCGGAATTTTAGGAATAGTGGCAAAAAGCCCGGCTAACCAGCCACTTTATGACGGCCTGCAAGTCCTGCAGCACCGCGGTCAGGATGCGGCGGGGATCGTCACCGGCGAGGGCAACACCTTCCACATGCACAAGGCCAATGGCCTGGTGCGGGACGTGTTTCGCACCCGCGACATGCGCAATCTGCTCGGCAACATGGGAATCGCCCATGTGCGCTATCCCACGGCGGGGAGCGCTTCTTCCTCCGCCGAGGCGCAGCCGTTCTACGTCAATTCACCGTTCGGCATCGTCCTCGGCCACAACGGCAATCTCACCAACACCGAGCAGTTGCAGCAAGACCTGTTCCGCCAGGATCTGCGCCACGTCAATACCAGCTCCGATTCCGAGGTGCTGCTCAACGTGCTGGCGCACGAACTGCAGGAAAACGTTTCCAATCACCGGCTCGATCCCGCCGCCATCTTTGCTGCGGTGGCGGGGGTGCATCGGCGCTGCCGTGGCGCCTATGCGGTGGTAGCTTTGATTGCCGGCTACGGTCTGATCGCTTTCCGCGACCCCTACGGCATCCGCCCGCTGGTGATCGGCTATTGCGATACCGAACTGGGGCGCGAGTACTTGGTCGCATCGGAATCCGTCGCGCTCGATGTGCTGGGCTTCAAGCTGCTGCGTGACGTGGCGCCGGGCGAGGCGATCGTGGTCGATGTGGAGGGCAACTTCCACAGCCAGCAGTGCGCCGCCAACGCTTCGCTCAATCCATGTATTTTCGAATACGTTTACCTGGCGCGACCGGATTCGGTGATCGACGGTGTTTCGGTGTACGAAAGCCGGTTGCGTATGGGCGAGAGCCTGGCCGAGAAAATCCGTGCCGACTTCGGCCACCTGAAAATCGATGTGGTGATCCCGATCCCCGATACCAGCCGCCCCAGCGCCCTGCAACTGGCGAACGCGCTTGGAGTGCCCTATCGCGAGGGCTTCATCAAGAACCGTTACATCGGCCGCACCTTCATCATGCCGGGCCAGGCGATGCGCAAGAAGTCGGTGCGCCAGAAGCTCAACGCCATCGGCATCGAATTCCAGGGCAAGAACGTGCTGCTGGTTGACGATTCCATCGTGCGCGGCACGACCAGCCAGCAAATCGTGCAAATGGCGCGGGAGGCCGGCGCCACCCAGGTGTTCTTCGCCTCGGCCGCGCCGCCGGTGCGCTACCCCAACGTCTACGGCATCGACATGCCGACGCGCCAGGAACTGCTCGCCACCGGCCGCAACGATGAAGAGATCGCCCGTGAGATCGGCGCCGACGCGCTGATCTACCAGGATCTCGATGCGCTGGTGCGCACCGTGCGGATGATCAACCCGGCGATCACCTGTTTCGATACCTCCTGCTTCGACGGCCGCTACATCACCGGCGACATCACCCCGGAGTATCTGGCCAGGATCGAGCATGCACGCAACAGCCCGCGTCCGCCGAGCGACTCTTCATCGAGCAAGCAACTGGATTTGAACCTGGCGAGGGACGAATGAACGAACAAGACTACCAGCTGGAAACCCTGGCGGTGCGCGCCGGCATCGAGCGCAGCCAGTTCAACGAGCATTCCGAGGCTCTGTATCTGACCTCCAGCTTCGTCTTCGGCAGCGCGGCCGAAGCCGCTGCGCGCTTCTCCGGCCAGACGCCGGGCAACATCTACGCGCGCTTCACCAACCCTACAGTGACTGCTTTCCAGGAACGGCTGGCGGTATTGGAGGGTGCGGAAAGCTGCGTTGCCACCTCTTCCGGCATGTCCGCGATCCTGGCCACCGTGATGGGGCTGCTCTCCGCCGGCGATCATATCGTGTCCTCGCGCAGCCTGTTCGGCGCCACCGTGCAGTTGTTCGGCAACATCATGAAGCGCTTCGGCATCGAAACCACCTTCGTTTCCCAGACCGACGTCGATGCCTGGCGCGCGGCGGTGCAGCCCAACACCAAACTGTTGTTCGCCGAAACGCCCTCCAACCCGCTGACCGAGATTTGCGACATCGCCGCCCTGAGCCAGGTTGCCAGGCAGGCGGGCGCTTTGCTTGCGGTCGATAACTGCTTCTGCACCCCGATCCTGCAACGGCCGCTGGATTTGGGCGCCGACCTCGTCATTCATTCCGCCACCAAGTACCTGGATGGCCAGGGCAGGGTGCTGGGCGGCGCGGTGCTGGGCCGCAAGGAGGTGATCGACCCGGTGTTTCTTTTCTTGCGCACCGCCGGGCCGACCTTGAGCGCCTTCAATGCCTGGATCTTCCTGAAGGGGCTGGAAACGCTGCCACTTCGGATGGAGGCCCATTCACGCGGCGCGCTGGAACTGGCCTTGTGGCTGGAACGGCAGCCGCAGGTGGAGCGGGTCTTCTACCCCGGCCTGCCTTCCCACCCGCAATACGCGCTGGCCAAACAGCAGCAGAAGACTGGCGGCGGCATCGTCGCATTCGAAGTCAAGGGCGGTCAGGACGCCGCTTGGCGCGTGGTGGACGCCGCCCGCATGATTTCCATCACCGCCAACCTGGGCGATACCAAAACCACCCTGACCCATCCCGCCACTACCACGCACTGCCGCATCACGCCGGAGCAGCGCGCTGCGGCAGGGATCGGCGATGGTTTGCTGAGGGTGGGGGTTGGGCTGGAGGCGGTTTCGGATATTCAGGGGGATTTGGCGCGGGGGTTGAAGGCTTAGTTATTGCGCTTCGCTGCGGGTTCCCTGCGCTGCTCGCCGAACCGGGCGGCTGCGCCAATTCCGGGGTCGGGCCTTGCATTAATATATTTTCGATTCGTTTTTTTGCCACCATCCTCCATGAATGCCGACCAACAGTTATACGTTTCAACATGACTGACTACTGGCCTGAAGCGTTCGCCCCTGGCTTTCGTTTGATGAACAGTTCCTGCCGCGCAGCGCGGCTGATGGCGACTACTGCCGGGTGGGTGAGTTTGCGCTCCACCGAGATGGCGTAGAACTGCTCGATCACTTCTTCGGTTGTGCCGATGCTGACGACTTCATGCTGCCGCACCACCTGTTCCGCAATCGCGGTAGGGGCGGCGAAGATGCCTACCCCGGCCTGGCCGAAGGCGGTCATCAGGGCGCCATCGTCGAATTCGCCGGTGATGCGCGGACGAATCCGCTGGTCGCTGAACCAGCGTGTCATCCTGGATCGCACCGCGACATCCGCGCCCGGCAGGAGCATGGGCGCGCCGTTCAGACATTGCGGGAAAGGCTCCGGGTGCTGTTGCGCCAGCTCCGCCGTGGCAAAGAAGGTGAGGCCGCATTCCCCGAGCAGGTGGTTGAAGCCCCGCACGTCGACCGTGCGCGGCATGGGGCTGTCGGCGATCACGATGTCGAGCCGGTGCACCGCCAGCTCCGCCAGCAGGTCGGCAACTTTCCCTTCCCGGCAAATGATGCGCGGCGGTTGCACAGCCAGCATCGCCGGCTCCAGCAGCTGATAGGCAACGGCCTTCGGTACCGCATCGGTGACGCCCACCCTGAATTGCTGCGGTCGGTCGGTAGGGCGGTGATGCAATGTCTCTTCCAGTTCCTTGCCGAGAGAAAAGATTTCGTCGGCGTAACTCAGCACCATCCGGCCCGCCTCGGTCAGCTCGAACTGCCGCCCGCTGCGGTTGAACAGAGCCTCGCCCAGCACCTCCTCGAACAGGCTCAACTGGCCGCTGATGGTTTGCGGCGTCACGTGCAGCCGCTCGCTGGCGCGGGTCACGCTGCCGGCCTTGGCCACCGCCCAGAAATAGTGAAGATGCTTGTAATTCAGCGTACCCATGCTCTGTCCAGTTCGTGATTTTCGAATGATATGTCAATTATATTCGACTTTATGGAACAATCAATGGACCTTACACTGGGCGCCTTTATTAACCCCTGAACGTCTGCCGCGCACCCCGGTTGCTGTTGGCCGAAAGGATGGCATTGCCTTGGAACTGACCATATCTAACATGACATCATTGAATATTCGCCGGTCTCCGGCACTCCAGGCCCGACCCTGGCTGATGGTGCTTGTTCTGATTGCCGCACCCATTGCGAATGCGGAGCCGCTCACCCTGAAGGAAGCCTTGCGCCTCACCGAAGCGCACAGCCCGGCGCTCACAGCGGCAGAGGCCCAGACGCGGGGCGCGCAGGCAGCCCTGAACACGGCGCTGGCCTACCCCAATCCCGAGATCGAGCTTGCCTCCGGAACCTCGCGTCCGCGCCAGATCGGCGGTACCAGCGGGCGCAACGAAATGCTGGGATTGTCCCAGCAATTCGAGCTGCCTTCCCTGCGCGCCGCGCGGCGGCAGGGCGCGGAAGCCGGCATCGTCTCCGGCGCGGCGGCGCTGGGCGATGCGCGACTCAACCAGCGCAGCGCGGTGAAGCAGGCTTTCTACGACGTGCTGCGCCGCCAGGAAGAGGCCCGCCTTGCTGCGGAAAACCATGCCCTGCTCCTGCAAATCCGCAACCGGGTCAAAATCAAGGTGGAAGTCGGCGAATCCCCGCGCTACGAGCTGGTGAAGTCGGAAGCCGAAGCGCTGGCAGCGGAAAGCGCCGCCAGGAGCGCCGAGCTGCGCGTGACCCAGGCGCGCGACCGGCTGCGGGCGCTGATCGGTGCGCCGCTGGCGGAAACCTTCGAGGTGGCCGCTGAGCCGCCGCTGGCGGCCGACCTGCCGGAGCTGGCCGAGTTGCGCCGGGATTTGCTGGCGCGTCAGCCCCTGCTCAAGGTGGCCGAGGCCGAGACGCAGCGCGCCCAGGCACGGCTGGAACAGGAGCGCGCCTCTCGCTTGCCCCAGCCCACCATCAAGTTAAGCACCGAACGCGATCCGGACATGAACCAGTGGCGCGTCGGTGTGGTTCTGCCGCTGCCCCTGTGGAATCGCCGCGAGGGGCCCATCGGCGAGGCCGTCGCCGGCGTGCACCGGGCCGAGGCGGAAGCGCGGCAAATCCATCTTGGCCTGCTGGCGGCGCTGGATCAGGCTTACAGCCGCTACCAGATTGCCAAACGCCAGGTGCAGACATTCGAATCCGGCCTGATGAAGGAAGCGGAAAACGCCATGAAAGTGGCCGAGGCGGCCTACCGCTTCGGCGAGCGCGGCATTCTCGATTACCTCGACGCCCAGCGTGTGCTACGCACGACCCGTGTGGACTTCCTCAACGCCCGTTACGAACTGCAGGCCGCGCTGATCGAGATCGAGCGGCTGCGCGCCACCCCCATTGCTGGAGAAAAATCATGAACATAAAAACGGCGATTAACCACAGAGCCGTAGGGTGGATAAGCGTAGCGCATCCACCAATGGCCGATGATGGTGGATGCGCTACGCTTATCCACCCTACAACTACAACTGCATCGCTGGGCAAGCCAGCACCTATAAGGTAATCAACTGAGGAATTCAAGATGAAGCGCCCGCTATTTCCCATCCTTTTTGCCATGTTGCTGGCCGCTGCGTTGAGCGGATGCAAGGACAAGGAGGCGCCCGCCGCCGCTGTGGCCCCCGCCGACCCTACGCTGGTGACGGTGCAGCCCGACTTTCTCCAGCGCCTGAAAATCGCCCCCGCCGGCGAGGGCGAGGCAATCGAGACTCTGCGCGTGCCGGCCCGGATCGAGGTCGACGAGCAGCGCGTGGCGCGCATCGGCGCCGCCGTGACCGGGCGCGTGACCCAGATTCATGCCACCCTCGGCCAGCGGGTGAAGCGTGGCGAGGCGCTCGCCACGCTTCACAGCGCCGAGCTGTCCGCCGCCCAACTGGCCTACCTCAAGGCGCTGTCCCAGGCGGAACTGCAGCGCCGCGCCGTGGATCGCGCCAAGCTGCTGTTCGCTTCCGATGTCATCGGCGCGGCCGAGCTGCAGAAGCGCGAAAGCGAGCTGGCCCAGGCCCAGGCCGAACTGCAGGCCTCACACGGCCAGCTCGGTGTGCTGGGCATGACCGGGAGCGCCACGGCCAGGCTGGCGGCGACCCGCACCGTGCATTCCCTGTCCTCGATTACCGCAACGCTGGAGGGGGTGGTGATCGAGCGCAAGGTGACGCCCGGCCAGGTGGTGCAGCCGGCGGATGCGCTCTTTACCGTGGCCGACCTGTCGCATGTCTGGCTGGTGGCCGAGGTGCCCGAGCAGCAGGCCGCCCTGGTGAAGAAAGGCGAAGCCGCGCAGGCCGAGATTCCGGCATTGAACGGAAAGCGTATCGAGGGGCGGCTGATTTTTGTCGCCGACACCGTCAATCCGGATCGGCGCACGGTAACGGTGCGCATGGATGTGGATAATCCCGAGCGCCTGCTCAAGCCGGAAATGCTCGCCTCCATGCTGATCCAGGGCGCGCCGCAGCGCCGTCTGCTGGTTCCGGCTTCCGCTATTGTGCGCGAGGACAACAAGGATCATGTTTTCGTCCAACTGGACAACCAGCGCTTCCAATTGCGTCCCGTTATCCTTGGCCAGGAAAGCAACGGATATGTCCCGGTGCAGGGGGGGCTGAAGAACGGCGAACGCATCGTCACCGAGGGCGCGTTCCACCTCAACAACGAGCGCAAGCGCAAGGAACTGGAAGGCTGAAGCGTTTTGGTGAGGCGGGAGGGGTGAGGCGGAAAGTCAAAAGCTCGCACCGAACCCGGTTTTTCGCCTCACCCCTCACCTTCTCACCCCTCACCCATACATAAGAGGCAAAACATGCTGGAATCCCTGATACGCGCGGCGCTCAAGCAGCGCCTGGTGCTGGTTGTGGTGGCTATATGCCTGGTGGCGTTCGGGCTGGACGCGACGCGCAAGCTGTCGGTGGACGCTTTCCCGGATGTCACCAACGTCCAGGTGCAGATCGCCACCGAGGCCCGCGGCCGCTCGCCCGAGGAAGTCGAACGCTTTGTCACTGTGCCGCTGGAAATGGCCATGACCGGCCTGCCGGGGCTGGAGGAGATGCGCTCGCTGAACAAGCCGGGCTTGTCGCTGATTACCCTGGTGTTCACCGACGCAACGGATGTTTATTTTGCGCGCCAGTTGGTGATGGAGCGGCTGATCGAGGTGGCCGGGCGCATGCCGCAGGGGGTGGCGCCGACGCTGGGGCCGCTGTCCACCGGGCTGGGCGAGGTGTACCAGTACACCCTGGAGCGCCCCGACGATGGCGAACGGGCGCTCAGCCAGGAGGAGCTGACCCAGCGCCGCATCGCCCAGGACTGGGTGGTGCGCCCGCTGTTGCGCGGCATCCCCGGCGTGGCGGAGATCAACTCCCAGGGCGGCTACGTCAAGCAGTACCAGGCGCTGGTCAACCCCGACCGCATGCGCCACTACAAGGTCACGCTGCAGGACGTCTACCAGGCGCTGGCCCGCAACAACGCCAACTCCGGCGGCGGCGTGCTGCCCCACTATGCCGAGCAGTACCTGATCCGCGGCATCGGCCTGGTCAAGGATCTCGACGACATCCGCAGCATCGTGCTCAAGGAGCAGGACGGCGTGCCGGTGTTCGTGCGCGACGTGGCCGAAGTCACCATCGGCCACGAGGTGCGCTATGGCGCGCTGCTGAAGAACGGTGTCACCGAATCGGTGGGCGGCATCGTCATGATGATCCGCGCCGGCAACGCCAAGGAAGTGGTGTCGCGCATCAAGGATCGGGTTGCGGAGATCAACGAAAAGGGCATGCTGCCGGACGGCCTCAAGATCACCCCCTATTATGACCGCAGCGAGCTGGTGGATGCCGCGCTCGAGACCGTGGTGAAGGTGCTGATCGAGGGCGTGGTGCTGGTGATCATCGTGCTGTTCCTGTTCCTCGGCGACGTGCGTTCGTCGCTGGTGGTGGTGGCCAGCCTGATACTGACGCCGCTCATCACCTTCATGGTAATGAACCATTACGGCTTGTCCGCCAACCTGATGTCCCTGGGCGGCCTGGCCATCGCCACCGGCCTGATCGTGGACGGCTCGGTGGTGGTGGTGGAGAACACCTTCCAGCGCCTGGCCGAGAACAAGGGCAAGGGGATGAGCCGGGTGCGGGTGGTGCTGGATGCCGCGACGGAAGTGGGCACGCCGGTGATCTTCGGCGTCTCCATCATCATCCTGGTGTTCCTGCCGCTGATGACGCTTGAAGGCATGGAGGGCAAGATGTTCGCCCCGCTCGCTTTCACCATCGCCATCGCGCTGTTCGTCTCGCTGGTGCTGGCGCTCACCCTCACTCCGGTGCTGTGCTCCTACCTGCTGGTGGGCAAGGACGAGCACGACACCCGTCTGGTCGCCTTGGCCAAGAAGCCCTACCTGCGTTTGCTCGACTGGACGCTGAACAACGGCAGGAAGACCATCCTCGCCGCCACCGGCGCTTTCGTCGGCGCCATCCTGCTGCTGCCTTTTCTCGGCACGGCCTTCATTCCCGAGATGAAGGAAGGCTCGATCGTGCCCGGCATCAACCGCGTACCCAACATCTCGCTGGAGGAATCCATCAAGCTGGAAATGGAAGCGATGCGCCTGGTGATGCAGGTGCCGGGAGTGAAGTCCGCCTACTCCGGCGTCGGACGCGGCGAGAGCCCCGCCGATTCGCAGGGGCAGAACGAATCCACCCCCATCGTCAGCCTCAAGCCGCGCAGCGAATGGCCCAAGGGCTGGACCCAGGACGACATCGCCGCCGGCATCCGGGAGAAGCTGCTGACCCTGCCGGGTGTGCAGATCGTCATGGCGCAGCCGATCTCCGACCGGGTGGACGAGATGGTCACGGGGGTGCGCTCCGATGTGGCGATCAAGCTGTTCGGCGACGACATGGACCTCCTCAAGCAGAAGGCTGACGCCATCGCCAAGGTGGCCTCCTCGATCAAGGGCGCTCAGGACATGAAAGTCGAGCGGGTGACCGGCCAGCAGTACCTGTCCATCGAGATCGACCGCCAGGCCATCGCTCGCCACGGCCTCAACGTGTCGGATATCCACGATGTGATCGAGGCTGCCATCGGCGGCCGGCAGGCCACCGAGATCTACGAGGGCGAGCGCCGCTTCAGCGCGGTGGTGCGCCTGCCGGAGAAATTCCGCAGCGACGTGGAAACGATACGCAGTATGCTCGTCAGTTCCCCCAACGGCGCCCTGGTGGCGCTGGAAAATCTGGCGCACATCCGCGTCGTGGACGGGCCGGCCCAGATCAGCCGCGAAAAGGCCAAGCGCCGCATCGTGGTGGGGGTGAACGTGAAGGATCGCGACCTCGGCGGTTTCGTCGCCGAGTTGCAGCAGGCGGTGGACAGCAAGATCAAGCTGCCGGAGGGCTACTACCTGGAATGGGGCGGCCAGTTCCAGAACATGGAACGGGCCATGGGCCACCTGAAGATCATCGTGCCGGTGACCATCGCGGCGATCTTCTTCCTGCTGTTTTTGCTGTTCGGTTCGCTGCGCTACGCTTCGCTGATCATCCTGGTGCTGCCCTTCGCCTCGATCGGCGGCGTGGTGGCCCTGTTTGTCACCGGCGAGTACCTGTCGGTGCCGGCCTCGGTGGGCTTCATCGCCCTGTGGGGCATTGCGGTCCTGAACGGCGTGGTGCTGGTATCCTATATCCGCAGCCTGCGCGACGAAGGCATGAGCCAGGCCGCCGCCGTGGTGCAGGGCTGCAAGCAGCGCTTCCGCCCGGTGCTGATGACCGCCACGGTGGCGATGCTGGGCCTGATCCCGATGCTTTTCGCCAGCGGGCCGGGGTCGGAGGTGCAGCGGCCGTTGGCGATCGTGGTGATCGGCGGACTGATTACGTCCACCCTGCTCACGCTGGTGGTGCTGCCGACGCTGTATAAATGGTTTGAAGAAAAACCTGTCGAGGCATAGGATGAAAAATGTAGGTTGGGTTAGCGGCTTCATCGCGTAACCCAACAAACTCATTCATTCACCAAAAGTAGGCGCCTCTAGGCAACACTGGTGTTTAGAAGGAAGATTGGGTTTGTCGCCTAGAGGCGCCTACTTCTGGTGGGTTACGGCGCAAAAAGCCGCGCCTAACCCAACCTACATAATATGTACGAGTCAAAAGAAGGATATGCATGAAAGAAATCAAAGCCATCATCCGTCCGGCCCGGCTGCACAAAATCCGTGACGCTTTTCGCTCTCTGCCCGGCTTTCCCGGCATGAGCGTCTCCCATGTGGAAGGGTGCAGCGCCCACGCGGGGGCGGAGCAGCATGACACGCTGAAGGGGGAGTTGACCGACTTCACGAAAAAGCTGCGCATCGAAATTGTCGCGCCAGACGAGATGGTTCCCGATATCCTGCGCATCATTCACCGCAACGCCCATACCGGCCAGACCGGGGACGGCGTGCTGTGGGTCACGGAGGTGGGCGAGTTCCTTCGCCTGTGCAAGGCTGAGATATAAGTCGGATGAATACCACGATCTCCATCGGCGAACCCGGGAACGCATTATTGCCGCGCTGGAAGTGCGCAGCATCTCCGGCTGGACATGAATGAACAGCATGCCGCCCGGGATCGCCTCTCCGTTTGCACGCCGGATTGCAGCCATCGCCTTCCTGGCGATGATCTTCGGCTCGACGCTATGGGTGTTGTCGCCGTTCTTCGCGGCGCTGGCCTGGGCGGGCATTCTTGCCTACGTTACCTGGCCGCTCTACTTTCGGCTCGAACGCAGGCTTGCGGGGCGGGAAACCTTGGCCGCGGCGCTGATGAGCGTAGGCGTGGCGGCCATGCTGCTGGCGCCGCTGGCCTGGGTTCTGCTCACCGTGGCGGGCGATGTGGCAAGCGCCTCGGCGGCGATTCGGCAGATTGCCGCCCAGGGCCTGCCGCCGCTACCGCCCGCCATGCGCGACTGGCCCATGGGCGAGTGGCTCGTTACGCAATATGCGCAGGTTCAAGCCGATCCGGTCTGGCTGCATGCCAGGATCGAGGCAACCGGGCTCACCGATCCGGCGACCTGGAAGGCCGTGGCGGGCGGGCTGGGGCGCAACCTGGCCAAATTCGGCCTGGCAGTGTTTGCGCTGTTCTTTCTCTATCGTCACGGCGCACCGGCGCTGGCGCAGTTCGGCCGCATCCTGGCGCACTGGCTGGGGGAGGGCGCGCGCGGCTACCTGGAGGCCGTGGGCGTAACCGTGCGCGCGGTGGTATTCGGCATTGTCCTCACCGCCCTGGCTCAGGGGATACTGGCCGGGCTGGGCTACTGGGTGGCGGGCGTCCCCGCCCCGGCGCTGTGGGGCGCGGTGACAGCCCTGATCTCGCTCATTCCCTTCGTCGGCCCGGTGGTGTGGATCGGTTTGTCTCTGAGCCTGTTGGCGCAGGGCGAGACCAGCGCGGCGATTGGCCTGTTCCTGTGGGGCGCGCTGGTGGTGAGCTGGGTGGACAACCTGATCCGGCCGCTGGCCATCAGCGGGCCGACGCGCATCCCCTTTCTGCTGGTGTTCCTCGCTGTGCTGGGCGGGCTCAACGCCTTCGGCCTGATCGGCCTGTTTTTGGGGCCGGTCTTGCTGGCGGTGTCGCTGGCCATCTGGCGCGAGTGGCTGGAACACGCGAAAGGCGCACCATAGTGAAAATGCAAACCGAATTTCAAGCCCTCACGAGGAACCTCTCATGAGCAATATTGGCGAACCCTGGATGTGGGCGGCGTTCATCGGCTTCGTGCTGGTAATGCTGGCCCTCGATCTCTTCGTATTCGGCGGCAAGAGCGCGCACAAGGTCTCCGTCAAGGAGGCGCTGGCCTGGAGCCTCGTCTGGGTGAGCCTGGCGCTGGTCTTCAATGGCCTGCTGTGGTGGCACCTGGATGGCACGGCGGGGCGCGAGATCGCCAACGCCAAGGCGCTGGAATTCCTCACCGGCTATCTGATCGAGAAGTCGCTGTCGGTGGACAACGTGTTCGTCTTCCTGCTGATCTTCTCGTCCTTCCACGTCGCCGCCGAATTTCAGCGCCGGGTGCTGATCTATGGCGTGCTCGGCGCCATCGTCCTGCGCGCGGTGATGATCCTGGCCGGGGCCTGGCTGGTGCAGGAGTTCAGCTGGGTGCTCTATCTTTTCGGTTTCTTCCTGGTCGTCACCGGCATGCGCATGCTGGTCATGGCGGAGAATGAGCCGAACCTGGAGAAAAACCCGGTGCTGAAATTCGCGCGCCGCCATCTGCGCATCGCCGAGGGCCATCACGGCGAGGAATTCACCGTGATGAAGGATGGCGTGCGCTATTTCACGCCGCTGTTCCTGGTGCTGATCCTGATCGAGACCTCCGACGTGGTGTTCGCGGTGGATTCCATTCCGGCCATCTTCGCCATCACCACCGACCCCTTCATCGTCTTCACCTCCAACATCTTCGCCATCATGGGATTGCGGGCGCTGTATTTCCTCCTCGCCGACGTGGCGGACCGCTTCCATCTGCTGAAATACGGCCTGGCCATGGTGCTCACCTTCATCGGCGCCAAGATGCTGATCGCGCCGTGGGTTCACGTGCCGGTGGCGGCCTCGCTGGCCATCGTCGCGGTGCTGATCGGGGCCAGCGTGGTCGCCAGCCTGATCGCCACGCGCAAGGGAGCGACATGATGGAAACCGCCGCGCAACCCGGGTCTTCCGGCGTGCGCGCGCGCCTGCGCGCCTTCATCGAGCACCCCCGCGTGCAGGGGGCCATCATCGTCCTGATCCTGATCAACGCGGCGCTGCTCGGGCTGGAAACCTGGCCCGCCGCGATGGCGGCGGCGGGCGGCCTGATCCGTGCGCTGGATGCAGCCATCCTGGGCGTGTTCGTGGCGGAGATCGTCCTGCGCCTTTACGTCCACCGGCGGGGCTTCTGGCGCGACCCCTGGAGCGTGTTTGATTTCGCCGTCGTCGCCATCGCCCTGCTGCCGGCCACCGGCCAGCTCGCCGTGCTGCGGTCGTTGCGGGTATTGCGCGTGATGCGGCTGCTGACCATGGTGCCCTCCATGCGGCGGGTGGTGGGGGCGCTGCTGGCGGCGATTCCGGGGCTGGGGTCCATCGCCCTGGTGCTGCTGATCATCTATTACGTGTTCGCGGTGATCGCCACCAACCTGTTCGCCGCCGACTACCCGGAATGGTTCGGCCATCTGGGCCGCTCGCTCTATACCCTGTTCCAGGTCATGACCCTGGAAAGCTGGTCGATGGGCATCGCCCGCCCGGTGATGGAAAACTTCCCCTACGCCTGGGCCTTCTTCGTGCCCTTCATCCTGGTGGCGACCTTCACCATGCTCAACCTGTTCATCGCCATCATCGTCAACGCCATGCAGAGCTACACCGAGAACGAGCAACGGGAGACGGTCGCAGCGGTCGAGCAGGCGCGCGAGCACATCGAAGCGGATCTGCATGCCGAAGTGCGGGCCATGCGCGACGAAATACGGGAGCTGAAAACGCTGCTGTCGAAGGGGCCGCCCGCACGATCGGATACTTCGTGCTGACCGGCAGCGAATTCGACGCCCTTTCTGACA
>CAMTYG010000092.1:0-8386 GCA_947085875.1 uncultured Sulfuricella sp.
CTTCCGATCTGCAACCGAGTTGCTTCACGGCCTCGACCTTGTCGCGGCTGGTCACCGCAATGACGCGGGCGTCGCGACGGCGGGGCCCCCCATCTCGGGGGCCCGCAACATCATGGGGGGCGGACCCGGGACAGCCCACGGGGGCTCGGTGGCCACCGGAGGCGAAGCCTGCGGGCCAGGAGTCTGGGCCAGGGCCGCGCCCGGATTGAGGGCCGCGGCCAGGACCATCACCGACACACCCAGGACGGTTCGCATGCCCGCGACGCAAACACGACCGCCCGACCCGCGCAAGCATCTCGGCCCCACACACGGCGGGGCACTTCCGACCCGCGAACCCCACAGACGGCGGTACACTCCGCCGGGTCATGCGCCCGCTGCCCACCGCCCTCGTGCTCGCACTCGGCCTCCTCGGGTGCCCACGACGCCCCGTGTCCCCAAGGTCCGAGACCCTGCCCGGCCCGACCCCGACCGCCCCCGACGACGCCGGGTCCCCAGAGACCGACGCGGGCCCGCCCGAGGAGGTTCCCGTGGCCTTGTGCACGGACGTGGCCACCTGCCTGCCGCAGCACCGCGAAGCCCTCCTGGCCGCCCTCCGCGAAGCCGAGAACTTCCCCCCCGAGGCCCACGTCCGCCTCGCCGCCATCCCCCTGCCCGCGGCCTTCGCGTGGCGGGCCTTCCTGCACCACGTCGGCGGACGTCCCGACGAGGCCACCCGCCTCCTGCGCCTCCTGCGCCACAACGACCCCGACCCCGCCGAGATCCCCGAGCCTACCCTCCCGCCCGGGTCCGACCCGGCCCTGGCCCGCACCCTCCTGGCCCTGCGCGAACACACCGAGCCCCTCCTGGGCCGCGGAGACGGCGACGACACGGCCCTCCTGCCGTGCTGGGTCTTCGCCCGCCACACCCCCGAGGCCCTGTTCGCCTTCGGGCCCATCCACGGGTCGACCCTCGACAACATCGTGGCCGCCCACCACACCCGCTGCCTCACCGTCGTCGCCCGGGACCGCCTCGGCGACGCCGCCGAACCCGCCCTGGCCGCCGCGGGGGCCCTGTCCGTCGCGGTCCGGGCCGTCCTGCCCGCCCCCGCCGACGGGACCATGTTTCACGCCCTCGCCATCGACAACGACCAGCAGGTCTTTCGGCCCCTCCTGCTCGGCCCCACGGCCCCCGCGGTGCCCCCCGTTCCCCCGTTGCAGAGCCTGGTGTCCGCGGCGGCCCGACGCGACCGCGGGATCACCCGCCGGATGGCCGGCTACACCCGGGCCCGGGCCGCCCACGCCCCCGCCTACGGCCGCGGGATCTGCGCCGCCCGCCCGGCCACACCCCCCCTCTCCCCCGCCGCCTGCACCGCCCTCGGAGCCGCCGAGGCCGACCGGGCCCTGGGGTCATGGCTCCAAGGCCTCGCCGCCGCCACCGCAGGGCCCTGACCGTCTCAGCGGGCCACCCGGTAGCCGATCGAGAACAGGGCGTACGGCTCGCTCGCCTGCGCCGTAAACCGCACGTCGTACTCCACCCCCGCCGAGAACGAGATCGGAAACCGCAGGGCCCTGACCCCAAAGGGAAACCAGGTGGCCATCACAAACGGCGAGAACATCCCAAACGCGAAGTCCCCCCCGTCGAAGCGCTCGACCTGGAGCAGATGAAACCCTCCCCGCAGCACGAGGTGGTCGTCCACGGGCAACAGGTACGCCTCCATCCCCACCGCGACCTGCACAAAAGCCGGGGTGAACTTCCCCCGTAGGGCGCCTCCCAACCCCCGCGAGGCGTCGGCCCCGAAGCCCATCGATGCCTCCCCGGCGGCCCCGAGATGGCCCACCGTGCCCCGCATCGGAAGCACCACCCCCGCCGTGGTGTGAAAAAACCCAGAGCACCCCCCCGAGGCCCCCAGCAGACACACCCCAACCACCAGACCCCACCCCGCCCGCTTCAAGCATCCACGCCGCATAGGCCGCTCAACCTAAGACCGCTTCCCCCCAATGCCGACCGGACCCAGGGACGACAGCAGACTCCTCTACCCTACTGGACAACATCTCCATCTTAGCTAACACTCCCAGGACGCCATGAGCCCCAACGCCCCCCTCGAACTGTCGTCCACTCGGATGGCCCACCTGCGGCTCCTGGAGGCCGAGAGCGTGCACATCCTCCGGGAGGTGGCGGCCGAGTTTGCCAACCCGGTGATGTTGTACTCCATCGGCAAGGACAGCGCGGTGATGGTCCGCCTCGCCCAGAAGGCCTTCCACCCGGCCCCCCTGCCCTTCCCCCTCTTGCACATCAACACCACGTGGAAGTTCCAGGAGATGATCGCCTTCCGCGACAGGTTTTGCCGCGAGGCGGGCCTCGAGCTGCGGGAGCACATCAACCACCAGGCCCTCGCCGAGGGGATCACCCCCTTCACCCACGGGTCGGCGGCGTACACCACGGCCCTCAAGACCCAGGGCCTCTTGCAAGCCCTCGGGGCCGGGGGCTTCGACGCGGCCTTCGGCGGAGCCCGCCGCGACGAGGAGCGCTCCCGGGCCAAGGAGCGGGTGTACTCCTTCCGCGACCGGGCCGGACAGTGGGACCCGCGGGCCCAACGGCCCGAGCTGTGGCGGCTCTACAACGGCCGCGTCCACAAGGGTGAGAGCATCCGGGTGTTTCCCCTGTCCAACTGGACCGAGCTCGACGTGTGGCAGTACATCGCCCTGGAGTCGATCCCCATCGTGCCCCTGTACTTCGCCAAGGAGCGGCCCGTGGTGGCCCGCGACGGGCAGTGGATCATGGTCGACGACGACCGGCTGCCCCTGCACCCCGGCGAGCGCCCCGTGATGAAGCGGGTGCGGTTTCGTACCCTGGGCTGCTACCCCCTGACGGCCGCCGTCGAGAGCGAGGCCGACACCCTGCCGGCCATCGTGCGCGAAATGATTGAAGCCCGCAGCTCCGAGCGGGCCGGCCGCCTCATCGACCACGACGAGGACGGATCGATGGAGCTCAAAAAGCGCGAGGGTTACTTCTGATGTCCGCCTCCGACGCCGTCTCCGACGCCCTCCTCAACGCCCACGCGGGCAAAGACCTCCTCCGCTTCGTCACCGTCGGCTCGGTCGACGACGGCAAGAGCACCCTCATCGGCCGCCTCCTGCACGACGCCCACGGGGTCTACGACGACCAGCTCTCGGCCGTTCGCCGGGCCTCCGCCCGCCGCAACCTCGGCCCCCCGGCCGAGCCCGACGCGGGCTCCGACGACGCCGACGCCGACATCGATTTCTCGCTGTTCACCGACGGCCTGCGGGCCGAGCGCGAGCAGGGCATCACCATCGACGTGGCGTATCGCTACTTCGCCACGCCCAAGCGCAAATTCATCATCGGCGACACGCCGGGGCATGAGCAATACACCCGCAACATGGTGACGGCGGCAAGTACCGCCAACCTGGTGGTCATCCTCGTCGATGCGCGCAAGGGCGTGCTGGTGCAGACGCGCCGCCACACCTATCTGGCCAGCCTGGTCGGCATCCCGCACATCGTGCTGGCGGTCAACAAGATGGACATGGTCGATTACTCCGAAGCACGCTTCAACGAAATCTGCGCCGAGTATCTGGCCTTCGCCGCACAGCTCGGTTTGCATGACATCACCTGCGTGCCATTGTCCGCGTTGGTCGGCGATATGCTGGTGGAGCGCGGCGACAATCTGAACTGGTATCAAGGCACGACGCTGATGGATTTGCTGGAAAGCACCGAAATCGATCACGATGTGAACACCACTGATTTCCGTTATCCGGTGCAGTGGGTGTGCCGCCCGCAAACCGGGGAATATCACGACTTCCGTGGCTTCATGGGGCGCATCGAGGCGGGTGAAGTGTCGGTGGGCGATGAGATTACCGTGTTGCCGGGCGGACGCACCAGTCGTGTCAAAGAGATCGTCACCCACGACGGCAACCTGCAAACTGCTTACGCGCCGCAATCCATCTCCATCACGCTGACTGACGAGATCGATATTTCGCGCGGCGATATGTTCGTCAAAGCGGATTACCTGCCGACTGTCGCGAAGGAATTCGAGGCGATGCTGTGCTGGTTGTCCGAAACGCCGCTCGACAAGAATCGCAAATACCTCGTCAAGCACACCACGCGCACGGCGAAGTGCCTGTTCTCCAGCATCGACTACCGCGTGGATGTGAACACGCTGGAGCAACACGCCAACCCGACGGTGCACATGAACGACATCGCCCATGTGGCGATCAAGGTGCAGCAACCGCTGGTGTTCGACCATTACCAGCGCAATCGCGCCAGCGGCAGTTTCATTGTCATCGATGAAGCGACCAACAACACGGTGGCCGCCGGGATGATTATCTGATCGCGGGCAAGCCCGCTCCTGTAAGTAATCTTCTCAATCTGGCGATGTTTGGTAATATCCGGGATAATGAGCATGGATTTTACTTTTTTATCTTTGAAATAAGGGAATAACAATGCATAACGGCACGACCATTACTCAGTTCATCATCGAAGAACAGCGCCACATCCAGGGTGCGTCCGGTGATTTCACCTCCCTGCTGAACGATGTAGTCACCGCCTGCAAGGTGATTTCCAACGTCGTCAACAAGGGCGCCCTGATCGGCGTCATGGGTAGTGCGGAATCGGAAAATATCCAGGGTGAAACCCAGAAAAAGCTGGATGTGATCACCAACGAAATCTTCATTCGCTCCAATGAGTGGGCCGGCCACCTTGCCGCCATGGCTTCCGAGGAAATGGACGAGATCTATCCGATCCCGGCGAAATATCCCCGCGGCAAATACCTGCTGGTGTTCGACCCCCTGGATGGCTCCAGCAACGTGGACGTGAACATCTCCGTCGGCACCATCTTCTCCATCCTGCGCTGCCCGGATGGGACCACTGAACCAACCACGCAGGACTTTCTCCAGCCGGGCGTGAAGCAGGTGTGCGCCGGCTATGCCATCTACGGTTCCTCCACCATGCTGGTGCTTACCTCTGGCCACGGTGTGAACGGTTTCACCCTGGACCGGGACATCGGCGAGTTTATCCTGACCCACCCCAATATGACCATTCCCGCGGACACCAGGGAATTCGCCATCAACGCCTCCAACCAGCGCTTCTGGGAAGCGCCGGTGCAGCGCTACGTGGAAGAGTGCCTGGCCGGCAAGACCGGCCCCCGCGGTCGCGACTTCAACATGCGCTGGGTCGCCTCCATGGTGGCCGAGGTGCATCGCATCCTGACCCGCGGTGGCATCTTCATGTACCCCAAGGACACCAAGGATCCCACCAAGGCCGGCAAGCTGCGCCTGTTGTACGAAGCCAACCCGATGTCATTCATCGTGGAGCAGGCGGGCGGTGTAAGCTCCACCGGGCGCGAGCGTATCCTCGATCTTCTGCCGGAAGGTCTGCATCAGCGCGTGCCGGTCATCCTTGGCTCGAAGAATGAGGTGGAAACCGTAATTTCCTATCATAAATAAAAGATAATTGACGTGAAAATTGGCATCCCGAGGGAAGTCTTTGCCGGAGAAGCCCGTGTCGCGGCGACGCCAGATACTGTCGCCAGGATGCGGGCCAAGGGGCTGGATATCGTCATCGAGTCGGGTGCGGGCGAGTTGGCCCATTTCGACGATGACGCCTACCGAACCGCCGGTGCGGGCATAGTTACTCAAGCGGAGGCTTTCGCCGCCGACGTGGTGTTCAAGGTGCACAAGCCGACGGGGGAAGAAATCGCCCTGTTCAAGGCGGGTTCCTTGCTGGTGAGCCTGCTGGACATGTGCCACGACGACGGCACCTGGAAAGCGCTGGCGGACCGGGGGGTGAATGCCCTGGCCATGGAAATGCTGCCGCGCATTTCCCGCGCCCAGGCGATGGACGTGCTCTCCTCCCAGGCCAATATCGCCGGTTACCGGGCGGCACTGGAAGCCACCCGGCTGTATGCGCGCTTTTTTCCGCTCATGATGACTTCCGCCGGATCGGCCAAGCCGGCCCGGGTGGTCGTCATCGGCGCTGGCGTGGCGGGCTTGCAGGCCATCGCTACCGCGCGGCGCCTGGGTGCTCAGGTGTGGTCCTACGACGTGCGTCCCGAGGTGAAGGAGCAGGTCATGTCCCTGGGGGCGAAATTCATCGAGCTGGAAGTGGGGGAGAGCGGCTCCGGCCAGGGTGGCTATGCACGCAAGCTCAGTCACGACAGTGAGAACAAGGAGCAGTCGCTGCTGGCGGAAGAGCTGAAAAAAGCCGACGTGGTCATCAGCACGGCGGCGATACCCTGTATGCCGGCGCCGGTGCTCATCACCGAGGACGCGGTAATCGGCATGCGCGCCGGCTCCGTCGTCATCGACATGGCGGCGGCCTCCGGCGGCAACTGCCCCCTCACCGAGCCCGACCGCACCGTGATCAAGCATGGCGTTATCCTGTGCGGCATCACCAACTTTCCGGCGCTGATGCCCACGGACGCCAGCAACTTCTTTTCGCGCAACCTGATGAACCTGCTGTTCTTCGCTCTCGACAGCGGGGAAGGCAAGCTCGATCTTCAGCGTTGCCTGGAAGATGATTTATTTTCCATGACCCTGATCACCCTGGACGGCAAGCTGCGCTACGAATCGCGGAAGAAGTAGGGTGGGCACGATGTTGTGCCCACGCGAGTCGTAAATGAGCACAACATCGTGCCCGCTCTGCCATACTCAAATTCCCCGTCATTCCTGATAGTTCTGGATTAGCTCCTTCGCGGGAAGGATGATTAGAGGTTCCCTGAATTGAATAAGGATCCATCATGACCGAAGCCATGGTTGCGCTGTATGTGTTTATTCTGGCCTGTTTCGTGGGCTATTTCGTCGTCTGGGGCGTGACCCCGGCCCTGCACACGCCGCTCATCGCCCTCACCAATGCCATCTCCGGCATTATCATCATCGGCGCCATCCTGGTGGCGGGGGCGGGAGAGGAAATCGGGCTGCTCACGCAAATCATCGGTTTTTTCGCCGTGACCCTGGCGAGCATCAACATATTTGGCGGCTTTGTGGTGACGCAGCGCATGCTGGGCATGTTCCGGAAAAAGAACTGAAGCGAGCCCAAACCGAATGAATTCATCGATTTCCCTCATTGCTTACCTTGCCGCCGCCGCCCTGTTCATCATCGGCCTGCGCGGCCTGACCCATCCCCGTTCCGCCCGTCGCGGCAACTATCTCGCCATGGCGGGCATGTTGCTGGCGGTGCTGGCCACGGTACTGAATGCCGAAGTGAAGTCCTACGGCTTCATCATCGCTGGCGTGGTGGTGGGCGGCACTATCGGCACCGTGGTTGCCCGGCGCATCCAGATGACAGCCATGCCGCAACTGGTGGCCATCCTGCACAGTTTCGTGGGTCTCTGCGCCGTGCTGGTGGCCTTTGGCACCTATCTCTCCTATGCCCAGACAGGCCGGCTCAGTTCGGGTTTGTTGGCGGAGTTGGGTATCGGCGCCCTTATCGGCGCGATAACCTGCACCGGCTCCATGGTCGCCTTCGGCAAGCTGCAAGTCCTGATTCCTTCGCGCCCGCTACTGTTTCCTGGACGCCATCTGATCAACATTGCACTGGCCCTGGTCGCCATCGCTGGGGTGGTCTGGCTCATCTCCGGCGGCGGCATGAGCGCCTTGGTGCTGCTCACGCTGGCTGCCCTGATCCTGGGGGTGTTGCTCATTACCCCCATCGGCGGGCCAGACATGCCGGTGGTCGTTTCCATGCTTAACTCCTATTCCGGCTGGGCGGCGGCGGCAACGGGCTTCACCCTGCAAAACCCGCTTTTGATCGTCACCGGCGCATTGGTGGGTTTTTCCGGCGCAATTCTCTCCTTCATCATGTGCCGGGCCATGAACCGCTCGTTCATCAGCGTGATTCTGGGCGGCTTCGGCGGCGAGGATGCCGCGGCGGTCGTGACCGATACAGCAGGCAAGTCCGTGCGCACAGCTTCCGCCGAAGATGCGGTGTTCCTGCTTGAAAACGCGTCCAAGGTCATCCTCGTGCCGGGCTACGGCATGGCTGTGGCTCAGGCCCAGCATGCCATGAAAGAACTGGCGACGGTCCTGGAGGAGAAGGGCGTGGAAGTGAAATTCGCCATCCATCCCGTGGCTGGCCGCATGCCGGGGCACATGAACGTGCTCCTGGCCGAGGCCGACGTGCCCTACGAGCAGGTATTCGAAATGGATGAAATCAACCCGGAGTTTTCCAGTTGCGACGTAGCCCTGGTGGTGGGCGCCAACGACGTGACCAACCCCGCCGCCAAGACCAACAAGGCCAGCCCCATCTACGGCATGCCCATCCTGGAAGTATACAAAACCAGGCAGGTGCTGTTCGTCAAACGCAGCATGAAGCCCGGCTATTCCGGCGTGGACAATGAGCTCTTCTACCGCGACAACTGCGCCCTGGTGTTCGGCGATGCCAAGGCGGTGTGCGA
>CAMTYG010000093.1:0-6240 GCA_947085875.1 uncultured Sulfuricella sp.
CAAAGTGGCGGAAGGCAAAATCATCGCTGTGCCGAATTCCGGTGGCGTATCGCCGGATTTGTCCGAGCTGGAAGGGATCTATGGACGTAGCTGGATCAAAAACATCCTGGTCGAGATGTCCACCTGATCCTTCTTGAAAGATGCAAGATCAAGCCCCGCGCATGCGGGGCTTTTTTTACGCGTGCCGCACGGAGAAGGTCTCGAACATCGCGCCGATGCGGTTGCATAATTCATCGTTCAGAAGCTCCTGGGCTGAGTAAGCGCTGACCTCTGCGTCGGCGCATCCCTGGGGCCTGAATTCCTGTAGTACGTAATGTTTTGCGCCCAGTCTGCGCAATTCCTCTGCCAGTCGCAGCATTGAATCCGGAGTGTGATACAACGGGTGCACCGTGGTACGAAATTCATGCGGAATGCCGCTTTCCAGCAGCAGTCTCGCACTTTCCCATGCCTTGTCACCGCTTTCCGGAGTGCTCGTTATCTTGGCGTAATCCGCGAGGCTGGCCTTGATGTCCATGCCTACCCAGTCCAGGCTGGGAAAAAGTTCTTTCAGGCGTGACGGATAAGTGCCGCCGGTATGCAGCCCAATTTTGAAGCCGAGGTCGCGGGCTTCGCTGATGGCGGACTGGATGCTGTTTTGCAGGGTAGGTTCTCCGCCGCTGAATACGACTGCATCCAGCAGTCCTTGGCGACGGCGCAGGAAATCTGCTATTGCCGACCACTCGAGTTGGCCGTTATCGCGGGGAATAAGATGGGGATTGTGGCAATAGCCGCAGCGCCAGGGACAGCCTTGGCAAAATACCACCGCTGCCAGACAGCCGGGATAATCCGTGCTGGTCAGCGGGGTAAGGCCGCCAATCTGGATGTCGGACAAGGTCAAAGACATGGCCACAAGAGGCACAAAATGCCCAAGAATTTTTTTTGAATTTTGTGCTTTTTTGTGGCTATTATTTGATTTTCAGGCCGCAAGCTTGGCGCTGCATTCCTGGAAGAATTTGCGCTCGTAATGCTCGCCCTTTTTGCCGGTGTTGAACGAGGCCACCGGCCGATGGTAGCCCATCACGCGGGTCCACACTTCGCAGGGCTGGCGCTCTTCGTCGGTCAAAACGATTTCATCGATATTGAGGTTGGTCTGGTTGGACAGGTCGGTCATGGTGCTTTCCTTTAATAATTTTATAGGTGGTTGGTCAGGCTGCGGCCAATTTTTTGTTACGTTTTTCAGCCAGGCGTTCCTGATCGCATTTCGGGCAGAACTTGTGTTCACCCCCAAGATACCCGTGCGTCGGGCAGATCGAAAACGTGGGCGTAATCGTGATATAAGGCTGGCCAAATTTTTCCAGGGCGCGGCGCACCAGTGTCTTGCAGGCCTCCGCGCTGGTGATGCGCTCGGTCATGTAGAGATGCAACACGGTGCCGCCGGTGTATTTTTTCTGCAACTGCTCCTGCCGCTCCAGCGCCTCGAACGGGTCATCGGTGAATCCGACCGGCAGTTGCGAGGAGTTGGTGTAGTAGGGCGTTTCCTTGGCGCCGGCCTGGATGATGTCGGCGAAGCGCTTGCGGTCCTCCCTGGCGAAGCGGTAAGTGGTGCCCTCTGCCGGCGTCGCCTCCAGGTTGTACATGTGGCCGGTTTCTTCCTGGAAGGCGAGCATCCTGGCACGCACGTGATCGAGCAGGCGCACCGCGAAAGCGTGGCCCCATTCGGTCGTGATGTCGTGCTCGTCGTGGGTGAAGTTGCGGATCATCTCGTTGATGCCGTTGACTCCCAGCGTGGAGAAGTGATTGCGTAACGTGCCGAGGTAGCGCTTGGTGTACGGGAACAGCCCCGCGTCCATGTGGCGCTGGATTACCTTGCGCTTGATCTCCAGGCTGTTCTTGCCAATTTCCATCAGTTCGTCGAGGCGGCTGAGCAGGGCCTCTTCATTGTTCTGGTAGAGGTAGCCAAGGCGGGCGCAATTGATGGTGACCACGCCCACTGAACCGGTCTGCTCGGCGCTGCCGAAAAGGCCGTTGCCGCGCTTCAGGAGTTCGCGCAGGTCGAGCTGCAGGCGGCAGCACATCGAGCGCACCATGTTGGGCTTGAGCTCGGAATTGATGAAATTCTGGAAGTAGGGCAGGCCGTATTTTGCCGTCATCTCGAACAGCCGGGTGGCGTTTTCGCTTTCCCACGGGAAGTCCGGCGTCATGTTGTAGGTCGGGATGGGGAAGGTGAACACTCGCCCTTTGGCGTCGCCGGCGGTCATCACCTCGATGTAGGCGCGGTTGATCATGTCCATCTCGACCTGGAGATCGCCATAGCTGAACGGCATTTCCTTGCCGCCGACGATGGGGATCTGCTCGCGCAGGTCTTCCGGGCACACCCAGTCGAAGGTCAGATTGGTGAACGGCGTCTGGGTGCCCCAGCGTGACGGCACGTTGAGGTTGTAGATCAGTTCCTGGATGTACTGCTTCACCTCGCGGAAAGACAGGTTGTCATTGCGGATGAAGGGCGCCATGTAGGTGTCGAAGGACGAAAACGCCTGTGCGCCGGCCCACTCGTTTTGCAGGGTGCCGAGGAAGTTGACGATCTGGCCGACGGCGGAGGACATGTGCTTGGGCGGGCCGGCCTCGACCTTGCCGGGGACGCCGTTGAGACCTTCGTGCAGCAGGGTGCGCAGCGACCAGCCGGCGCAGTAGCCGGCCAGCATGTCCAGGTCGTGCACGTGGATGTCGCCCTCGCGGTGAGCCACGCCGACTTCCGGCGGATAGACATGGTTGAGCCAGTAATTCGCCACTACCTTGCCGGATACGTTGAGGATCAGGCCGCCGAGGGAATAGCCCTGGTTGGCGTTGGCGTTGACGCGCCAGTCCATCTGGTTGAGGTATTCGTTGATCGAGCTTTCCACGTCCACCACTGTTTTGCGGTCCTGGCGCAGCTTGGTGTGCTGTTCGCGGTAGACGATATAGGCGCGGGCGGTCTTGAGGTGGTTGGCGGTGATCAGCACCTGCTCGACGGCGTCCTGGACTTTCTCGATGTGCGGCGGCTCGGTGCGGAATTTGTGGATCAGAACCTTGACCACTTGGGCGGTGAGCAGGAACGCTTCGTTGGCATCGAACTCGCCGCTGGCGGCGCCGGCCCGCTGGATGGCGGAGCGGATTTTTTCCGAGTCAAACTGGGCTAATGACCCGTCGCGCTTGAGGACGCCCTTGGGGAGTGAAACCAGATTGACGCTGCCGCTTTCCGGCTGATTGTCTGCCATTGCTGCCTCCTGACTTGTTTCGAGATTGGTCTTTGCCCTGCGCTCCGGGGAGCAAAAGAGCTTGATTGGCAAATATCATAAACCACAAGATGTTGTGATTTTGTGTTAAATTTACTCACTATCTTGTGGTGTGTCAAGGGGAGGCGCCGGGTTTAATTACCCCGGATGGGTGACAGAAAATTAACGCTCTGCGGCAAGCAGGCGGGCTGCGGCTTTTTCCAACACCGGGCCGGGCATGAGCTGGGATAATTCCAGTTTGGGCAGTTCCACCGCGTCGAGCGTGTTCTTGGCGATCAATCCGAGTTCGGTATCGCCCTCCACCACCAGGCGGCGGCTGAAAAACAGGGTGTCAGGGTCTTCCTTGCGCATGCCGAGCATGATGAAATCGTAAGCGGAGGCGCTGATGGTCAGATCGGGTATTTTGCCCGCCTTGCAGGCGACAAAGCCGGTAGAATTGATGGAGAAGAAAAAGCTGACGCCGGCATCGGTCACGCGGACGCTGAGCAGCTTGCCATGCAGCGGTTCCAGCAGATGGGGCTGGATGAGGCGGCCCAGCGCCAGGTTCAGCGCCTGGCTGAAGAGCAGCGAATGCGGGTAGGTTGGCAGTAGCGACATAACCGCACTGAATGGCTTGGGGAATTTGAAAGCGGGCAGGTTCATGAGATTTGTTCCTTACAGTAGTTCAGCAAGGCTCATTTTATCTGGTTTACGGGCTGAGGCCAACGCCCCATTCCTGATTTGCGTGGATGGCGCTATCGGCGCTTGCCGTGAAAAAATAAAGCGTTTAATCCGCCGCTTAGTATCTGGATGGCGGTGTTTCTGGATGAATGAGATCGGAGTGAGCAGTGATCAATAATGATGTTTTACGCAGCATTCGATATGCACTGGACCTTGGCGACGCAAAAGTCGTGGAGATCATTAAACTGGCCGGGTGCGATATAGCGCAATCCGACCTCGCAAACTTCCTGAAGAAAGAGGATGAAGAAGGTTTTGTCGAGTGTGACGATGAGGTGATGGTGTCGTTTCTGGATGGATTGATCATTCATAAACGAGGCAAGATGGAGTCCAGGCCGTACCAGGATAAAAAACCGGAGTCGCGCCTGACCAACAACACCATACTGAAAAAACTGCGGGTTGCCTTCGAATTGAAGGAAGAGGACATGCATAAGGTTCTGGAACTGGCAGGGTTCAGCGTATCCAAGCCTGAACTGAGCGCGCTGTTTCGGATGAAAGGGCATAAAAATTACCGGGCATGCGGCGATCAGCTCCTCCGGAACTTTTTGAAGGGCCTGACCATGCGCCTCAGAGGCGGATAGTAAAGATGAAAATTCCGAAAAGAATGGAACCGCTGGTTGAAGACGGCCTGGTCGATGAGGTCATTCGTCAGCTCATGAGCGGCAAGGAGGCGATGGTCTTCGTGGTCCGTTGCGGGGAAGAGATCCGCTGTGCGAAGGTGTACAAGGAGGCCAACAAACGCAGCTTTCGCCAGAGCGTGGATTACACCGAAGGCCGCAAGGTGAAAAACAGCCGCCAGGCCCGTGCCATGGAGAAGGGCTCCAAGTATGGACGCAAAGCGCAGGAAGAGGCATGGCAGAGCGCCGAGGTGGACGCCTTGTACCGCCTTGCCGCCGCCGGCGTGCGCGTGCCCAAGCCATATAACTTCCACGAGGGCGTGCTGCTCATGGAGCTGGTGACCGACGACAACGGCAATGCAGCCCCCAGGCTCAACGATGTGGTGCTGACGGAAGAGCGCGCCAGAGAGTACCACCACGCGTTGATCCAGCAGGTGGTGCGCATGCTTTGCGCCGGCGTCGTTCACGGTGACCTGTCCGAGTACAACATCCTTGTCGGCAGCGACGGGCCAGTCATCATCGACCTGCCGCAAGCGGTTGACGCCGCGGGCAACAACCACGCCAGCAGCATGCTGGAGCGGGACGTGACCAACCTGGCGAACTACTTTGGCCAGTTTGCCGCCGACCTTCGGTCTAGCGACTATGGCAAGGAGATCTGGTCGCTCTACGAGAGCGGCGAGCTGCATGCCGAGGTCAAGCTGACTGGGCGCTTTGAGCGCAGCGTAAAGCCGGCTGATCTGGTTGGGGTGATGCGGGAAATTGATGATGCACGGGCTGAAGAGGCGGCGCGCTTGGCGCGGATTGGTGGGGCGTAGTTCGCCGAATAAACCGTGATGGGCTATGGTATAGCATTTCTACTTCCGCTATAGTCAGGCCATGCCAGTCGTATTCCGTTACAAAGGTCTCCGTTTTTTCTTCTACTCGAATGAGGGCAGTCCACGCGAGCCTTTGCATATACATGTGCGTGGCGATGGTGGTGAAGCCAAGTTTTGGCTAACATCAATGGTCAGAGTGGCGGATAGCGATGGTTTTGACTCACGTACCCTGCGTGAGCTGGCTGAGGTGGTGGAGCAAAACGTTGAATTAATCGAAAGGAGCTGGAATGAGCACTTCAGCTAAATCCGTACGCTTTGACGACTACAGCATGTGGGTCGATCTGTCGGACGGACGTGTCATCGCTGTACCGCTGGCATGGTTCCCGCGTCTTCTACATGCCACGCCAGAACAGCGCCAGCGTGTGGAAATCAGTTTGAAGGGATTGCATTGGGATGAACTCGACGAAGACATTTCTGTGGCAGGCTTGCTGGCGGGCGTGGGAGACATGTCGCGCCAGACGTCAATGGCCGCTTGATTGTGCGGGTGTTAATGCAAGACATGGCCCCAATGTGCACCGATCAAGGTCAGGCCTGTTTTTATGACAATTGGGCCACTATAGGTCTTTGGTCGGGTTGTTACAAGCGGTGACGGGTTTGTGTGCGCTACGCGCAGATGATTAGATGCCGGGGGCTGCCCGGCAGCAGGTTACTTTATTTTGCTTGCCCAAAATACAAGTAACCAAACAAAAGGGCACCCCGCCGCACCGGCCCTACGGGCTTCCCTCGGTTTTCCGGGCAAATCTGGCGGCAGCGTCGCCTAGAGGCGCCTACTTTTGGTAA
>CAMTYG010000094.1:0-4908 GCA_947085875.1 uncultured Sulfuricella sp.
TAGGGCGCAATAAGCGAAGCGCATTGCGCCGCATGGTGGAACACATTCGGCGGATTACGCTACGCTAATCCGCCCTACAAAGGCTAATGTCGCCTCTTGTTGATATTCTCAACCACTATGGCAATCAACCGGATAGGCATCCCTCAGACGAGTTCGGTCAACCGAGCCAGCACCCCGGCGTTATTGGAATCGCAACACTGCGCTTGATGGCTTCCCCTCTAAACAGAACAGAATGGAGAACAGCAATGAAGATTTTGAAGATGCTTGTAGCGCCCGCCCTGATGCTGGCCTTTGCCGCTCCGGTTTTCGCCGCCGACCCGGCTGCCACGCCGGGGATCGACCAGCGCCTGCAAAATCAGGAAAGACGCATCGCGCAGGGAGAAAAATCCGGTGCGCTGACCGGGAGAGAGGCTGCGCGGATGGAGCGGCGCGAAGCAAGAATCGGGGGCGACGTGGCGAAAGCCAAGGCCGACGGCGTGGTAACTCCGCAGGAGCGCAGGCACCTGAACAAGGAGCTCAATCACCAGAGCCGCGCGATCCACCACGAAAAACACGATCGCCAGCACCGCTAATCGGGCGTTGGCTGTACAGCAAATCAAGCCGGGGAACGACAAATCCCCCCGGCTTTTTTATTTCAAATTGCGCAGCAGCGCCATCCCCCAGCCCACGCCGAACCCGTTGACATCCGACGCCACCGCGCCCAGGCCGCCCTTGCAGTTGCTGGCGGAAAGATCGATGTGCAGCCACGGCGCGTCCTCGATGAAGCGCATCAGGAAACGCGCCGCCAGGATATGGTCGGCCTCGCCTTCCATGGAGCACTGCTTGATGTCGGCGATCTGGCTTTCCAGCCCCTCTTCGTAGTCCGCGTCGAGCGGAAAGGCGCATACCCGTTCACCGGAAATTTTCCCTGCCGCAACCGCCTGCTCGACAAACTTTTCACGGTTGGAAAAAATGCCGCTGTAACGCGCCCCCAGCGCGGTTGCCATGCTGCCGGTGAGGGTGGCGAAATCGACGATCAGATCGGGCTTATCGCGCGCCGCCAGGGTCAGGGTGTCGGCCAGCACCATGCGCCCTTCGGCGTCGGTGTGGATGATTTCAATGGTGGTGCCGTTGAGCGCGGTCACCACATCGTTCTGTTTGTAAGCCTTGGGGCTGATGTGGTTCTGCGCCAGAGCCAGCCAGCAGTCGATGTTGAGCGGGAGATCGGCGCGGGTGGCGGCCAGCAGGATGCCCAGGCTGACCGCGGAACCATTCATGTCCTCGTGCATGCCGTGCATGTAGCGGGCAGGCTTGAGGTTGTGGCCCCCGGTGTCGAAGCAGATGCCCTTGCCGACCAGCGCGATGTTTTTCCTGGCCCCGGGATGGCGATAGCGCAGATGGACGATGGCGGCATCGTCCTCGCTGCTGCCCTGGGCCACGGCAACGAACGCCCCCGCTCCGATCTTGCGCAGCTTCTTCATGTCGTATTCGGCGCATTTCCAGCCATTCTCCCTGGCCAGCTTGCGGATGCGCTCGCGGTACAGGCCCGGAGTCAGCTCGTTGGCGGGCAGCATGGTCAGCTCCCGCGCCAGCTCATTGCCTGCGGCCTGCCCGCGCAGCTGGATGAAGTCGTCTTCGGCCTTGTAACCGTGCAGGGAAATTTTTTGCAACGGGCGGCGCTCATCCTTCTTCTTGCGCTGCGGCAGCACCGCGCCGTTGACCAGGGCCGCATAGATCGCAGCTTCAGCCGCCAGGCGGCGTTCCTCCGCATCGCCAAGGACGACCACGGCAATTTCCTTGGGGTGCTCACCCAGCAAAGGTTGCAGCGCCTTGCGCATCAACGTGTGGCGCTCGAAAGTCGTCTGCTTAGCATCCAGCATCACCCAGACGGCCAGCGCGCCCGGTTCCAGGTCGCCGCTCAATGGCGTTTTGGCCAGCTCTTCCGGCTTCATGCGACGACGCGCCAGGCGCGCGCGCAAGGCCTCGGCACCGGACAAATCCGCGGCCAGGTTCCTGGCTTTCGGCATGACGAACAGCATGTGGGACGCCTTGGCGAGCGCGGCTTCCGACGCCGGGGATGGGTTCTGCACGATCTTGATCATTTCCGCTCCAAATAACTATCCTGACTGTTTATACATTATCGCCGCAATTGATCTATACATTGAAAATATTGATTCACTTTCCAGCCCGAGTAAAAGATAATACGCTCTTACCCAAGTCGAAAAATCTCAAGAAAAACTATAAGACTTACGGACAAAAAATAATTTACGCTGTTTATTCAGGAGATTACATTATGTCAGAAATTCCGGACATCGATCAACAGGAAACACAGGAGTGGCTGGATGCCCTCGATGCGGTACTGGAGCGGGAAGGTGCTACGCGCGCCCACTTTCTGCTGGAAAAACTGACCGAAAAGGCCCGCCGTTCCGGCGCGCATCTGCCTTTTTCAGCGAACACGGCTTACCTGAACACTATCCCGGTGAACCAGGAAGACCGCTGCCCCGGCGACCTCGCCATGGAGCGCCGCATCCGCGCCTTTATCCGCTGGAACGCCATTGCCACGGTGATGCGCGCCAACAAGCAAAGCCCCGGCGTCGGCGGCCATATCGCCAGTTACCAGTCCGCTGCCACGCTCTATGAAGTCGGCTTCAACCATTTCTTCCGCGCTCCGACGGAAGACCACGGCGGGGACCTGCTGTATATCCAGGGTCACCTGGCTCCCGGCATTTACGCCCGCGCCTTCCTTGAAGGCCGGATCACGGAAGAGCAGCTCACCCATTTCCGCCAGGAAGTGGACGGCAAGGGAATCCCCTCCTACCCGCACCCCTGGCTGATGCCGGATTTCTGGCAGTTCCCCACGGTGTCGATGGGGCTGGGGCCGCTCACCGCGATCTACCAGGCGCGCTTTATGAAATACCTCGCTGATCGCGGCATCTGCAAAACCGAGGGCCGCAAAGTATGGGCCTTCCTCGGCGATGGCGAAACCGACGAACCGGAATCGATGGGCGCGATTTCCCTGGCCTCGCGCGAGAAACTCGACAACCTGGTATTCGTCATCAACTGCAACCTGCAGCGCCTGGACGGCCCGGTGCGCGGCAATGGCAAGATTATCCAGGAGTTGGAAGCGGATTTCCGCGGCGCCGGCTGGAACGTCATCAAGGTGGTCTGGGGCCGCCACTGGGACTCGCTCCTGGCGATGGACAAGAAAGGCCTGCTGAAGAAACGCATGGAAGAATGCGTCGACGGCGACTACCAGAACTACAAATCCAAGGACGGCGCCTACGTGCGCCAGCATTTCTTCGGCAAGTATCCCGAGCTGCTGGAAATGGTCGCCCACATGTCGGACGATGACATCTGGCGCCTCAACCGCGGCGGCCACGATCCGCTCAAGGTTTACGCTGCCTACTCCGCGGCGATGCAGCACACGGGACAGCCAACCGTGATCCTGGCGAAGACGGTCAAGGGCTACGGCATGGGCGAATCGGGCGAGGGCCAGAACATCACCCACCAGGCGAAAAAAATGTCCGACGCGTCGCTCAGGCAGTTCCGCGACCGTTTCAACCTCCCCATCCCCGACGACCAGCTGCACGAGGTGCCGTTCTACAAGCCGGCCGAAAACAGCCCGGAAATGCAGTACCTGCGCGAGCGCCGCATGGCGCTGGGCGGCTACCTGCCGGCGCGGCGCAAATCGGCCGAGGCGCTGCCGGTTCCCGGCCTCTCCGCCTTCGAAAGCCAGCTTGCCGGCACCGGCGACCGCGAAGTTTCCACCACCATGGCCTTCGTGCGGATTCTTTCCACCCTGCTCAAGGATAAGGCGCTCGGCAGGCTGATCGTACCGATCATTCCGGACGAGGCGCGCACCTTCGGCATGGAAGGCATGTTCCGCCAGCTCGGCATCTACTCTTCGGTCGGCCAGCTCTACGAGCCGCAGGATGCCGACCAGGTGATGTACTACAAGGAAGACAAGCACGGGCAGATCCTCGAGGAAGGCATCAACGAGGCCGGCGCCTTCTCCTCCTGGCTGGCGGCGGGCACCAGTTACAGCAACCATGGCCAGGCCATGATCCCGTTCTATACCTTCTACTCGATGTTCGGCTTCCAGCGCGTCGGCGACCTCGCCTGGGCGGCGGGCGACGCCCGTGCGCGCGGCTTCCTGATGGGCGGCACGGCGGGGCGCACCACCCTGAACGGCGAAGGTCTGCAGCATGAGGACGGCCACAGCCACATCCTGGCCTCGACCATCCCCAACTGCGTCACCTACGATCCGACCTACGCCTACGAACTGGCGGTGATCATCCAGGACGGCCTGCGCCGGATGTACAAGGAGCAGGAAAGCGTCTACTACTACATCACCATCATGAACGAAAACTACGTTCATCCGCCGATGCCCAAGGGCGCCGAGGAAGGCATCCTGAAGGGGATGTACCCGCTCAAGCGCGGCGCGCCGAAGAAGAAGATGAAGGTGCAACTGCTGGGCTCCGGCACCATTCTGCTCGAGGTAATTGCGGCAGCCGATCTGCTGGAAGCCGATTTCGGCGTGTCCGCCGACATCTGGAGCGTCACCAGCTTCAACGAACTGCGCCGCGAGGGCCTCGACGTGCAGCGCTGGAACATGCTCCACCCGGAGCACACCCAGCGCCAGACCTACGTCGAGAAATGCCTGAAGGACGGTTCCGGCCCGGTCATCGCCTCCACCGATTACATGAAAGCCTACGCCGACCAGATCCGCACCTTCGTGCCGCGCCACTACGTGACGCTCGGCACCGACGGTTTCGGACGCAGCGACAGCCGCGAAAACCTGCGCCGCTTCTTCGAGGTCGACCGCTACCATGTCGTGGTGGCTGCGCTCAAGGCGCTGGCCGACGAGGACGTGATCCCCGCCGCCAAGGTCGCCGAAGCGATCGCCAAATACGGCATCGACCCGAACAA
>CAMTYG010000095.1:0-5844 GCA_947085875.1 uncultured Sulfuricella sp.
GGTTGAGCGGTTTTTTGCGAAACCCAACAAACCCAAACTTCAAGAACAGGTTTTGTTGTTTAGGTTTGTTGGGTTTCGCGATGAGGCCGCTCAACCCAACCTACATGTTTGTTCCATGCCACATCAGTTTGAATCGCACCCGATACAATAGGCTTATCGTGTCAATCATAGATAAATGCCGACCGCTTCAAAAGCAGAGCTTTAATATTAGCAATTACAGTGTGGTTGACAGCGCAAAACATGTTGGGGCGGCAGTCACTCCCTTCGGCATCAATCGTTATGCAGAGCGGATGGCCTCAGTCGCAACCGCGCCCAGGGTGGTCGCAGGGCGAAGCGGGAACAGATGCCGGTTCGCCGGATGCCAGGCCCGCTGACTCGCGCTCCTGCTTTCTCGCCAGGCGTTTGTCAAAAGCGCCGGCTTTCATGCAGATGCTTTCTTCACTGAACATGACCTGCCTGAGAAAACGGAAGCCGAATTGCATGAGTTCGATTTCGTCCTCGGCAATCGTTTGCTTGAGATCGTCGGGCAGATCGTACACCTCGTTGAACGAATCGCTGAAGACGAAGTCGCGGAAACGATCGAGATCGTAGCAGGCCATGAAGAACAGTTGCAGGCTGCGCCTGGAAGGCGTTCCAACCGTCGGGCCGGAAGATTTCTTTTTCAGGATCAGTTGGCGCCAGCCGCGGCCTAACTCGTCATAGTCCTCCAAGCCTTGCTCGTGACGGTATTCGTCGATGGTCAGGAAGCGGTCTTCCTTATGTCCCAGGCAGTGCGCCTCTTCAACCAGGGCATAGGAATGGGTATCGGTGTACTCGTTCTGTTTACGCATCGAGACCAGTGCTACGGGGTAGTAACGGCAGGCAGTGGGGCGGTCTTCATAGACGCTGCATCCCTCGTCGGTCATGAACTGGCATGCTGTTCCTCCTTCTACGGGCTTGAATTTGACGCCGGCGATGCTGTCTTTATCCATTTCGTAGGGTTCGGTGAAACCCAGCAGGAATTCGCCGGAAGTCAGACCCAGCCGGCGTTTCAGGCGCAGGATGTCGTAGGGGGTGAGGGTGATGTCGATATTCTTGCAGCAGGCGTTGAAGCAGGCGATTTCCTTATGGCAACGGAACCGGATAACTTTCGAGCCATCGTATGAGGTCGGTATCACTGGGCTTGGGGCAAAAGGGGAGTCATTGATATCAACAGTATTTTCCATCTTTTCACCTCATCGTGCGCTGCAAAAAAACCAAAAATTTCGACTCTGCGGTGTGAGCAGAGTTGCATGAAATTGAGTATCTTGCTGTCCATCATACCAAGACGGTCTTGCAGAATGAAAAACCGGGCGCCGCGAGGCACCCGGTTTTTAGTTTGCCACAGCTTTTCGCAACTGCCTTAGTGAGCGGCAGGCTTGAACAGTTTGGACTTGTCGACCAGATCCACATGGGCGCGCTTGAACACGGTCCACTTGTGGGTGGTTTTGTCGTAGATGGAGTTCACGAAGCACTTCCAGTTCACCTCATCGACAAAGTTCTTGTCCATGCGGTAGTAGAAGCCCGGGTAACGGGATTCTTCACGGAACTGGATGTGTTTCATGTGAGCTTCAGCTGTCATGATGCGATGGTAGTTTTCCCATGCGCGCAGCAGTTCGTGCAGGTCTTTCGCACGCATCTTCTTCGCGTCTTCCTTCAGCATCTCCAGCTTTTCTTCGGCAACGGACAGCATCTTTTCGTTGGTCGTGTAATAGGTGGCAACGCCAGCAACGTACTCGTCCATGATTTTTTGCAGACGGAACTGAAGCATCTTCGGCGTGATGTAGTTGGGGTTCACGTCGATTGCGGTGGTGTAGTCCTTGAATTCCAGGAAGTTACGCACCGGCTGGTAGACTTGCGCAACAAGGTCATCGGCCGAGGTATCCAGCTCTGGTTTCCAGTCCTTGTTGTCGATGCAGTATTTCACCATCGATTTGGCGCACATGCGGCCTTCAGCGTGGGAGCCGGAGGAGAATTTGTGGCCGGATGCGCCCACGCCATCGCCGGCGGTGAATAGGCCCTTGATAGTGGTCATGGAGCGGTAGCCCCAGTTCCAGCCGCTCGGCAGGTGAGCGGGAACCTTGGCAGCGTCTGCGTGGTCTTCAGAAGTCGGCGCACCGACATCTTCCGGGCCGGACACCCAGATACCGCAGCAACCGGAATGGGAACCGAGCAGGTAGGGTTCGGTAGGCATCAGTTCGGAGTTTTTCTTCTCCGGTTCGATATTCTCACCCACCCATACGCCGCACTGGCCAACGCACATGTCGAGAAAGTCTTCCCAGGCTTCTGCCTCCAGATGCTTTACTTCGCGCGGGGTCAGTGTCTCGCGCAGTTTTGCAAGAGCGGTCACGGTGTCCATGTAAATCGGCCCGCGGCCTTCCTTCATCTCATGCAGCATCAGGTGATTGCGCAGGCAGGAGGCAGGGACGGCAGCCTGGCCATAGGGCGGGTAGTCGTTCAGCATCTCCTTGTTCCGAACCATGTACACTTCGCCATTGGCGTTGACGGCTTGGGCCTTGAACAGCAGGAACCAGGCGCCGACCGGGCCGTAGCCGTCTTTGAAACGGGCCGGCACGAAACGGTTTTCCATCATGGTCAGTTCTGCGCCAGCTTCGGCAGCCATGGAGTAGGTGGAGCCAGCGTTCCAGACCGGGTACCAGGCACGGCCTTGGCCTTCACCAACGGAACGGGGGCGGAACAGGTTCACGCAGCCACCGGCGGCCAGCAGGCAGGCCTTGAACTTGTACACCACCACTTTGTGCTCGCGCACGGAAAAACCAACCGCACCGGCGATGCGTTTAGGATCGTTCTTGTCGTTCACCAGCTTGACGATGAAGATACGTTCCTGGATGCGATCCATGCCGAGGGCTTTCTTGGCGGCTTCAGCAACGATCCACTTGTAGGATTCGCCGTTGATCATGATCTGCCATTTGCCGGAACGCACAGGCTTGCCGCCGTCTTTCAGCTTGGGCATGTCAACGGAGCCGTCATGACGCTCGCCGTTTTCGTCGGTTTTCCAGATCGGCAGACCCCATTCTTCGAACAGGTGCACGGACTCATCAACAACGCGGCCCAGATCGTAGGCCAGGTCGTCGCGGGTGATGCCCATCAGATCGTTGGAGACCATGCGGGCGTAGTCGGCAGGGTCTTGCTCGGGGCCGATGTAGGTGTTGATTGCGGACAGGCCTTGAGCCACGGCGCCGGAACGGTCCATGGCGGCCTTGTCGACCAGCTTGATTTTCAGGTCAACACCGGTTTCGGCCTTGGCGGCGTCGGCCCAGCGCATGATTTCATAAGCGGCACCGCAGCAGGCCATGCCGCCACCGATCAGAAGAATGTCGACTTCTTCTTGGACTACTTCAGGATTTTCAAATGTTCCAGACATTGCGTTTACCTTTCAATGATCGTTGATCAAATATCCGTTGGCTGATCGTTACTTGCGGATCAACTCGGCGGGATTGCCGGCGCGGAAACCATTTTCCTGGTTGAAGAAGCCGGCCTTGGTGATGTTCGCCATGATTGCAGCAGGCTTGCCGCCGTAGCAGTCGATGGAACCTTCCGGGGTGGTGCGGATCGGGAACTTGAAGCGCTTCATGTTGCCATTACGGAACTTGATGGTCCACATGATGGAGTCAGTGCCGCGCAGAGGTTGCACGGAGCCGCCCAGCGGGACGATGTCGGCATAGTGACGGACTTCGATCGCGTTTTGCGGGCAAATTTTCACGCAGGAGTAGCACTCCCAGCACTGTTCCGGCTCCTGGTTGAACGCCTTCATGGCGTGCCCCGTTTCGGAACCATCCTTGTCCAGCTTCATCAGGTCGTGGGGGCAAATATACATGCAGGCAGTTTTGTCCTGACCTTTGCAGCCGTCACATTTTTCAGTACGTACAAATGTTGGCATCGCTTTTACTCCTCGTGGTTATCACAGTGCTACTGTTAACAAAGGCCCGTTACTTGCGTAACCGGCCAACCTTAAAACAACCTACTTGGCGGAGTGGCCGCTCAATTTTACTTCGACTTTATCTTCATCCTTGATGCTGGCGTAGTACTCACGCAGAATGGTCAGAACTTCAGCTCGGCTGAATTCGATCGGAACTTCCGCGTTTTCCGAAAGGGCTTTGCGCAGTTTGGTGCCTGAGAGCAACAGGCGGTCGGCCGACTCGTGCGGGCAGGTACGGGCTGAGGCCATGCCGCCGCATTTGTAGCACCAGAAAGTCCAATCGATTTTAAGCGGCTTGGTTTCCAGCGCATCTTTTGGAATTTCGTCAAAAATGTGATGAGCGTCGAATGGGCCATAGTAGTCGCCCACGCCAGCATGGTCACGGCCGACGATCAGGTGCGAGCAGCCATAGTTTTGACGGAACAGGGCATGTAGCAGGGCTTCACGCGGTCCAGCGTAGCGCATATCGAGCGGGTAGCCGGACTGGACCACGGTGCCCTTCACAAAGTACTTTTCAATCAGGGTGCCAATCGCCCTGGAACGCACATCGGCAGGAATGTCGCCTGGCTTGAGCTTGCCCAGCAGGGAGTGAATCATCACGCCGTCGCACACTTCCACCGCCACTTTGGCCAGGTACTCATGGGAGCGATGCATCGGGTTGCGGGTCTGGAACGCTGCAACCGTGGTCCAACCTTTGGATTCGAATAGGGCGCGGGTCTCTGCCGGGGTCATGTAGGTATCGGGGTATTCCTCGGGGAAGCCGCCTTGAGAAAACACTTTTACCGGGCCGGCCAGATTGAATTCGCCCTGATCCATTACCATCTTGACGCCAGGGTGTTCCAGGTCGGTAGTCTTGTATACCGTCATGCACTCATGAGCCTTGTCGATCGAGTACTTCTCTGTGATCTTCATGCGGCCCATGATTTCGTCAGTCTCGCTGTTTACCAAGGCGACTTCCTGACCGACTTTAATGTTGTCGGCAGATGCCTTGTCAGCTGAAAGGGTGATGGGGATCGGCCAGAACAGGCCACTAGCTGTTTTGTAGCCATCACATACACCCTGCCAGTCGGCGTAGGGCATGAAACCTTCGAGAGGTGTGAAGCCGCCGATGCCGAACATAATAAGGTCACCAGCCTCGCGCGAGCTCATGCGCACCTTCGGCAATGCTTGGGCGCGCGCCAGTTCCTGTTTCAACGGCTTGCCGCTTAACAGCAATGGTTTGAGCTCTCCTCCGCCATGCGGTCTCACAAGTTTAGACACGATTTATGTTCTCCGAATTAAGTGGGCAACAATTCTTTATTAATAATCAAAGCCTAGCATGAATGAAATGAGGGAGTTATCCATTCTTTTTATTGAGATATAAGAAATTTCGATAAATTTCTCCGGCTAACTTTTACTCGATTGGCTTTGCCTGTACGAGTTGAATATGTACGATCGGCCAGATTCCATGGCTCAAGCTTCAGAATTAAATGTAGAGCATCAATAAAATAAAGTGAGATAGGCCTTGGCGGTCGATTCCATGAGAAGTTTGTCTATGGTGGTTTTGTGTTTATTCATCAATTGGTTGGGTTGTTCTGGCGCATTTGTTTTATGTGCGCACGCACAAAATGCTTGACTCCGTTTCATGCGTTTTGCTATAGTCTCACCTCTCGACGCGGGGTGGAGCAGTCTGGCAGCTCGTCGGGCTCATAACCCGAAGGTCGTAGGTTCAAATCCTGCCCCCGCAACCAGTTTTATGGCTTGAGACCGTTCTTTAAAAATATACAGCCGATAAGTGTGGGCGCATGTTACGGGCGAGCATTGAATCCTTCGGGGTTTGACGCGCACTCAAAAGTAACAAGTGCTTACATAGAACGAACGTTTTGTGTGAGTAATAAAGTAATAAA
>CAMTYG010000096.1:0-17410 GCA_947085875.1 uncultured Sulfuricella sp.
GGCGTGCCGGTATTGGAAGTTCTGGGCGACGTTGCTATCGTCGGCGAGGATTCCTGAGCGCGCTGAAGAAGTTAACGTGAGCTGTTCGGGGGCACGCCCAATGTGGGTGTTGCGGCAGCAGGGGAAGCCGGTCGAGACCGGTCAGTAGTTTATTTCTTTTTTACCGGCTGAGGGTTTTTCAGCATCCACAGTGTCAGAATCCCCTTGATATCCTGGCTCAGGGAAAGGTGGGCCTTGTCGCGCGGAGTTTCGTTCTTGAAGTCCCTGGCGTAGGCGTCGGCGCCCTTGCTCAGGAAAAATTCGACCAGCTCCTTCTTCCCTGTATAGGCGGCGATATGCAGCGGCGTCGTGCCGTTGTTGTCCCTGGCGTTGATGTCGGCGCCCCTGGCCACCAGCAGTTTGGCTATTTCCGGGTTGGAGCTGCTGGCGGCGATGTGCAGCGGCGAGGAGCCGAGCTCGGTGCGAGCATTGATGAGACTCTTGTTGGCGGCCAGCATTTTTTCCGCTTCCTGTACTGCGCCGGAGCGGGCAGCATCAAAAATATCGCTGGCTGCATGGGCGCTTCCCATCAGGCTTAAAATTAGGAGAGCTGAGAGGCTGAGCCAGTGATTGCTGAATGTACAAGGCTTTTTCATTGATCCTGGTTCCTTATGTATATCGCCCGGCGGGCTTTTGATATGATGGCCGCGATTCTAGTTGGAATTGACCAAGGAGTAAATTAATGCGGAAGTATTGGGTTAAGTACGCGGCAACTGCCATTTCCAGCCTGGCTGTAATTTTTTCCGCGCAGGCGGCTGACTGGGCTTCGGTGATCCAGGTCGGCAACAATGTGCGCGAGATCGATACCGCCAGCATTGTCGGTGCGCCGCCGGTGTTCGCCTATGTAACCCGCCACGTTTTCGGGGATTTGAATGAATACCGCGTCGGCAAGCGCGGCATAAAATACCTGGTGATATCGAGCAAGGCTGATTGCCGGCGCCAGACCACGTCGAGGCTGGCGGTGGATGCTTACGATGAAAACATGTCGCTGGTCAGCAAACAGTCCATTCAAGACCCTGGAGAAACCGTTGTTTCTCCAGAGAGCATCGAGGAAGCGGTTCTCAAATATGTGTGTCAACCAAAATAGCATCGCCGCATTCAGTCATTTGAATTTAGACTGCTTCGAGAACCGGAGCCCGAAAATAATGGATAGCCCTGCACCCTACACCGTATAATTCACCTTCATAAAAAAGAGCCCTATTGATTTGCTAGCTATTATTCGAGGGTATGGCGCGAGAACATAATACCCGGCAGGGAGATCAACCCGCGTACGTCCTGCATACCTATCCCTATCGCGAAACCAGTCTGATCGTCGAAGTATTCAGCCGCGATTTCGGTCGTCTGCCGCTGATGGCGCGCGGGGCGCGCCGGCCGAAATCGGCCGTGCGCGGACTGTTGCTTTCTTTCCAGCCGCTTTCACTGAGCTGGTTCGGCAAGGCCGAACTGCGTACACTGCACAGCGCCGAATGGCAGGGCGGGCAGCCGCTGTTGCAGGGCACGGCGCTGATCTGCGGTTTTTACCTGAACGAGCTGCTGCTCAAGCTGCTGCACCGTGACGACCCGCACGAGCAGTTGTTCCTTTATTATCAGGAAACCTTGCAGGAACTTGCGCGGCGCACGGATTATGCCGCTGTGCTGCGGCGCTTCGAAATGAATCTGCTGAAGGAACTGGGTTACGCCCTGACGCTAGCCCATGATGCGGATTCCGGGGCGGCAATCGAGCCGGATGTGCATTACCGCTACGTTTTTGAGCGCGGCCCGGTGCGGCAAAAAACCGGCCAAAACGGTGTAGAATTGAGCGGGAAGACGCTGCTGGACATGGCCGCCGACGATTACGGCGATCCGGTCACCCTGCAGCAAAGCAAGGCGTTGATGCGGGCGCTGATCAATCATTATCTCGGTGAGGGTACTTTGCATACCCGCCAGATATTAAAGGACTTACAGGAACTATGATTCATTTGGGAGTCAACATCGACCACGTCGCCACGCTGCGGCAGGCGCGCGGAACACGCTATCCCAGCCCAATCCAGGCGGCGCTGATGGCGGAATCGGCCGGCGCGGATTCGATTACCCTGCACTTGCGCGAAGACCGCCGCCACATCCAGGACGAGGACGTGGAAATCCTGCGCGCAGCCTTGCAAACCAGAATGAATCTGGAAATGGCGGTGACGGACGAGATGGTGGGAATCGCTCTGCGTTTGAAGCCGCAGGATGTCTGTCTGGTGCCGGAAAAGCGCGAGGAGCGGACCACCGAAGGCGGACTCGACGTGGTCGCCCATTTTGAGCGCATCAAACAGGCCTGCGCTGCGCTGGGCGATGCGGGTATTCGCGTTTCGCTGTTCGTTGCGCCGGAACAGGCGCAACTCGATGCGGCCAAGGAAGCGGGTGCGCCAGTGGTGGAAATTCATACCGGCCACTTCGCCGATGCCGAAACAGAGGCGGCGCAGGAAGCGGAGCTTGCGCGCATCCGCACGGCAGTTGAATACGGCATGAAGCTCGGCCTGCGGATGAATGCGGGCCACGGCCTGCACTACCATAACGTGCAGAAAATCGCCGCCATCCCCGGCGTTTACGAGCTCAACATCGGTCATGCCATTGTCGCGCAGGCATTGTTTGTGGGCTGGGAGCGGGCGGTGGCGGAAATGAAAGCGCTGATGGTGGCCGTAGCCAGATGATTTACGGCATTGGCACCGACATCATTGCGGTAGGGCGCATCGAGGATGCGCTGAACCGTTTCGGCGACCGGTTTGCGCGGCGCATTCTGGCGGCGGTGGAATGGGACGATTTCGTGGCCAGCGTCCACCGCGCCCGCTTTCTCGCCAAACGCTTTGCCGCCAAGGAGGCCTTCGTCAAAGCGCTGGGAACGGGGATGCGCCATCCGGCAACCTGGCGCAATATCCACGTGACGCACGATGCTCTCGGCCGACCTGGATTCGGGCTGGAGCCCGAACTGGCGCAAGTTCTGGCACAGCGCAATATTCGCAGCCATCACCTGTCGATCAGCGACGAGGCGGAGATGGTGGTGGCGTTTTCGGTGCTGGAACAATAAACCCCAAAAAAGCGATTTACCACGAATTTGCACGAATAAAGCACGAATGTTCACGAATAATCAGTTGACTAATAAGTGCAGTCTGATTCGCCTGTTTGGTGAGGCAATAATTGTTTCTAACTATTCGTGTTAATTCGTGAACATTCGTGAACATTCGTGTCATTCGTGGTGTGTATGGTTTTTTGGATAAATTAAAGAAAAGCAAAAAATGGCACTAGGCCCGGTAATGCTCGATGTTCTCGGCACCGAATTGACCGACGAGGACAGGAAAAGACTGAAACACCCCCTGGTCGGCGGGGTGATCCTGTTCGGCAGGAATTACACTTCGCAGGCGCAGCTTGCCCGGCTGACCGCCGAAATTCATGCCTTGCGCAACCCGCACCTGTTGATTGCCGTGGACCATGAAGGGGGGCGGGTGCAGCGTTTCCGCGATGGCTTCACCCGTCTGCCGCCGATGCGCGAGCTGGGGCGTATCTGGGACGAACATCCGAGCCGCGCCAAGACCCTGGCGCACCAGACCGGCTGGGTGCTGGCGGTGGAGCTGCGCGCCAGCGGCGTGGATTTCAGCTTCACGCCGGTGCTGGACATCGATTTCGGACAAAGCGGGGTGATCGGCGATCGCGCCTTCCACCGTGACCCGCAGGCCATCGCGGTTCTTGCGCACAGCCTGATACTGGGCCTGAAGCAGGGCGGCATGGCCGCAGTGGGCAAGCATTTTCCCGGCCATGGCTTCGTCCGTGCCGACTCGCATCTGGAAATCCCGGTGGACGAGCGAGATTATGCCGACATCGAGATGGACGATCTGATCCCATTCCGGCAGATGATTAATTTCGGTCTGGCCGGGATGATGCCGGCGCATGTGATTTATCCTAAGGTAGATAGCCTGCCGGCGGGATTCTCCAAAATCTGGCTGAAGGATGTTTTGCGCAAGGAGTTGGGCTTCGCTGGCGTGATTTTCAGCGATGATCTCTCCATGGAAGGCGCCAGCGTGGCCGGCGGCGTGGTGCGGCGTGCCGAAACCGCCTTGCAGGCGGGCTGCGATATGGTGCTGGTGTGCAACAAACCGGAAAGCGCCGATGAGCTGCTGGCCGGTCTGAAATGGGAAATGCCGGCACTGGGCATGGCGCGCCTGATTCGCATGCATGGCCGGCTGCACCCGGAAAGCTGGGTCAAGTTGCACGAGGACAAGCATTACGTTGCGGCGGTGCACGCCGTCGGCAGCGCCGGCGTGAGGAGCGGCGATTTGCCATTGGAGATCGACGAGCCGAATCAGTGCGCAATTAGCGGAAACAAATAACGTAACCACTCAGGTACAGCCATCCTTCTCCTTCCTCTTTGCAGGGGGAAGGCTGGGATGGGGGTAGAAAGGTGAGGTAAAGATGCTGTGTCGATAACGCCACCCTCTCACCCCCATCCTAACCTTCCCCCTAAAATGGGGAAGGGACTGGAGCGGTGGTTATTTTGACCATATCGTTTCGACCTGAGTAGTTAAAAAATGCCAATCTCAAACCTGACTCCCGCCGACCTCCGCCTGACCATAGCCCCCGACACGCTCGGCTTCGCCGATACATCCGAGCTGCTCCATCTGTCCTTGCCGTGGATCGGTCAGGAGCGCGCCGAAACGGCCACCCGCTTCGGCCTGGGGATGGGCCAGCCGGACTACAATCTGTTCGTGCTGGGCGAGGTCGGCAGCGGTCGCACTTCCCTGCTCAGGCAGGCGATGCAGGCGGTTGCCGTCGAGCGGCTGGTGCCGCCGGACCTGTGCTACCTGCACAACTTCGATACCCCGGAAAGGCCGTTGGCGCTGCGCTTACCAGCCGGGCAGGGGCGCCAGTTGCGCCAGCTCCTGCAGCAGATGACGAAATCCCTGGTGACAGAAATACCGCAGCAGCTAACGGGGCAGGATTTCAAGACCGAAAGCGCGCACATCGAAAAAGCGTACAAGGAGGAGGAAGCCAAGGCTTATGCCGATCTCTCCGCCTTTGCGGAAGCGCGCAATTTCAGCATCCACCGCGAGGATGGGCGGATGGTGTTCACTCTGCTGGGCGAGGCGGGGCAGCCGCTGGTCGAAGACGAGGTGCTTTCCCTGCCGAAGGGTCGCCGGGCGGCGGTCGAGCAGGCCGAGCAGGAACTGCGTGCTGTGATCACCCTTTATTTCGAGAAAACCCGGCCGCTGGAGCGGGTGATGAATGAGGCGCTGGCGGCGCTGCGCCGCCAGGTGGTGAAGCCGCTGCTGGATCATGGCTTGCAGGAAATCCGAGCCGGGCTGAAGAAGCAGATCAAGGATGCAGCCAAGCTGAATACCTGGCTGGACGAGATGGCCCATGACGTTCTCGACAACCTCACGCTGTTCCAGGCTGCCGATGACGATGAGGAAAACCGTCAGGAGAGCCTGGAAAGGGCGCTGTCCCGCTACCGGGTCAACCTGGTGGTGGACAATGACGGCCTCTCTGGCGCGCCGGTGATTTTCGAGGACAATCCTCTGTTCCGTTCGCTGTTCGGCAGCATCGAGTATCAGTCAGTGAACGACGTGCTGGTGACGGATTTTACCCGCATCCGTGCCGGCAGCCTGCTCAAGGCACACGGTGGCTTCCTCATGCTGCACCTGCGCGATTTGCTGGCCGATGCCCTGGTGTGGGAAAAGCTGCGGCGCTTCCTGCGCAGTGGCAGGCTACAGATCGAGGAGCCGGGAACCTCGTTTTCCCCGATTGCAGCGGTGTCGCTCGAACCTGAGGCAGTGGATGTAGAGGTGAAAATCGTATTGATCGGTTCGCGTGATCAGTATTACGAGTTGCAGGAGGAAGACCCGGAGTTCGCCCGCCACTTTCGGGTGAAGGTGGACTTTGCCGAAAGTTTTTCGTCCAGCGTTGAAACCCGGCGCGCCTCGTCGATTTTTGTCGCCCACGCCTGCCGTCAGCTTGGGCTGCCCCATTTTTCCTCCGCAGCGGTGGCGCGCTTGCTGGAAGATGGTCATCGCGACGTGGATGATCAGGCGCGCCAAAGCGCGATCTTCGGCCGCACCGAGGCGCTGGTGATGGAAAGCGCCGCCATCTGCCGTGCCCGCAAGAATGGATTGGTCGAGGCCGCAGATGTCGAGGAAGCGCTGCAGGCGCGCACCTGGCGGCACGATTATCCAGACCAGCGTCTGCGCGAATCCATCGCGGAAGGTGATCTGCTGATTGATCTGCATGGCGAGAAAGTGGGGCAGATTAATGGCCTGACGCAGGCAGATCTGGGTGATTACCGTTTTGGTTTTCCGATACGGATTACCGCACGCACGTTCGCTGGTGAAGATGGCCTGCTGAATATCGAGCGCGAGGTCGAATTGTCCGGCCCGATTCATGACAAAGGCGTATTCATTCTGCAAAACTACCTGGCCGCACTATTCGCTCATATTGCGCCGCTTTCCCTCAATGCCTCCATCGTTTTCGAGCAGGAATATCATGGCGTGGAAGGGGATTCCGCCTCCTGCGCCGAGCTTTACGCTCTGCTTTCGTCCTTGTCCGGTCTGCCGCTACGGCAGGGCATCGCCGTCACCGGCGCGGTCAACCAGCATGGCGAAGTGCTGCCGGTGGGCGGGATCAATGAAAAAATCGAGGGTTATTTTCGCATTTGCGAAACTGCCGGACTGGACGGTAGCCAGGGTGTGTTGATTCCCCACCGCAACCGGCGCCACCTGATGCTGGAGAGCAAGGTCGCGGAGGCCGTCGCCAAGGGGCTTTTCCATATTTATACCGCAGAGCATGCGAACGAGGGAATCGAACTGCTTACGGGCGTCCCCGCCGGCATGGCGAACGAGGCGGGCAACTACCCCCATGGCAGCGTGCTGGGCCATGCCCAGAAAGCATTACAGGCTTTTCGCCGTGCCTGCCATGCGCCGGAACACCCAAAGGCAGGGCGTAAGCTGTTGCGCTGATGAGCAGATACTTGCCAACAAGGCCGCCCACGGTAAATTTGTTCTGACGATAACCCTTCGAATTGTCGTGCGTGTCGAGCAAAGAGCGTAGGTCGGGTTAGCGCTAGCGTAACCCGACATTTTCAAGCGCCAGCGTCGGGTTACGCGATAAGGCCGCTAACCCGACCTACATCGTTCTGCATGAGAACAAATTTACCCTGCAAGGCCGCCAGTGCTTGATTGACGCATCGCGTCAAATCGGGTACGGTATTTAGCTATGGCTGACAAACTTGCAATCATGCTGCTGACGATCGACCCGGATCATCCTCATGTGTGCGGCACACCGTTCTTTCAGGCCGCTGCCGCTGCTGCGATGGACGTGGACGTCGAGCTCTATTTCGCCAGTCGGTCTGTGCGCCTGTTGATCAAGGGCGTGGCCGAGAATATTTTCCCCAGCGGCAACCGGACCAAGTCAGTCTACGGTTTCATGAAGGATGCTTCCGATCTCGGCGTCAAGTTCTTTGCCTGTGGCGGGGCGATGGAGCCTTGCGATGTGACTCAGGAGGAGCTGGTGCCGGAATGCACGGGCATTGCCGGCGCAACGACCTTCGTCACCCGGGTCATGGATGACGACTGGAAGACGATTACCTATTGAGGAACACCAACGGTAGCTCCGGCTTGCAGGTGCAACTGATCGAGGAACGCTGGCGGAACGGCCAACATGCTCGGCCTGAGTTGCAAGTCCCGGCATGTCGCAAAACATCTGTTTGCCGACGCATTAGCAACAACCCGCAAAACCACCCTAGCGCCTGAAAGTCACCACATGATCCACCGCCAGCCGGATACCGATTTTTTCGCCGATAGCGTGGTTGTGGTGGCTCGGTACCAGTGACAGGACTTTCCGTCCGCTGGGGAGCAGCAGGGTGTACAGGATATCTGCGCCGCGGAAAGCCTTGTTGGCGACTTCCGCCTGCAGTGTGCTGGCATCGTCGTGAAGGATGTCGTCGGGGCGAAGCAGAACGTCCACCTGGCAACCGGCTCCGCATTCGAGTGGAACCTCGCCGGCAATGGCGCCCAGTTCGGTTTCCACGTGCCTTTCGTCCAGCACCACACCCGGCATCAGCGCTCCCTCGCCGACGAAGTCGGCGACGAAACGGTTGGCGGGGCGATGGTAGAGGTTGTAGGCGCTATCCCATTGCTGAATTTCGCCCTCGTTCATGACACCGATTTCGTCGGCGATGGCGAAGGCCTCGAATTGATCGTGGGTGACCAGCAGCGCGGTGGTGCCCTGTGTCTTGAGGATTTCACGCACTTCCTGGCCGATCCGCTCGCGCAGGTCCACGTCCAGGCTGGAAAACGGCTCATCCAGCAGGAGCAGCGACGGGCAGGGGGCCAAAGCCCTGGCTAGCGCCACCCGTTGCTGCTGGCCGCCGGAAAGCTCGTGCGGGTATTTGCTGCCGGTATTGGGCATGCCCACCATTTTCAGCAGGGTTTCCACCCTTTCCTCATGCTCGGCTTTGCCCCAGTCCTTGAGCCCGAATGCGATGTTGCGCGCCACGCTAAGGTGGGGAAACAGCGCGTGATCCTGGAATACCATGCCGACCCGGCGTTTTTCAGGTGGCAGGGTGTAGCCTGCGCGGCTGACTGTCTCGCCTGCCAGCTCGATACTCCCCGCCGCGATGTTCTCGAAACCGGCGATGGCGCGTAATACCGTGGTCTTGCCGCAGCCGGAAGGACCGAGCAGGCAGCCGATGTCGCCCTGCTTCAGGCGCAACGACAGGTTGCGTACCACAGGCTGGCTGTTGTAGGCGTAGGAAATGCCCTTCAGTTCAAGCTGGGTTGCGCCGTGAACGGGAAGGGGGCATTGCGGGGTGGTCATCATTCAGCTTTCGGGTTAGCCACGTAGGGCGTCAATAAGCGAAGCGCATTGCGCCGTATGTTTGTTTTAACTACGGGTTTCCGTATGTCTGATCAGCAGGGCGATCGGCAGCAGCCCCGCCAGCACCAGCGCCACAGCGGGCAGCGCCGCGCGCTCCCACTCCCCTTCCGAGGTCATTTCGAAAATGCGCACCGCCAGGGTGTCCCAACCGAAGGGACGGGTCATCAGGGTGATCGGCATTTCCTTCATCACGTCGACGAATACCAGCGCCGTGGCCGATAACAGCCCGCCGCGCAGCATCGGCAGATGCACCCGGCGCAACATTTGCAGGCCGGTAACGCCGAAAGTGCGGGCAGCCTCGTCAAGATTGCGTGTGATGCGCTGCATGGCGCTTTCCACGGGATTGTAGCCGACCGCGAGGAAACGGGTAAGGTAGGCGGGGAGCATCACCAGCAGCGTGCCCTGCAGCAGCAGGCCGGGGTCGTGGCCGAGCAGGGTTTTGCTCAGGTGAATCAACTGGTTGTCCAGCCAGGCCAGCGGGATGAAGATGCCCACCGCCAGCACCGGACCGGGCACGGCGTAGCCGAGAGTGGCGATGCGCACCGCAATCCTTGTCCAGGAATCGGCGTGGCGGCGCTGGGCATAGGCCAGGATCAACGCACACGCCACGGTCAGGCCGGCCGCGATGGCGCCGAGAGACAGGGAATGCCAGAGAAAGCCCAGATAGCGTTCGTCGAAATCCTGGGTGAATACGCGGGCGGACCACAGCACCAGTTGTCCAACCGGCAGAACGAATGCGGTCAGCAGCACCGTCGCGGCGAAACCGGAGGCCAGTCCGCCGCGCCACCCGGCCAGGCGAATGCGTTCGGACTGGGAGTGTCTGCCAGACTGGGTGTAACGCAGCCGCGAGCGGGTAAGCTGCTCCAGCAAGATCAGGGCGAACACCAGCAGCACCAGCACCGAAGCGAGCTGGGAGGCGCCGCTCAGGGAAAACAGGCCGAACCAGGTCTTGTAGATGGCGGTGGTGAAGGTGTCGTAGTTGAATACCGCCACGGTGCCGAAATCCGCCAGGGTTTCCATCAGCGCCAGCATCAGCCCGCCCATGATCCACGGCCGGGCCATCGGCAGGGCGACGCGGAAAAATCCCTCGGTGCGGCTGCACCCCATGGACTGCGCGGCTTCCATGGCGCTGCGCCCCTGGGTGAGAAAGGCGTTGCGGGCGAGCAGATAGACGTAGGGGTAGAGCGCCAGCGTCATCACCAGCACGACGCCGCCGCCGGAACGGATGGGCGGGAACCAGGCGCTGCTGCCGAAAGCGGCCCGCAGCCAGGTCTGCACCGGGCCGGTGAAATCCAGCCAGGAGACGAAGACGAAAGCGGTGACGTAGGCGGGCACGGCCAGCGGCAACAGCAGCGCCCAGGAGAAGAATTTCCTGCCGGGAAAGTCGCATGCCGCAGTCAGCCAGGCGAGGCTCACTCCGAGCAGGGTGACTCCGGCAGCGACGCCGAACACCATCTTGAAGGTGTTGGCCAGCAGTCCCGGCAGCACATGTTCGGCGAGATGCCGCCAGATCTCGCGCTCCGGCGAGAGGAACGAGGCCAGCACCACTGCCAGCGGAACGACGATCAGCAAGGCGATGGCGAACGCGGCCAGGCGCCAGCGGTCAAGTTTGGCAGCGAACAAAAAGGCAAAAGCACCTTGGCTTGGCGCTTTTGCCTGAACTGTCGGGACGGGGGAGGTCATTCGGTCATTCTATTTATATCCGGCTCTATCCATCAACATCACCGCCGCCGCCTGCAATTCACCCGCCTTGGCGACGTTGACCGGGTTCTGCTTGAAGGCACCCCATGCAGCCACTACCGGATCGGATTTCACCGCCGGATTGGCCGGGTATTCCAGGTTGATGTCGGCGAACAGGTTCTGCGCCTTCTCGGAGGAGAGCCATTCCAGCAGCTTGATCGCTTCCTTCTCGTGTTTGGCGTGTTTGGTGATGCCCGCGCCGGAAACATTGACGTGGACGCCGTATTGTTTCTGGTTCGGCCAGAAAATGCCCAGCGGCAGGCCGGGTTTCTTCTCCATCAGGCGACCGAAGTAGTAGGTGTTGGCGATGCCGACGTCGCACTGCCCGGCGGCGATGGCTTCCAGCATCTTGGTGTCGTCGGGGAAGGGGTCGGCGGCGAGGTTGGCGACCCAGGACTTGACGACCTGCTCGGTCTTGGCCTCGCCATGCTCGGCGATCATCATCGCCACCAGCGATTGATTATAGACTTTCTTCGAGGAACGCAGGCACAAGCGGCCTTGCCATTTCGGGCTGCCGAGATCCTCATAGGTGGACAACTCGGCGGGCTTCACCTTCTGGTTGTTGAAGAAAATCGTGCGGGCGCGCACTGACAGGCCGAACCACTGGTTGCCGGGGTCGCGCAGGTGGGCCGGGACGTTGCTGGCCAGCACCTTCGATTGCACCGGCTTGAGCGAGCCTTCCCTGGCGGCTTCCCACAGGTTGCCGGCATCCACCGTGATCAGCATGTCCGCCGGCGTGTTCTCGCCCTCGGCCTTGAGGCGTTGCAGCAGCGCACCTTCCTTGTCGGTGATGAACTTGATCTTGACGCCGGTTTCCTTGGTGTAGGCGTCGAATATCGGCTTGATCAGTTGCTCGTTGCGGGCGGAATAAACCACCACTTCATCGGCCAAGGCTTGTGTGGATAAAGCTAAAACGGCAACGCCGAGCATGGCGCTGAAACCAGATATCTTCATTTGCGGTCTCCATTAGTTAATTGGTGAATGATGGGAACCTCTAAAAATTTGTCATTCCGGGCTTCGCCGGAATGACAAAACAGGGATTTTTAGAGGAGCCATGGCGGCAATATAACGCAAATGAGAATAATTATCAATATCTGTTTAGCGGCATGTTGGAATCGACAGGATGAAGGATTAAAGATTGGTTTTACCGCACCAAAATCAATTCCGGTATCATTTCCCAATTTTTGACCTTGAACAAGGGTTTATCTTGATGCTTTCGACACTTTCTCCACAGGATATTTCCAGGGCATTCTCAGGTGCTTATTTGGAACGCGGGCGCGCATATTTTCGCGACGGCAAGGTGATTACACTGGAAATCCAGAAGGACGGCGGTTTGATTGCTGCGGTCGTTGCCGGTTCCGGCGGCAACGGCTATCGCGTCTATATCCGCCTTCAGGCGCAGCCGGGGGGCGGGACGCGGATCGAGGGGGAATGCAGTTGTCCGGTGGGCTTCAATTGCAAGCATGTGGCGGCGGCGCTGCTCCATGCTCAGGCGGTATCGTTATCCGCTGCCCCCTTGCGCGTTGCTCAAATGCGCGTTGCCACCCAAAACCCTGCCGAACCGGCGCTGCCCTATGAAATCACCTCCTGGCTGAATGAAATCGAACTGGCAACCCGGCCGCCGAAAGATAGGGACGCGCCGTCCGATGACGTGCCGCAACGCCTGCTCTATGTTCTCAAGGCCGGTAACGTCAGGCCGCCACGGCTGGAGGTCCATTTTTTCACCACCCGGCTGCTCAAGGCAGGCGGTTTCGGCAAGGCATCGCCCCATTACAGCGTCCTCAATGCCCAGCCCAATCAGCCGCCGCGCTATTTCACCGGACGGGACAAGGAAATCGTCGCCGGCATGAATATGCTGCGCTCGATGGGTTATTCGCATCAGGGATTGAGCGGCGAGGAAGGCGCCCGGTTGGCGGCGGAAATGATCGCCACCGGCAGGTGTTTCTGGGAAACCCCGGAATCCGCGCCGCTGTCTTTGGGTGAGAAACGCGCTGCGCAGCCGGTGTGGACGATGGACGAGCAGGGCAACCAGCGACTGACTTTCGAAATGTCCTTGCCCGCGCGCGTGCTGCCGTTTTCTCCACCCTGGTACCTGGACGAGAACGCCCGAGCTTGCGGCGAACTGGACACCGGCCTTCCCGACAGAATCGCCCACGCGCTCGCGGGTGCGCCCATCGTTCCGGCCAGCCTGGCCGGTCGCCTCGGCAAGGCGCTGGCGCAAAAGCTGCCCACGACCAGGGCGCCGCTACCGCAAACGCTACTGGAGCGGGAGGTGAATGACATACTGCCGGTTCCCTGCCTGCGCCTGTTCAGCGTCGAACTGCCAGTTCCAGCCTATTACTACGCTCCCCCGAAAATCCTCGATCTGGCGCAAGTGGAATTCGACTATGACGGCGCCCGTATTGGCAACGAGTCCACGGTCGGGGTGATTACGCGGCGCTACGGTGATGAATTGCGTCACATCACCCGCAATCCCATTGTCGAACACTCCCATGAAAATGAACTCTTAGAATTGGGATTCTTTTTTGCCGACACCATCAACCCTTCTTTAATCAAGAAATACAAGGATGCTTTTACCCTGGGCGAGGACGAGGACTGGATCGATTTCTGTCTCACCGATCTACCCGATCTGCAAGCCGCCGGCTGGCGGGTGGAAATGGACGCCAGTTTCCGCTTTAATTTTGCCGAAGTGGAAGACTGGACCGCTACCGTGGAGGAGGGCAGCGGCAACGACTGGTTCGGCCTGGAATTGGGGATACAGGTGGATGGCCAAACCGTGAACCTGTTGCCGGTTTTGCTGAAGATGATCCGCCAGTTTCCGGAACAGTTGACCGCCGAGGCGCTGGCGCAGATGGCCGATGAAAACTCGGACTTTATCGGCCACCTGCCGGACGGACGTCTGCTGTCCTTGCCCGCATCCCGCGTGCGCGGCATTCTTTCGGTGCTGGTCGAGCTTTTCGACAAGGAGGCGAATCCGGAGCGGCTCGAATTGTCGCTGGTTCAGGCCGCGCGGTTGGCGGAGCTGGACGATGCCGCTACCGGCCTGCGCTGGATGGGCGGGGAACGTCTGCGCGAACTGGGGAAAAAACTGCGCGATTTCCAGGGCATCCAGCCGGTCGTCCCGCCCCTCGGTCTGAAAACCGAGTTGCGCGGCTATCAGCAGGAGGGGCTCAACTGGCTGCAATTCCTGCGCGAATACGAGCTGGCTGGCATCCTCGCCGACGACATGGGGTTGGGCAAGACCGTGCAGGCATTGGCGCATCTGCTGGTGGAAAAGGAATCCGGCCGGATGAACCGCCCCTGCCTGGTAGTGGCGCCCACAAGCCTGATGTTCAACTGGCGGCGGGAGGCGGAACGCTTCGCGCCGGCGTTGCGCGTGCTGGTATTGCAGGGCCTGTCGCGCAAGCAGCATTTCGAATCCATCGGCGATTACGACCTGGTGCTCACCACCTACCCCCTGCTGCCGCGCGACAAGGAGGTGCTGACCGGGCAGGAGTTCCATTATCTGATTCTCGACGAAGCGCACATCATCAAGAACCCCAAGTCGCAGGCCACCCGCATCGTCCATCAGATCAAGGCGCGTCACCGGCTCGCGCTTACCGGCACACCGCTGGAAAACCATCTGGGCGAATTGTGGACGTTGTTCCATTTTCTGCTGCCGGGATTGCTCGGCGACGACAAGCGCTTTCGCAAGCTGTTTCGCACCCCCATCGAAAAACAGGGCGATAGCGAACGGCGCGGCCTGCTGGCGCGGCGCATCGCGCCATTCCTGCTGCGCCGCACCAAGGCGCAGGTGGCCAAGGAATTGCCGCCGAAGACCGAAATCGTGCGTTACTGCGAACTGGGCGGCGCCCAGCGTGACCTCTACGAAGCCATTCGGGTAGCCATGCACGAAAAAGTGCGGCTGGAGATCGACAAAAAAGGCATGAACCGCAGCCAGATCGTGATCCTTGATGCGCTGCTCAAATTGCGCCAGGCGTGCTGTGATCCGCGCCTGCTCAAACTGCCTGCGGCGAAACGGGTGGATCAGTCAGCCAAGCTGGAACTGCTGATGAGTCTGCTCCCGGAAATGCTGGAAGAAGGGCGGCGCATCCTGCTGTTTTCTCAATTTACCTCCATGCTGGCGCTGATCGAGCTGGAACTGGCCAAACACGGCCTGGCCTATGTCAAACTCACCGGAGACACCGTTGATCGCGCCACGCCGGTAAGTCGTTTTCAGGACGGCGAGGTGCCCCTGTTCCTGATCAGCCTCAAGGCAGGATGAGTGGGGCTGAACCTCACCGCCGCCGACACCGTGATCCATTACGACCCGTGGTGGAACCCGGCAGCGGAAAACCAGGCCACCGACCGCGCCCATCGCATCGGCCAGGAAAACCCGGTGTTCGTCTACAAACTGATTACCGAAGGCACGGTGGAGGAAAAAATCGTCAGTATGCAGGGGAGGAAGCGCGATCTCGCGCAAGGCGTGCTGGAGGGCGGCGGGGATGCCAGCGCGCCCCTGACAGCGGAAGATCTGACGCTGCTGTTCGAACCGCTGGGGGCGTAGAAGCCTGTCAACTTGACACATGGGCAACACAGACAGACCGCCTCCCCCTTTGTAAAAGGGGGATTGAGGGGGATTTAGCGGTGTTGAAACTTGCCGCCACCGTCAAATCCCCCCTAGCCCCCCTTTTACAAAGGGGGGTATCCCGCTGGTTTAACTTGACTGAGTTAGGACGGTAATGGAAGAATTTCAGGAAATTCGTTTTGCGGTCGACCGGCTCCTGCTGGAGCAGGGCGTTTACTCCCCGGTCGAGTTGCTGCTTGCCGAGGGGCGGCTTTTATTTCCTGACTACGAAGCCTGGCGCTGCGGTCAACTCGCTACGCTGGAAGAGGCGCTGGCCGGCAATCCGGCGCGTATCCGCACATTGTTACAGCAAGCCGGCCAATATGCCGTGGCGCTGGGTTTGCACGCCGACCGGCGCGAATTTCTTTCCTGGGGGGACAGCGCCGGGCGACCGCTGCGGCTTTCCGGCGATGCGGCGCTTGAAGAGTTGTGTTGCGTTCATTATCGGCGTGGCGGAAACGAGGTCCAGCTCGACCTGTTCATGGACAACTCCGGCAACGTGCTGGCCAACGGAATTGTCGCCGCACTGGCGTCGCGCCGCGCGGAAGAGGCTGCCCGACTGGTGGATCGGCTGCTGGAAACCGACCCATCCCATCCGCGCCTGGGCAGGCTGGAAGCCTTGTCCAACGCCGCGCAAAGGCTGTCCGCGCCGGTTGCCGATTATTTCGCGGAAAGCGAATACCTGGAAGGATACCTGGCGCCGCTGGCGGCAGGGGAGCTGGGTGTCGGTGCGAGGGACTTTCTGGCGCCGTTCTGGCGGCGGATGGCCGATGCCTTGCGCGGACAACCGTTTGTGGCGGATACGCCGTTGCTGCATGCCAGTTACCCGCTCGGCCGCGCCCACGACTGGGCCGGGGTGAGGGAAGCGGTGCTTGGGGATGTGGCATGGCAAGCTTATCCGGTGCTGCGCCTGCGATTGGCGGAAGCAGCATTTTATCTGGGCGACCGCCCGGCAGCGCTGGCCGTCTGGTGCCGGATGTGCTGGGATTTCCCCGCCGAGGCGGAGCAGGCGCTGGCAAGCGGGGCATTGCCGGACAAGGAATTGCGGCCAGACTGGGAACGCTATCGCGATCTGGACGTGGAACCCGAACCGGTTACCCCCTTCTTCCCGGCCTGGTTGCTGCTGGAGCGGACGGAAACCCATAGCGCCCTGACTGCGGAAGAGGCTTCACAGGCTCATGCCGCAGGCCGCGCTTATGCCGCCCTGCACGGTTTGCTGGCGGGTGGGGGTGCGCTTTCAGAACGGACCATGGAATTGCGGCAGAAACTCATGCAAGCCCACCCAGGACTTTTCGCCATTTACATGCGGACGATTTAACCCAGCTGTTTTTCCCCGATTACTGTTAATGCAGCCCGCCATGTGAACCGGCCACCGCGCCGAATAGGGTGAGCAAGCTCAAGGTAAGCAATATCCAGTGCATGCGCTGGATGACGCGGAAGGTTTTTTCCGGATTCTGCGCCGCTTTCTGCTGGAACCATTTGTGCAACACCAGCGGTTCAAGCACGAACAGCATCACGGTGAAGACCGCCCAGATTGCGGTCATCGCGTGCAGCCACCAGTACTGCGCCATGCCGTAACGCTCCCAGGCGTGCATCGACGCCAGCATCTGAAAGCCGGTAAGTCCAGTGAGCAGGGTGGTGAAGCGTGCCTGCCAGGCAAAGCCGTGTTCGATTTTCGCAAAAAAAGCGACCTGCTCTTCGGCTGATTTTAACTTGCGGATGGCGGGCAGCAGCACGGTGGTGACCATCGCCACCCCGCCGATCCACAGCACCACGCCGATCACGTGCAAGGCGCGGGCGAGCGCGAGGGTGTTCAGTTCCATCGGTTGCTCCAGATAGGGAGTGAAATGAACGATTCTACCAAATATAAAACAGCAGCACCCAGGCAAACACGTTGCCGCCGATGGCGGCACTTAGCGCGCCGAGCGCGAGAACCTTCCGACATAAGCCGACGCCCCGCAGCATGCGCCATCCCAGCCAAATGCTCCACAGCGCTGCCAGGGCCAGCAGCGTTCCGCGCGCTTCCGGCAGCCAGGGCATCATGACTCCCTCGGCCTTGAGCAGTGTTACGGTAAGGGATGACAGTCCGAGGAACACACCCAGTCCGCCCAGCGGGATGAGGGCATAGGCGAGCCAGCGCCC
>CAMTYG010000097.1:0-1965 GCA_947085875.1 uncultured Sulfuricella sp.
GCAGGCAGTCTGCGCCGTCATGCGCAAACTGCTGCATGCCATCCACGGCATGTTGAAACACGACAAACCCTTCGATAACGCCCGCTTTTACGCTATTCCAGCATGAGCCGGAAAGGGCAAAAATTACAGAAAAAATTCTTGACCTCGAACAGAGTATCTACATAAGGGATTCACGCTTTCGCGTGAATGACCGGGCGGCCTAATGAACAACCTCGGTTAAATCCTCGCCGCCAGTTCTGCCGCCTTGCCGGTGTAGTTGTGCGGGGTCATCTGCAGCAGCCGCTGCTTCGCTTCCTCAGGAATGGCGAGCTTGGCGATGAAGGCGTGCAGCGTTGCCCGGGTGATGCCGCCCTTGCCGCGGGTGAGTTCCTTGAGCTGCTCGTAGGGGTTCTCCACGCCATAGCGGCGCATCACGGTCTGGATCGGTTCCGCCAGCACTTCCCAGTTGTGGTCCAGGTAGTCATTCAGGCGTTTCGGGTTGGCTTCCAGCTTGTTGAGGCCGCGCAGGCAGGAATCGTAGCCGAGCAGGGTATAGCCCAGGCCCACGCCCATGTTGCGCAGCACGGTGGAGTCGGTGAGGTCGCGCTGCCAGCGGGAAACCGGCAGCTTTTCGGAAAGGTGCCGCAGCACCGCGTTGGCCAGGCCGAAGTTGCCTTCCGAGTTCTCGAAATCGATCGGGTTGACCTTGTGCGGCATGGTGGATGAACCCACTTCGCCGGCCTTCACTTTCTGCTTGAAATAGCCCATCGAAATGTAGCCCCAGATATCGCGGTCGAGGTCGATCAGGATGGTGTTGGCGCGGGCATAGGCATCGAACAGCTCGGCCATGCAGTCGTGCGGTTCGATCTGGATGGTGTAGGGGTTGAAATCCAGCCCCAGCCCTTCGACAAAATGCTTCGCGAAACGCTCCCAGTCGAAGTCGGGATAGGCCGACAGATGGGCGTTGTAGTTGCCTACCGCGCCATTGGCCTTGCCCAGGATGGCGACCTCGGCCAGGCGTTTTTGCTGGCGCTGCAGGCGGTAGGCCACGTTGGCCATCTCCTTGCCGACCGTGGTAGGCGAGGCGGGCTGGCCGTGGGTGTGGGCCAGCATCGGCATGGTCGCGAGTTCGTGGGCGAACTCGGTGAGCCTGGAGATGAGCCGGGCAAGGCCGGGCAGCATCGCCGCTTCGCGTGCTTCCTTCAGCATCAGGCCGTGGGACAGGTTGTTGATGTCTTCCGAGGTGCAGGCGAAATGGATGAATTCGCTCACCTTCATCACTTCCGCATTGCCGGCCAGACGGGCTTTCATCCAGTATTCGACCGCCTTGACGTCGTGGTTGGTGGTCTTCTCGATATCCTTGACCGCCTGAGCGTCGGCTTCCGAAAAATTGTTCGCCAGCGCATCCAGTTGCGCGAAGGTTTCAGCGGAAAAGGCCGGGACTTCGGCGATGGCGGGCTCGCGCGAGAGCGCCTTGAGCCATTCGATTTCCACCTTGACGCGATAGCGGATCAGCGCAAATTCGCTGAAATAGGCGCGCAGGTCGGCCACCTTGTTGTGGTAGCGCCCGTCCAGAGGAGATAATGCGGTAAGCGTGGAGAGATTCATAAGCCGGCCCGTGCTGTTAGGTATTTGGAAAACCCGCATTTTACCGCAAACACCATGAAAATAGTCCAAAGACCCCCTTGGGAGGGTGCGATTCAAACTGATGTGGCGCAGAACAAACATGTAGGTTGGGTTGAGCGGCCTTATCGCGAAACCCACCAGAAGTAGGCGCCTCTAGGCGACAAACCTGAACAACAAAACCTGTTCTTGAAGTTTGGGTTTGTTGGGTTACGCGATAAAGCCGCTCAACCCAACCTTGTATGATCGAATTTAATGAAATGTTGTTAAGGAGGTTAAGTTAAGATTTCACGTTTCACCGGGGAGGCCGTCCCAACCTGAGGACTGGTTTTTAACCAGAGCCTGATTGTAGATTGGCCCCCC
>CAMTYG010000098.1:0-2325 GCA_947085875.1 uncultured Sulfuricella sp.
CAGCGGCCCGAAGAAGGACGACATCTGCTACGCCACCCAGAACCGTCAGGATGCGGTGAAAAAGCTGGCTGAACAGTGCGACCTGGTGATCGTGGTCGGTTCGCCCAACAGTTCCAATTCCAACCGCCTGCGCGAAGTTGCGCAGAACATGGGGGTGGATGCCTGGATGGTGGACAATGCCGGCCAGATCGACCCGGCGTGGCTACGAGGGAAACAGAAAATCGGCGTCACCGCCGGCGCTTCCGCGCCGGAGGTGCTGGTGCAGGAAGTGGTTTCAAGGCTGGAGGAATTGGGCGCAAGTGCGGTTCAGGAGGCTTGTGGAATTGTTGAGAATGTGGTGTTTCCGATTCCGAAGAGCTTGTCGTAGTAAAAAAATGCAAAAGCGGCCTTCAAGACCGCTACTGCATTTTTGAGGGGCGACTGATCCAGCAGCCCCATTTTATCCAGCTTGACTTTGCCTCCCTCTTATAATTAGACTAGACCAACTAATCTGGTTAACTTAAGGGGGTGGACGATGCGCCAATGTAACCTGTACGAAGCAAAAACCCACTTGTCACAACTGGTGCAAGCCGCACTGGATGGCGAGGAAGTCCTGATTGCGCGAGCGGGCAAACCGGCTGTTCGACTTGTTCCAGTGCAATCCACGGAAAAAACAGGTGGGTGGGGCGTGCTGTCCATTGATTCGGCGGTGCTGGAGGCCGGATTTGACACAGCCGTTGAAGACGAAGTCGCTGCCCTGTTTCAGCCAGTAGCAGGGCATTAATGCCACGTCTTCTGCTGGATACGCATGTTGCGTTGTGGTGGTTTTCGGCACATCCTCGCCTCTCGGATGGGGCGCGGGACATGATCAGCCGCAGCGAATGCTGGCTGAGCACATGCTCAGTATGGGAAGTTGCAATCAAATTCCGCCTGGGGAAGCTGCCCGTAGCCCCTGATGTTTTGCTTGCAGCCGCTCGTGGGAGCAATATTCACCTTCTCTCAATCACTCCCGAACATGCCACGGCAACGGCGCAGTTGCCAGAGTTACATTCAGACCCCTTTGACCGTCTGTTGCTTGCCCAGGCCAGGAAAGAAAATCTGGTATTGCTAACGGCGGATAGAATCATGGTTGAATATGGGCAGAATGTGCAGTTGCTTGCTTAGCTCAACACAAATAACCGAGCACGGCCCATTTTCCCTGCTCCTATCATGAATTTTCATTCCGCGGCCTGCCGCGGCGCGCAAAACCCACCTTCAAATTCAATGCCGCTTCAATTTCCATCTTGAACCTCTCATTACCCAGCGGCGTTCCCGTTTGCAAAGCACACCTCAACAGCGCCAGCTCGTCAGAATCCGCCACCCTGTCGAACAGGCCGCGATAAACAGACTGGCGATCATCGGGCAAACGGCTCAAAGCAACATACTCGGCCTGCGCCGTCAGGACGGCATTACTTACCCCCAGCGCATTGGCCGCGTAGCTGGACCAGCGGTATTTGGCCGGATGATCTACCTTGCCGGCCCTGACCGGATTCAGTTCAATATAACGCATGCACGACAGCAGATAAGCCTGTGACTCAATGACGTTGCACTTATAGCGCCCCTCCCACAAACCGCCATGTCGTTGATAGGTTTCGTTGATATATCGCACATAATGCCGCCCCACACCCTGAAACAATCGTCCCACCGAGTCGGCGCGCTCCGGCGTCAGCAGCAAATGTACATGATTGGTCATCAGTACATAGGCATGAACCGCGCAACCGCAGCTATCAGCGGCCTGCTTCAGGCAGCGCAGATATTCCAGGTAATCGAGATCGTCAAAGAAAACTGCGGACCGGTTATGCCCCCGCTGAACCGCATGAACGGGCGCTCCGGGCACGTAAAACCGTGGCTTTCTCGGCATTGCGCTTCCTTACTCTTACTTGAGGGGATGGCGCACACGCAACCCCTTGAAACGGCGAAATCCCTTATCGGTGGTGACCCAATCGCAGTCCCACTCCAGCGCCAGCGCTATATGGTAAGCATCGGGAATATCGTTGCCCTGTGCGGAAATAGACTGTACGCACTGCAAAAACAAATCCCAATGATTTCTACCGGGCGACAAACAAATTGCGTGCTCCACCGACCTGAATTGTTGTGCAAAAGCGATTGCCACTTCCAGTGAGCTCGGTTTTTCAAAAACTTTCGGATGAGTCACCACACGGATAAAACCACTCAATACCAACTCTGAAAAACCGTATGCCGTATTGGAATTGATCACGGACTCCAGCCAGTCACGGTACGCCCGATGATCCTTCGCGTCTTCCCTGTGCGCATAAACCAACACATTTACATCCATCAACATCATGA
>CAMTYG010000099.1:0-20427 GCA_947085875.1 uncultured Sulfuricella sp.
CACCAATTGCTGGCGCTGGCCTCCGGCGCAAAAACACGCAAGATGAAGTTCGGCCACCACGGTGCCAACCACCCGGTGCAGGATCTCGACAGCGGCCGCGTCATGATCACCAGCCAGAATCATGGCTTCGCGGTGGATGAGGCGACGCTGCCGGCCAACCTGCGCGTGACGCACAAGTCGCTGTTCGATGGCAGCAACCAGGGCATCACCCGCACCGACGTGCCGGCGTTCAGCTTCCAGGGCCACCCCGAGGCGAGTCCGGGGCCGCACGACGTGGATTACTTGTTTGACCGCTTCATCGGTCTGATGCAACAACAAACAAAGTGAGGCGTGAGGGACGAGGCGTGAGGCGAGGCGGGGTTCCCCCCCTCACCCCTCACCCCTCACCCCTTACGAACAGAAATGCCAAAACGTACAGATATCCATAGCATCCTGATCATCGGCGCCGGCCCGATCGTCATCGGCCAGGCGTGCGAGTTCGACTATTCCGGCGCGCAGGCTTGCAAGGCGCTGCGCGAGGAAGGCTACAAGGTCATCCTGGTCAACTCCAACCCCGCCACCATCATGACCGATCCGGAGATGGCGGATGTCACCTACATCGAGCCGATCACCTGGCAGGTGGTGGAGAAAATCATCGCCATCGAGCGTCCCGACGTGCTGCTGCCCACCATGGGCGGCCAGACCGCGCTGAATTGCGCGCTTGATCTGGCCCGCCACGGCGTGCTGGAAAAGTACGGCGTGGAAATGATCGGCGCTACCAAGGAAGCCATCGACAAGGCCGAAGACCGCGAAAAATTCAAGAAGGCGATGGAGAAGATCGGCCTGGACTGCCCGCGCGCGGCCATCGCCCACAGCCTGGAAGAAGCCTTGCAGGTGCAGGCGATGGTGGGCTACCCCACCATCATCCGGCCCTCCTTCACCATGGGCGGCAGCGGCGGCGGCATCGCCTACAACAAGGAAGAGTTTCTCGCCATCTGCGAGCGCGGGCTGGACGCTTCGCCGACCAGGGAACTGCTGGTCGAGGAATCCGTCATCGGCTGGAAAGAGTTCGAGATGGAGGTGGTGCGGGACAGGAAGGACAACTGCATCATCATCTGCTCGATCGAGAATTTCGACGCGATGGGCGTGCACACCGGCGACTCGATCACCGTGGCGCCGGCCCAGACCCTTACCGACCGCGAATACCAGATCATGCGCAACGCCTCCATCGCGGTGCTGCGCGAGATCGGCGTGGAAACCGGCGGCTCCAATGTGCAGTTCGGCATCAACCCGGACGATGGCCGCATGGTGGTGATCGAGATGAACCCGCGCGTGTCGCGCTCCTCCGCCCTGGCTTCCAAGGCGACCGGCTTCCCGATCGCCAAGGTGGCGGCCAAGCTGGCCGTCGGCTACACCCTGGACGAGTTGCAGAACGATATCACCGGCGGCCGGACGCCGGCTTCGTTCGAGCCTTCGATTGATTACGTCGTCACCAAGATCCCGCGCTTCGCCTTCGAGAAATTTCCCCGTGCCAACAGTCGTCTCACCACCCAGATGAAGTCGGTGGGCGAGGTGATGGCGATCGGGCGCACCTTTCAGGAATCGCTGCAAAAGGCGCTGCGCGGGCTGGAAGTTGGCAGCGATGGGCTGGACGAAAAAACGACCGACCGTGAAATCATCGAAACCGAGCTGGGCGACCCCGGCCCCGATCGCATCTGGTACATCGCCGATGCAATGCGCGCCGGCATGAGCCAGGCCGAGATCTTCAGCCTGACCCACGTCGATCCCTGGTTCCTGGCGCAAATGGAAGACCTGGTGGCGCGCGAGCAGGCGCTGCAAGGTCGTCTTCTGGATTCCATCAGTGCCGGTGAAATGCGCGAACTCAAGCGCCGCGGCTTTTCCGACCGGCGCCTGGCACGGTTGCTCGCCACCGACCAGCATGCGGTACGCGCTCTGCGCCACGCACTCGGCGTGCGCCCGGTCTATAAGCGCGTGGATACCTGCGCTGCCGAATTCGCCACCGACACCGCCTACCTGTATTCCACCTACGAGGAGGAGTGCGAGTCGGAACCCACCAACAGGAAAAAGATCATGGTGCTGGGCGGCGGGCCGAATCGCATCGGCCAGGGCATCGAATTCGACTACTGCTGCGTGCATGCTGCGCTGGCGTTGCGCGAGGACGGCTTTGAAACCATCATGGTCAACTGCAATCCGGAAACCGTGTCGACCGACTATGACACTTCCGACCGCTTGTATTTCGAGCCGCTGACCCTGGAGGACGTGCTCGAAGTGGTTGCAGTGGAGAAGCCGGTCGGCGTGATCGTCCAGTACGGTGGCCAGACTCCGCTGAAACTGGCGCGCGACCTGGAAGCCAACGGCGTGCCGATCATCGGCACCAGCCCGGACATGATCGACGCTGCCGAAGACCGCGAACGCTTCCAGAAGATGTTGCACGAACTGGGCCTGAAGCAGCCGCCCAACCGCACGGCCCGGGCGCCGGAAGAAGCGATCCGGCTGGCCGAGGAAATCGGCTATCCGCTGGTGGTGCGCCCTTCCTACGTGCTGGGCGGGCGGGCCATGGAGATCGTCCACCAGCAGGCCGACCTGGAACGCTACATGCGCGAGGCGGTGAAGGTTTCCAACGATTCGCCGGTGTTGCTCGACCGCTTCCTCAACGATGCCACCGAAGTGGATGTGGATGCGATCAGCGACGGCACCGATGTGCTGATCGGCGGGTTGATGGAGCACATCGAGGAAGCCGGCGTGCATTCCGGCGATTCCGCCTGTTCGTTGCCGCCGTATAGTCTGTCGCCGGAAATCCAGGACGAAATGCGGCGCCAGACCGTGCTGATGGCCAAGGCGCTCAAGGTGGTCGGCCTGATGAACGTGCAGTTCGCCATCCAGGGCGAGACGGTGTACGTGCTCGAAGTCAATCCGCGTGCTTCGCGCACCGTGCCGTTCGTGTCCAAGGCCGCCGGCCTGCAACTGGCGAAGATCGCGGCGCGCTGCATGGCCGGGCGCACCCTCAAGGAGCAGGGCGTCACCCGCGAAGTGGTGCCGCCTTACTATTCCGTCAAGGAAGCCGTGTTCCCGTTCATCAAGTTCCCGGGCGTGGATACCATCCTCGGCCCGGAGATGAAGTCCACCGGCGAGGTGATGGGCGTGGGCGCGACTTTTGCCGAAGCCTTCGTCAAGTCGCAGCTCGCTACCGGGGTGAAGCTGCCCATCAGCGGCCGCGCCTTCATCAGCGTGCGCGGCAGCGACAAGGACAAGGTCATGGACATTGCCAGGGTACTGGCGGAGCAAGGCTTTAACCTGGTCGCCACGCGCGGCACGGCGGCAGCCCTATCCGCGGCAGGCCTGGCGGTGACGCCGGTGAACAAGGTGCATGAAGGCCGCCCCCACATCGTGGACATGATCAAGAACGGCGACATCGACCTGATTGTCAATACCGTAGAGGACAAGCGCGGCGTGCATGATTCCTACGCCATGCGCAACGCCGCCTTGCAGAACAAGATCACCTACTACACCACGCTGGCAGGCGCCCGCGCCGCCTGTGCCGGCATTCGGCACATGCAGGAGCTGCAGGTGTACGACCTGCAGGGCCTGCACGCCAGGCTGCCCAAGCCGTAATCAAGCCGCCGCCTGGCTTCAAACTGGTAATCCAGGAAATCCGAGGAAAAAATGAGCAAGGTTCCATTGACAACACACGGCGCCGAGTTGCTGCGCGCCGAACTGCATAACCTGAAGACCGTCGAGCGCCCGGACGTGATCGCCGCCATTGCCGAGGCCCGTTCGCATGGCGACTTGTCCGAGAATGCCGAGTACGATGCGGCCAAGGAACGTCAGAGCTTTGTCGAGGGGCGCATTGCCGAGGTCGAATTCAAGCTGGGCAACGCCCAGATCATCGATCCCAGGCAGCTCGATGCTGAAGGCCGTTGCGTGTTCGGCGCCACCGTCGACCTGGAAGATCTGGAAAGCGGTGAAGCCGTGACCTATCAGATCGTCGGCGACGATGAGGCCGACATCAAGCAGGGCAAGATTTCCATCAGCTCGCCGATTGCCCGTGCACTGATCGGCAAATTCGCCGGCGATGTCGCCGAGGTGCAGGCGCCGGGTGGAGTGCGCGAATATGAAGTGCTGGATGTGAAGTACATTTAAATGAATCGCTTCGCCGACAAGCTTGCGCTAGTCGCCATCACCCTGTGGGTGGGCGGCCTGTGGGCCATTGGCTACCTGGCTGCGCCGGTGCTGTTTGCCTCGCTGGGCGACAAAATGCTGGCGGGCATGCTGGCGGGGAAGATGTTCACCTGGATCGCCTATCTCGGCATGGGGTGCGGTATTTATCTGTTGATCCACCGCCTGGCGGCGTTTGGCGGTAGCGCGCTGAAGCAGGGGTTTTTCTGGGCTGTGCTGGTGATGTTGCTGCTCACCGTGGCCATACACTTCGGCATCCAGCCGATAATGGCGGGTCTGAAAGAGCAGGCATTGCCGAAGGAAGTGATGGAAAGCATGTTCCGCGACCGCTTCGCCCGCTGGCACGGGATCTCCAGCATCGGTTACCTGATCGAAAGTCTGCTCGGTCTGGTACTGGTTCTGGCGCCGCGCCGGGGTTAGTACCAATGCTGTTTACTCAAGGAGGCGTCACATGTAGGTTGGGTTAGCGGCCTTATCGCGTAACCCAACAGACCCAAGCGTTCAAGACCGGTGTTTCAAGGGAAGATTAAGCTTGTTGGGTTACGGCGCTAAAAGCCGCGCCTAACCCAACCTACATGTCGATATTGCGTTACTCTTTAGGCAGCACCAGCTTGGGCTTTTCGGCCGTCTTGTAGACGATCAGAACCTTGCCGATGTGCTGTACCGGGGTGGCGTTCAAGGTTTCGCAGATTTCCGTGATCTGGCCGTCGCGCGTTGCCTTGTCGCGGCTGTGCGATTTGACCTTGATCAGCTCATGGCTGGCGATGCTGCGCTCGATTTCCTTCATGACCGCTTCGGTGAGGCCGGCGTCGCCGATCATCACCACGGGATTCAGGTTGTGAGCCTGGGCGCGCAGAAAGCGCCTTTGCGCCGGAGTGAGTGATAGCATCATATTTAGCATCCTTGGAAAGGCTCGCAGTTTACCCGATGAAGCGCACTAAAACCAGCAAGGCCTGGATGATGGAGCACGTTACCGACCCCTACGTCCAGCGGGCGAAGCACGAAGGTTACCGTTCGCGCGCCTCGTACAAACTGCTGGAAATTATCGAGCGCGACCACCTGCTCAAGCCGGGCATGAGGGTGGTCGACCTGGGCGCGACGCCGGGGGGGTGGTCGCAGGTGGTGGCGCAGAAGCTGGCGGGCCAGGGGAAGGTGATCGCACTCGACCTTCTGGAAATGACGCCCCTGGCCGGCGTGACCTTTATCCAGGGCGATTTCCGCGAAGATGCCGTGCTGGCCGAGCTGGTCAAGGCGCTGGATGGCCGCCCGGTGGACCTTGTTATTTCCGATATGGCCCCCAATCTCAGTGGTGTCGGGCTCGTAGACCAGGCACGGGCGATGCACCTGGCCGAGCTGGCGCTGGAATTTGCCTTGCAGCATTTGAAACCGGGCGGCAGTTTTCTGGTCAAAATGTTTCAGGGCGATGGCTTCGATGAGTACATCCGGACAATGCGCGGACATTTCAGGCAGGTGGCGACGCGCAAGCCGAAAGCCTCGCGCGGTCGAACCAATGAAACCTACCTGCTCGCAAAAGATCTGACACGAGCCGAATAAAGGGTTTAGAATTTGCCTGCATAATGCGGGCTAGAGGAGCGGTTTTGAATAATCTGATGAAAAATATTGCAGTCTGGCTGGTGATCGCGCTGGTGCTGATGATGGTGTTCAATCATTTCGGCCAGCGCCAGGCGGCTGTCCAGGCACCGCTGGAATACTCCCAGTTTCTCGAAGAAGTGAAGCAGGGCCAGATCGCCAAGGTATCGATCGAGGGCCACGTGCTGAAGGGCGTGAGGGCCGACGGCAAGCGCTTCACCACTTATGCGCCGTCAGACCCCTGGATGGTGAGCGACCTGCTCAAGAACGGCGTGGTGGTGGAAGCCAAGCCGGAAGAAGAGCCCTCCTTCCTGATGAACCTGTTCATTTCCTGGTTCCCGATGCTGCTCCTGATCGGCGTGTGGATCTTCTTCATGCGCCAGATGCAAGGCGGCGGCAAGGGCGGTGCGTTCTCCTTCGGCAAGAGCAAGGCGCGCATGCTGGACGAAACCACCAACACCGTGACCTTCGCTGATGTCGCCGGATGCGACGAGGCCAAGGAGGAAGTGTCCGAGCTGGTGGAGTTCCTGCGTGACCCGAGCAAGTTCCAGAAGCTGGGCGGGCGGATTCCCAAAGGGGTGCTGATGGTGGGCAATCCCGGCACCGGCAAGACCCTGCTGGCCAGGGCGATTGCCGGCGAGGCCAAGGTGCCGTTCTTCAGCATTTCCGGCTCCGACTTCGTTGAAATGTTCGTCGGCGTCGGCGCGGCGCGGGTGCGCGACATGTTCGAGCAGGCCAAGAAAAATGCCCCTTGCATCATCTTTATCGACGAGATCGACGCTGTCGGCCGCCAGCGCGGCGCCGGCCTGGGCGGCGGCAACGACGAGCGCGAACAGACCCTGAACCAGTTGCTGGTGGAAATGGACGGTTTCGAAGGCACCGCCGGGGTGATCGTGGTCGCCGCCACCAACCGTCCCGACGTGCTCGACCCGGCGCTGCTGCGTCCCGGTCGTTTCGACCGCCAGGTGGTGGTGCCCCTGCCGGATATTCGCGGCCGCGAGCAGATCCTCATGGTGCACATGCGCAAGGTGCCGGTAGCGCCGGACGTGAAGGCGGATATTCTGGCGCGCGGCACGCCCGGCATGTCGGGCGCGGATCTGGCCAACCTGGTGAACGAGGCGGCGTTGTTCGCCGCACGTTTTAACAAACGTTTGGTGGACATGGAGGATTTCGAAAAGGCCAAGGACAAAATCATCATGGGCGCGGAGCGCCGCTCCATCGTCATGCCCGAGCACGAGCGCATGAACACGGCTTACCATGAATCCGGCCACGTCGTCGTGGCCAGGCTGCTGCCGAAGACCGACCCGGTGCACAAGGTCACCATCATCCCGCGCGGCCGTGCCTTGGGCGTGACCATGCAATTGCCGACGGAAGACCGCTACAGCATGGATCGCGAGCATCTCCTGCAGAATATTTCGGTGCTGTTCGGGGGGCGTATTGCCGAGGAAGTTTTCATGGGGCAAATGACTACCGGCGCTTCCAATGATTTCGAGCGCGCCACCGAAATGGCGCGCCGCATGGTGACGCAGTGGGGCATGTCCGACGCGATGGGGCCGATGGTCTACGGCGAGAACGATGGCGAGATATTTCTCGGTCGTTCCGTGACCACCCACAAGAACGTGTCCGAGACCACCATGCAGAAGGTGGACGCCGAAATTCGCCGCATCATCGATCAACAGTACGCCCTGGCGCGCCACCTGATCGAGGAAAACCGGGAAAAGATCGAAGTCATGGCGAAGGCGCTGCTGGAGTGGGAAACCCTGGACGCCGAGCAGATCGCCGACATCATGGAAGGGCACGCACCGCGCCCGCCAAAGCCGAGCCAGAGCAAGCCGAATCCGCCTTCGGATAGCGCACCAACGGCCCCGGCCACGCCTACCACCGACCCCGCGCAGGTATAAAACAGACTGGTAGGGTGGGCACGGTTTTTTGTGCCCACGCGGAAATTAAGCCTCGTTCTCCGCGTGGGCACAAAAAACCGTGCCCACCCTACCATAACTCAGCACTCATGCTTCTCTGCGGCCGCTTCACCCTCCCCCTCAATCGCCCATTGATCATGGGCATCGTCAACGTCACGCCCGACTCATTCTCCGATGGCGGCCGCCATGCGTCCACCGCTGCCGGAATCGAACACGCCTTCCGGCTGCTGGAGGAGGGGGCGGATATTCTCGACATCGGCGGCGAATCGTCGCGCCCCGGCGCGCAGCCCGTCGGTATCGACGAGGAGCTGCGGCGGGTGCTGCCGGTCATCAAGGCGTTGCGCGGCAGCAATGTGCCGCTGTCGGTGGATACCTGCAAAGCCGAGGTGATGCGCGCGGCCATCGCCGCCGGCGCTGACATGATCAACGACATCAATGCACTGCAAGGCGAGGGCGCGCTGGAAGCGGTGGCCGGCTCGAATGTGGCCGCCTGCCTGATGCACAGGCAGGGCACGCCGCAGACCATGCAGCTTGCGCCCCGCTATGGCGATGTCGTGGCGGAGGTCATGGCTTTTCTGGAAGCGAGAATGGCTGCCGCACAGGCCGCCGGCGTCGGCCGCGAGCGGCTGGTGGTTGATCCCGGTTTCGGCTTCGGCAAGTCGCTGGAACATAATGTCGCCCTGCTGCGTCAGCTCGACCGCTTCCAGGCACTGGGCGCGCCGCTGCTGGCAGGTCTGTCGCGCAAGTCCATGCTCGGCCAGATCACGGGCCTGAATGTGGATGCGCGGTTGGTTCCCAGCGTCGCCGCGGCAGTGATAGCGGCAATGAAGGGTGCTAGAATTATTCGTGTGCACGATGTAAGGGCCAGCAAAGAAGCCTTGCAGATCGTGAATGCCATTGAGGGTTGTGAGGAAAACAATGACTAGAAAATATTTCGGCACCGATGGAGTGCGCGGCAAGGTCGGTGAATATCCGATCACCCCGGATTTTGTGATGCGTCTGGGCTATGCGGCCGGCAAGGTGCTGGCGGCGCAGGAGAGAAGACTGCCACAGGGCGATCATCCGGCAGTGGTGATCGGCAAGGACACCCGCATCTCCGGCTACATGCTGGAATCCGCCCTGCAGGCAGGGCTTTCCGCAGCCGGGGTGGACGTGCTGCTGACCGGGCCGATGCCAACTCCGGCGGTAGCCTATCTGACCCGCGCCCTGCGCGCCCAGGCAGGAATCGTCATCAGCGCCTCGCACAACCCGTTCGAGGACAACGGCATCAAGTTCTTTTCGGCGGACGGCACCAAGCTGGCGGACAAGACCGAGCGCGCCATCGAGAAGGCGCTGGAAGATCCGATGCAGACCATGCCGTCGGCGAAACTGGGCAAGGCGCGCCGGCTCAACGATGCTGCCGGGCGCTATATCGAATTCTGCAAGAGCACCTTTCCCACCGAGCTGGATTTGCGTGGGCTGAGGATCGTTGTGGATTGCGCCCACGGCGCCACCTATCACGTCGCGCCGCCGGTATTCCACGAACTTGGCGCCGAAGTGATCAGCATCGGCAATCAGCCCGACGGCCTGAATATCAACCATGAATGCGGCGCCACCCATTTGCAGGCCCTTCAGGATGCGGTGAAACTGCACCGTGCCGATCTAGGCATTGCCCTGGATGGCGATGGCGACCGCCTGATGATGGTGGATGCCTGCGGCGAAGTATTCGACGGCGACCGGCTGCTTTACGTGATCGCCAAGTATCGCCACCAGCATGGCCTGCTCAAGGGCGGCGTGGTGGGCACCCTGATGACCAACCTCGGCGTGGAGCATGCCCTGGAGAAGATGGAGATCCCTTTCGCCCGCGCCAGGGTGGGCGACCGCCACGTCCTGGAAATGCTGAACGAGCGCGGCTGGCAGGTGGGTGGCGAGGGGTCGGGCCATATACTCTGCCTCGACCGGCACAGCACCGGCGACGGCATCGTTTCCGCGCTACAAGTGCTACATGCCCTGCGCGTGGCAAAGGCCACATTGGGCGATTTTACCCGCGACCTGACGCTGTATCCCCAGGTGCTGATCAATGTGCCGGTGCGCAAAGGCTTCGATTTCCATGCAAGCCCACAGGTGCAGGCGAGGCTGGCGGAGGCCGAACAGGAACTGGATGGCGCCGGCCGGGTGCTGCTGCGCGCCTCGGGCACGGAGCCGGTGTTACGGGTGATGGTGGAAGGCAAATCCGGCCAAAAGGTCCGGCACTGGGCCGAAGTGATTGCCGATGCGGCGCGCCAGGCGGCGGGATAATGTCGCACTGGTAAATCTCCCGCGAAAGCGGGACAACATCTTAAAAATGTTTTGATTGCCAAGGTTTGCCGCCGAGATCGGTCGCCAGACTGTCGCGCCATTGTTCCGGCTTTAGCCGGTTTACAATGGCGGTGACGCCCTTCACGGGTGAACAAAATTTCCATACGAACCAAAAGTAGGCTGCTAGGCGACAAAATACCAGCGAGGGCGCGCGTCAATTTACTTGTGCCCTTTGGGTATGAAACATCCGGGTTAAAGAATCCCACAGTGCCAAAAGGGCTTTACGCCTGCGCTTGAGGTCGCGCATAATAGCGGCAATTTATTACCATGCAGTCCGTTGCTTGCAGTGCAGTTCTAAATCCAAACAACCACATAAGAACGCCCATTTAGAAAATGAAGCCACTCGAACATCCGGTTATCAAGAGCATCCTCAACGAGCTGCCACGCGAAGAAATGCTGTGGTTGCTGTTCCCCGGCAAGCACATGTCGTTGCTGTCCACGCGCCGCGCCGCAATGATCATCTCCCGCGTGCGCATGATCGCCGCCCTGTTTGCCGCGTTCACCGTGCTGTTCATCGCTCCCGACATGCTGGTGCTGCCCTGGCCGGTTTGGGGGCAGCTGGCCATCGGCCGCATCGTCGCCGGCATCGCGTTCGCCGGGCTGGCGTTTTCGTTCAACGGCTCGACCCGAATGCGCGACGCTTATCTGGCGCTCGGCATCTTGTTCGCTATTCCGACCGCGTTTTTCGTATTTTCCTATCTGCTGCTGTCCGGCGTCCATCTGAACGGAGTGGCTGCAACCATCGCCGCGACTTACGCTTTCCTGCCGATCGTGATGGTGGCGGGCCTGAGCATGTTCCCCCTCACCGCCCTGGAAGGGGCGATCTACGCCGCTCCGGTGCTGGTCGCCGAGGTCGCTTCCGCCCTGTTGGGCCTGGATGCCCTGAACCTGACCCCGCTCATCAGCACCTCCTGGCTGGTGGTTCTGATCGCAATCGTGGCCACGCTTTCCGGCATGAGCCAGCTCGGCTTCATGATCGCGCTGGTGCGTACGGCAATCCGCGACACGCTGACGGGCTGCTTCTCCCGCATGAGCGGAACGGAACTGCTGGAAATCCAGTTCATCATTTCCACCCGTAGCAACATGCCGCTGTCGCTGGCGTTCATCGACCTGGACAATTTCAAGAGCGTCAACGACGGCTTCGGCCACGAAGCCGGAGACCAGGTACTGGTCAGCGCCGCCGAGCGCGTCCGCGCGACCCTTCGCACCGGAGACATGCTGGCGCGCTGGGGCGGCGAGGAATTCATCCTGATCCTGCCCAACACCTACTGCAACGATGCAATTGCCGCCATCGAACGGCTTCGCGCGGCCGGGTTCGGCTTGCGGCCGGACAATAAGCCGGTCACCGCCAGCATCGGCATCGCCGAACGGATGGATGACAAGGTCGGCGACTGGAAAACGCTGGTGGAAATTGCCGATCAGCGTATGTACACCGCCAAGCAGAGCGGGAAAGACCGGGCGGTATCGTCCTGTAGCAGGGGGCGGCAACAGGCTTGACCAAACGGTAACGTGAAGCAATCCCCGCCACCGGGGTATAATCTAACCGCAGGGGCGCAGTCAAGCGCCCCTGCGGTTATTTTTTTCTGAATTGGAAATGCTCAAACCCTTTTGGCGCTGGAGTTACCGAATTGCCGTCGCGGCCCTGTTTCTGGCCGGGCTGGCGTTCGCCGCAACGGTGGTGGCGCTGCGCTACTGGATCTTGCCCAATATCGGCCAATACCGCGAGGATATTGCCGCTTCCATCTCCCGCGCAGCCGGCCAGCGCGTAGCGATTGGCGCGATCGATGCGAACTGGGAGCGCTTGAGACCGCATCTGGCGCTACGCGAAGTTCAGGTTTACGACCGCCAGGGACATCCCGCGCTGTTGCTCCCGCATGTCGATAGCACCCTGTCGTGGTGGACGCTGCTGGTGGGCGAGGTGCGCCTGCATTCCCTTGAAATCAGCGATCCCGCATTGAGTATCCGGCGAGATGCCGAAGGGCGCATTTTCCTCGCGGGAATCGAGCTCAACAGACCGGACAGCGACAGCGGTTTTGCCGATTGGCTATTGCAGCAATCGCGCATCGTCATCCGCAACGCGGTGATCGAGTGGCGCGACGAGAAGCGCCAAGCGCCGGCGCTGACCTTGAGCCGCGTCAACCTGCGCCTGGAAAACAGCGGCAGGCGGCATCGATTGGGCCTGCAGGCAGTTCCGCCTGCCGAACTGGCAGCTCCGCTGGATATTCGTGCCGATTTGAAAGGTGAAAAAGTGGCCGATCTGGCTGCCTGGGAGGGCAGGGTTTATGCGAAACTCGATCATGCCGACATCGCTGCCTGGCAGACTTGGTTACCCCTCCCGTTCGAGCTGCGGCACGGTTATGGCGGGGTGCAGGCCTGGCTCGGGTTCAAGGCCGGGGGGGTCGGCGAGGTCACAGCGGATGTTCGTCTGATCGATGTAACCGCCCGTTTCGCCAGTGATCTGCCCCAGCTCGATCTGCATAGACTGAGCGGCCGCTTCGGGTGGAAGCCGTTGCCGGGCGGGTTCGAATTCAGCGCGCAGCGTCTGAGTCTGGCGGCGAAGAGCGGCGTCAACCTGCCGGCCACCGAGTTGCTGGTGCATTACGTCCCCGCGCAGGGCAAGAAATTTGCTGAAGGGGAAATCCGCGTCGATGGCCTGAACCTGGAGCCGCTGGCAAAGCTGGCGGATGCCTTGCCACTCCCTCCCGAGGTGCGTGGCAATCTGGCTGAAATCGATCCCCAGGGCAGCTTCCGCGACTTCAGCGTTAAATGGAGTGGCGACTGGAAGGCGCCGCAGCGCTATAAGGCCAAAGGGGGTTTCACCGGCTTGGGCATGAAGCCGCATGGGAAATTGCCAGGCTTTTCAGGCCTGAGCGGCAACTTCGACGCCAATGAAAAATCCGGCACGCTGGCGCTGGATTCACACCGTGTGCAGGCCAATTTTCCGGATCTGTTCCGCGAGCCGCTGGAGATGGATGCGCTGACTGCGCAGATGAACTGGAAGAAACAGGAAAAGAGCAATGGTCTGGATATCAACCTGACCAGCCTTTCCCTCGCCAACCGCCACCTGGCGGGCACGCTGTTCGGCAGTTACAAGATGACTGGCGGTACGCCGGGCACGATCGATCTCACCGGCCAGTTCACCCGTGGCGATGCGCGCCAGGTCGGCCGCTATATCCCGCTCACGATCGGCCAGGCTACGCGCGACTGGCTCAACACCGCGCTGCTGGCCGGGCAGTCCGACGATGTGCGGCTGCGGCTGAAAGGCAATCTGGCGGATTTTCCCTTCGCTGATGGCAAGCGCGGTCTGTTCGAGGTGGCTGGAAAGGTGACCGGCGGCACGCTGGAATATGCGCCGGGCTGGCCGAAAATCGAGAATATCGCGGTGGATCTTTTATTTCGGGGCGCCCGCATGGAAATCACCGCGCATCGAGGCAATACCGATGGCATGCAAATTCGCAAGACCCGCGCGGTGATTCCCGACCTGTTGGTTTGGGATGAAATCCTTGAGGTGGAAGGTGAAGCCCGCGGGCCAACCGGCGACATGATCAAGTTCATCGAACACAGTCCGGTCAGCGCCATGATCGACGATTTTACCGAAGGCATGGGGGCATCGGGCAACGGCAATTTCAAGCTGAAGCTGGCTATACCCTTGCGACGCAACAAGGACAGCCGGGTGGCGGGTAGCTACCAGTTCGTCAACAACCGCGTTTCTGTCGGCACGGACTTTCCGGCGCTGGAACAAGTGAACGGACGCCTGAATTTTACTGAAGCCTCGGTAGAAATTCCTTCTATTACGGCGCAGGCCTTGGGTGGCCCTGTCTCGATCAGCGGGGCGACGCAGAAGGATGGCGGCGTGCGCATCAATGCTCAGGGGCGCGCCACCGCTGCCGGAATGAGTGGATTGGCCGACCTGCCGTTAATCCGCAACTTGAGCGGAACTGCCGACTGGCGCGGGGTGATCTCGATCCGCAAAAAGCAGGCCGATATGCTGCTCGAATCCTCGCTGGTCGGGCTGGCGGTTAACCTGCCTGCGCCTTTTGGCAAAAAAGAGGCCGATCCGGTGCCGCTGCGCATCGAGAAGAAAATGAGCGGCGCCAAGCAGGATCTGCTTCAACTCAACTATGGCAAAGCACTTGCAGCGGTGCTGTCGCGCCATCATGAAAACGGCAAAACGACGATCGAGCGCGGTGCGGTCAATCTGGGAGCAGCGGCGGTGCTGCCTCCGCAGCCTGGTATCTGGTTGAGCGGTGAACTGGCCTTGCTTGATCTCGATCATTGGCGCGGCATTCTCGGGCAGCCGTCAGACAAGGCGCAGTTGCCCGAGATTGCCGGGCTCAGCCTGAAATTGGGCGCACTCGATGCATTCGGCAAACGCTTTAACGACTTGCGCATTAGTGCAAGAATGCAGGAAGGCTCCTGGCAGGCGAAGATAGAGAGCAGGGAGCTTGCCGGCAGCGCGCATTGGAATCCTGAGGGGCGCGGTCGGCTGCAGGCGCGCCTGGGGCATTTGACTATTCCCGATTTCGCTCCGGCGAAGCTGGGGGCCCCGACGGAAGCGCAGCAGGAGAAGGAGCTGCCGGCATTGGATATCATTGCGGATAGTTTCTCGGCCAATCAGAAAAAACTGGGCAGGCTCGAACTGCTGGCCGTACAGGAGGGCGATGACTGGCGCATCGAAAAGCTGCTCATCAACAACCCCGACGGCAGCCTGCGGATGGATGGGCTATGGCAGGGATGGCGGCGCAAGCCGATGACCAGCGCCAATCTGCACCTGGAGGTGCAGGACTTGGGTATGCTGCTGGCTCGGATGGGCTATCCGGATGCGCTGAAACGCGGAACGGCCAAGCTCGACGGCCAGCTTTCCTGGGCTGGCAGCCCCCATGACCTTGACTATCCCAGCTTGACCGGGAGCTTGAATCTGGAGGCGAAGAACGGGCAATTCCTCAAGATCGAGCCGGGTGCGGGCAAGCTGCTCGGCCTGCTCAGCCTGCAGTCTCTGCCGAGGCGCCTGACTCTGGATTTCCGCGACGTGTTCAGCGAGGGCTTTGCCTTCGACTCGATTTCCGGCAGTGCGCGCATCAACCGCGGTGTGGCACACACCGATGATTTAAGGCTGGAAGGGCCGGCGGCAAAAGTGACCATGAAGGGCGACGCCAACCTGGCAGCAGAGACCCAAAACCTCAAGGTGCGGGTGGTGCCGGCCCTCGGCGAGGGGGTGAGCATGGCCGTGTCGCTGCTGGGCGGGCCGATGGTGGGGCTGGCCGCAACGATCGTGCAGAAGCTGCTCAAAGACCCGATCGGGCAGATGGCGGCCTATGAATACAGCATTACCGGAACGTGGGATAATCCCACCGTGGTGAAAATCGGAGGGATTGCGGCTGCCACTCCGGAGCAGCCATGAGGGGTGAGCGGTGAGGGGTGAGGGGTGAGGGGAAAAGTCAAAAACGGTGTGGTGGAAGGGGTGACCTTCCGCCTCACCCCTCACCTTCTAACCCCTAACCGAATTGAGCAATGGACAAGAGGATAGAAAATGACAGCAAAAGCCGAATCGAGCTTCGCCAGAACCAAGACCCGCACTGCCGTTGCACGCGCCAAACCGCAGCCCGGCGTTTGCCGCGTCGCGGCCATCCAGATGGCCTCCGGCCCGAGCGTGGCGGCGAACCTTTCCGAGGCCGAGCGCCTGATCGGCATGGCCGCCGCGCAGGGCGCCAAGCTGGTGGTGTTGCCGGAATATTTTTGCATCATGGGCAAGAAGGAAAGCGACACGGTGGCGGTGCGCGAGGCGGAAGGCAAGGGCCCGATACAGAAGTTCCTCGGCACCATGGCCAGGAAGCACAAGATCTGGATCGTCGGCGGCTCCGTGCCGCTGGAGGCGAGCGTTCCGTCCAAGGTGCGCAACAGCTGTCTGGTGTACGACGACAGGGGCAAGCTGGCCGCGCGCTACGACAAGATTCACCTGTTCGGCCTGGATCTCGGCAACGAGAAATATCGCGAAGAAAAAACCATCGAACCGGGTGATCAGGTGGTGGTTGTGGAAACTCCGTTCGGCCGGATCGGTCTATCGGTATGTTATGACCTGCGCTTTCCCGAACTTTACCGCGCCATGGGCGAAGTCGACATCATCGTCGTGCCCGCCGCTTTCACCGAAACCACCGGCAAGGCGCATTGGGAAACCCTGGTGCGTGCCCGCGCCATCGAGAACCTGGCCTATGTGGTGGCCTCGGCCCAAGGCGGCTACCATCTGTCCGGCCGCGAAACGCACGGCAACAGCATGATCGTCGATCCCTGGGGGGTGGTTCTCGATCGCCTGCCGCGCGGCTCCGGCGTGGTGATCGCCAACATAAACCCGGCCTATCAGGCGAGCCTGCGCAAGAGCCTGCCCGCCCTGACCCACCGAACTTTGAAAAAGTGCTGAATTCCTAAGCCAGATGAGCCGGTACCAAAAGAGGAGTGTTTTGCCTTGTGGGCGCTACGCCTAGCGTGGCGTTCCGTCGCTCAGAGGTGGATCGCCGAGAGCATCAATTAAGAAGCAACAGGAGGCGAATTGGTGACACAACAGCTACTCACGCCATACCAAAGCCAATACTACGCGTGGTTGCTGACCCATCGCGCAGCGAGCGGCACGGTGGAGTCGCTGGCGTCCACTCTAGTGGACTCGCAGGTTGACCTCAATCCGCATCAGGTCGAGGCGGCACTGTTTGCCTGTCAGAACCCGCTTTCTCGTGGTGTTATTTTGGCCGACGAAGTTGGGCTCGGGAAGACCATTGAGGCTGGGCTTGTCATCTCTCAACGCTGGGCCGAACGTCGCCGCCGCATCCTGATTATCGTTCCGGCCAACTTGCGTAAGCAATGGCACCAAGAGCTGCAAGACAAATTTTGTCTTCAAGCCCTGATTCTGGAAGCCAAGAACTACAACTTCATCCGCAAGCAGGGGAGCCAGAACCCTTTCCTGATCCCGATGGGGCCAGTGATCTGCTCTTATCAATTCGCAAAGTCCAAGGCAGAGGACATCAAGGGCATCGATTGGGATCTCGTGGTCATGGATGAAGCGCATCGAATGCGCAACGTCTACAAAACCAGCAATGTCATTGCCAAGACGCTGAAAGATGCGCTGGCGCACGTTCACGCAAAAGTGTTGCTGACAGCCACTCCGCTGCAGAACTCCCTGCTGGAGCTCTACGGGCTGGTAAGCATGATCGATGACCGCGTCTTTGGTGATCTCGACAGTTTTCGCACTCAGTTCGGCCAGCCGAATAGGGAGCAGGCATTTGCCGGGTTACGCGCTCGCATCGCCCCGATCTGCAAGCGCACGTTGCGTCGGCAAGTGCAACAGTACGTACCTTACACCGCACGACGCGCCATCGTTGAAGAGTTCACACCATCGATGGAAGAAAGGGAGCTGTCCAGTCTCGTGGCGGACTACCTGCGTCGTCCCAACCTGAAGGCTCTGCCAAACAGCCAGCGCCAGCTGATATCGCTGGTGCTATGGAAGCTACTCGCTTCCTCAACCCACGCCATCGCTGGCGCCCTTGAAACGATGGCGAATCGCCTGCAAGGGGTGCTCGATGAAGCCTCGGACGTTCCTGAACTGGCTGATCAGTTGGATGAAGACTATGAGTTGCTCGACGAGACGGCTGAAGAGTGGGATGAAAACGATGTCCTCATCGAAGCGCCCAACAGGAACGAACGCGATGCCATCGCCCAAGAAATCGCCGAGTTACGTCACTTCAAAGCGCTAGCTACCAACATCCGCGAAAACGCCAAGGGTAAGGCGCTACTGACCGCGTTGGAACGAGCGTTTGCCGAATTGGAACGTTTGGGTGCGGCCAAGAAAGCGATCATTTTCACGGAGTCCAGAAAAACTCAGGATTACCTGCTGTCGTTGCTGGCGGATACCCATTATGGCGAGGGCATCGTGCTCTTCAACGGCACGAACAGCGACCCACGCGCGCAAGCCGTCTACAAGGACTGGATGAAGCGCCACGAAGGCACGGACAAAATTAGCGGTTCCAAGACTGCCGATACCCGCGCTGCCTTGGTCGAACATTTCAATGAGCGTGGCACCGTCATGATCGCCACCGAGGCGGGGGCCGAAGGCATCAACTTGCAGTTCTGCTCCCTGGTCATCAACTTTGACCTGCCATGGAATCCGCAGCGCATCGAACAGCGCATCGGGCGTTGCCATCGGTACGGGCAGAAGCACGATGTCGTGGTGGTCAACTTCGTCGACCGTAGTAACGAAGCGGATGCCCGCGTCTACGAGCTGCTGGCGCAGAAATTCCAACTGTTTGAGGGCGTATTCGGGGCCAGCGACGAGGTGCTCGGCGCGATTGGCTCCGGCGTGGACTTCGAGCGCCGCATCGCTGACATTTACCAGAACTGCCGTAATCCAGAAGCGATCAAAGCCAGCTTCGAGCAGTTGCAACTCGACTTGTCAGGCGAGATATCAGAGGCAATGGTCAAGACCCGGCAACTACTGCTGGAAAACTTTGACGAAGAGGTACAGGACAAGCTCCGAGTGCGTGCCGAAGACAGCCGCGCCGCATTGAGCCGCTATGAGCGGATGTTGATGGATTTGACCGAAGCCGAACTCGGCGAGAACGCTGAGTTCGATCAAGGTGGATTCACGTTGAAGCATTCTCCCTGCGCCGAGCTTGATGGCATTGATCTTGGTCGCTACGAACTGCCCCGCCGTAGCGGCGAAGCTCATCTCTATCGGATCAATCATCCGCTCGCCGTGTGGATCACCGAACAAGCCAAGACTCGAAAACTGTCAGGCGCACGCCTTGCCTTCGACTACGACGGCTACGGCACGCAAGTTAGCACGCTCAAAGTCTATCGGGGGCAGACCGGCTGGCTCACCGTCAACCTGTTGTCTGTTGACGCACTGGGCCAGCAGGAACAGCACCTGATCGTGGCAGCTGCCACCGCAGACGGTGTTGCGTTGGCCGAGGATGATCCAGAAAAGCTGCTTCGTTTTCCCGCGCAACTGCAACCAGCAGGTCTTTTTACTACTGACGATGGCGCTCTGGCTGCGGATGTGGAAATGCGCAAGCTGCAATTACTACGCGAGATCAGCCAGCGCAACCTTGGCTACTTCGAGCAGGAGGTCGAGAAACTGGATGCATGGGCTGACGACCTGAAGATCGGCCTGGAACAAAACATCAAGGAGATTGACCGCGAGATCAAGGAAGTCCGCCGTACTGCCGCCACATCGCCAACACTCGATGAAAAGCTGCACTGGCAGAAGTGCCAGCGCGAACTGGAAGGTAAGCGCAACAAACTACGGCGAGAACTCTTCAATCGTCAGGATGAGGTCGAGTCTCAGCGTAACGATCTGATCACACAGCTTGAGCAGCAACTTCAGCAGCGGGTTGAGGAACGCATGCTGTTTACGATTGAATGGGAATTGAAATGATGGCTAAGAAGAATGAAGTCACGATTGCCGGACAATCGTTTGAAGACCTGAAACAAACTAACGAACACGGCGCGGAATACTGGAGTGCCCGCATCCTGCAAACCTTGCTAGGCTACAGTCAATGGCGGCGTTTCGAGCAGGCCATAGAGCGCGCGATAACCTCCTGTAAGGAATCTGGAAATCCACCTGAGAACCATTTTGCCGGCACCGGCAAAATGGTCGAGCTTGGTTCCGGCAGCGAACGTAAAGTAGGCGACTATCACCTCTCCCGTTTCGCCTGCTACCTCATCGCTCAGAACGGCGACCCGCGCAAGCCGGAAATTGCCCAGGCACAGCAATACTTCGCCATTCAGACCCGCCGTCAGGAACTTTCGGACCAGTTGACGGCGGATAGGGAGCGGCTGGAACTGCGCCAGCAAACCAGCGAAGAGTTCAAAGCCCTCTCTGGCGCGGCGCAGCAGGCCGGAGTGCAAGGCCGCATGTTCGGTGTATTTCACGATGCGGGCTACAAGGGTTTGTACGGCGGCTTGGGTAATGAGGCGATCAAGACCCACAAAGGCATACCTGCCAAAGAGCAACTGATGGACAGGATGAGCGCCACCGAACTCGCAGCCAATCAGTTTCGCATGACACAGACTCGGGATAAGCTGGCGCGGGACGGTGTGCGTAGCCAATCGCAAGCCATCCAGACCCATGAGCAGGTCGGGCGCGAAGTACGCGACGCCATCAAGCGTATCGGCGGTACATTTCCTGAGCAGATTCCACCCGCCGAACACATCAAGGAAGTGGAAAAGCGTATCAAGCAAACCACGCCCAAACTGGAACTGGACGAGCGTGATGCCACTGGCCTGTTAGGCGAGAAAAACGAGAAAGATGAGGCGCCATGAGCAAACAAAAACTGGAACTCACCTGGATCGGCAAGGAAAAGCGCCCCCGGCTGGAGCCGCGCATTCTGCTTGAAGACCCGGAGAAGTCCTACCACGCCAA
>CAMTYG010000100.1:0-11528 GCA_947085875.1 uncultured Sulfuricella sp.
ATCCAATAGGTTCCTTAAGGTAACCTTTCTGTGGCGGCTAAAGAAGTTCAGCTTCAAATGATTTTTTCCAAAGGGGGCAACGAAATGAAAGAGGCTAAGAAATCCGAAGCTGCCTCCTTTGATTGGTGCGCTGCGCAGGTCGATGTTACGTCGGCCAATCGCTGAAAGGAAAAGGCTTTTCCTCGGTATTGAAGGATTGAAAGTTAACAATCTGTTGAACGTAGCTTCCCAGGTTGCGACCAAAGGTGAGCAGCCTGGTGTTGGGCGCGCTGCCAAGCAAAACAAAGATGAACTGTAGCACCGCCACCACCACCAACACCGTCCCCGCCAAGCTGTAGAGTATGCCGAACAGGATCATGAACACCCCGCGCAACCAGATGTTGTTTTCCGTGGATGTCTCGTTTCCCTGTTGTGTCATCGCCGCCTCCGCGCGCCGTCTTGATACCAAAATATAGACGTTCGCCGAGTAAAGGGGCCATCTTTGAATGATTTTTCCAAAGGAGTCAACGAAATGAAAGGGGCAAAGAAAATCAAACCGAAACTGACCAATTTGATTGTTTTTACGTTATATTATTTACAAGTGTAATTATTAGTACTATATTTAACATATGTAGTAAATATATGGAGATAAAAATGTCTGATAAGCGTGATAAATTTGTATCTATTGCAGAAAAACGCGTCAACCGTACCATTAAGGATATTAGATTAATTGGGAATCTATCCAATAAAAATAACTATTCATATGAAGACAGGGATGTAAACAAAATCATCTCTGCATTAGAGCAAGAAGTAAAAACATTGAAGATTAAGTTTTCCGCTGGCGACACCAAAGGCGAGCCAGAATTCAAGCTGCTATAAGAAAAAACCGTTCTTTTAATCGTAAGAAGGATGCTCTGAAATGGATGAAAAGCTTTCCAAAAGCACTGCACTTCGCATGCTAAATGCATGTTCTGCGGAAGATGTTGCCGATATTTTGCGTGATGAAGTACTAAAGTTCTATTTTGACAATCCAGAATACTGGCGACCTTATGGGAACCGAGAAAAGAATTGGGATACTGTTGGTAACCAGCAATCAAGCCCAGTAGGTGCATTGGCAGAGTTAATCACCAATGGCATTGATGCGATTTTGTTACGCAAGGCTAAAGAGGCTGGTATTAAGAATTTCCGTTCTCCCGAAGCACCACAAAGCATGTTTGAGGCGGTTAAGAGATTCTTTCCCAATGTGGTGGAAGGCAAGATATCCAATCTTTCCCCCAAGCAAAGAACCGAACTGGCTGAACAATCTTTGCTGGTAGGTATTAAGCGTGCGGCGAGAAGCAATAGTATCTACCCGACTTATACCGTAGTGGATTTTGGTGAAGGTCAGAAGCCAGAAGATTTTCCCAAGACGTTTCTCTCGTTGTCCGAGAAAAACAAGGAAGGCATTCCCTTTGTTCAGGGCAAGTTCAATATGGGCAGTACTGGCAGCCTGCGGTTCTGCACTCGTTCCAACATCATGCTGGGGCACTATAAGTTGATTGTTTCGAAGCGGCCAGATTCAGATTATTGGGGATGGACCCTGGTTCGTGTTCGTGGTCCCCATGCGGGCGAACAACTGCCAGTAGCAGAGTATTTCAGTCCTGGCGGTATCCCGCGTTTTAGGGAAGAAAAACTGTCCGCATTTGGAGATGACACTCTTGGCCATGTGCCGTCGGGAACCATTGTCAAGCTGTATGAGTTCGATATTGGAAACGGTGCCTATACTGTGGATTTTGGCTTGCGTGATGCGTTGGATGTCAACCTGATTGACAGCGCTTTGCCAATTAGGACTTACGACTTCGATGCCAAGCCACAGGAAAACAAAGGTCCTTTGAGAGCTAAGGGTGTTGCGGCATCGACCTTCTCTGGTTTGAGCGTGACAGTGGGTGCAACAGAAAGCCCAGAAACAGAAGAAAGCAATATTGATGAAGGCGAAAATCAGCAAGCAAATGAAGGCTCATGGACGCATCATGTAGTCACCGAAAACCATCAGTACCTGGGTCGAATTAAGGTACTGGCAATCGGCATTAAGAAGATGAAGGAAAGTTTGGCGACCCGCCAGACCGCTCGTGTGTTCTACACTGTGAATGGTCAGACTCAGGCATGTGAGCGTGCAAGCTTCCTGAATGGTCGTGCGAATTTTGGCGACTTGCGTAACCATCTGCTGGTCAATGTGGTTTGCGATGACATGGACAAGAGAGCAATGGCGGCAATCTTCATGCCCGACCGTGAGCGTAAAGCCAACAATGAGCTTGCACGGAGCTTGGAAAATTTAGTGATTGATGCTCTCAAGCATGATGAAAGGCTGCGGGCATTTGCCAATGAAATCAGGCTAAGTCGTGCCAAGGAATACACAGAAGAGAAGGAAGAGTCTGCCGACTTATTGAAGGAATTGGCTAAGGCTGACCCTGCCCTCAAGGAATTGTTTGGTTTGGGTGTGCTGCTACCAGAAATTTCCAAGACCCCAGGTGGTCAAAAAATATGGGATGAGGGCAAGAAATTCCCGACATTTCTTGAGCCGTTGAACCTAAAAAAAGAGGATGGGAAGTATATAAAGGAAGTGCCTGTAAAGGGGTACAGGCGAATTGAATGTGGCACCGATGCAGAAGATAGCTACTTGTCCAGAAAAGACAGTCCTGGCCAGCCGTGGGGGTCACTGGATGGCAAAGCACTGCCTTGGAAAGCAACGCTTCGAAGCGGCACGGCAACCTTCACGATTACCGCACCTGAATCTGCAAAGGTAGGGCAAATTATTGAAGCCGAATTTGGCTTTATAGATGAAGGCAGAAACGTTGAGCCGCTGAAGTTTGCCGTCACGATTAAGTTTATTGCGGAAGAAAAGACTAACACCCAACCATCGGGCAAAAAGACCAATACCAAGGAAGATGAGAAGAAGAACCTTGGGATGCCCCATTTTGAATGGGTAAGCAAGGATGATTGGATCGAACATGGCTTTGATGAGGAAGCTGGCGCCTACGTTTCATCTGGTGAAGAAACCAAAGTCTATATCAACCATGACAACCGTTATCTGGGAAGAATGCGTGTTGCCGAGCGTGATGAGGCAGAGAGAACTGTCAAGGAGTCCATGTTCAAACTTGGGTTGGGCATCTTCGCCTTATCCATCTTCCGCAAGGCTACAGATAAGGCTAAAGATGAACACTATGATGGGGTTGACCCAGAAGATTTGGTGCGTTTGTCCACATCAGCAATGGCGGCGCACATCATCACTGTCATCAGGCACTTGGGAGCTGGCATCAGTAAGTGAAAACAAAGGCGCAAATTAGCTATAACATGTCCAGGGTGCGTAGTTCTGGCACCGTGATTGAGAAGAAGCTAGGCAAAGCGCTCTGGGCCGCGGGCGTCCGATATCGTAAGCAATATAAGAAGCTCATTGGCAAACCTGATTTTGTGGTGGTTTGGGCCAAAATCGCCATTTTTTGCGATTCTTCTTTCTGGCATGGTCGGAATTGGGCGTCTGCTCAAATGGCGATTAAGTCCAACAAGGGCTTCTGGATTCCCAAGATCGAGAGTAATATAATGCGCGACGAACAAGTCAATGCGGCTCTCACCCATCTCGGGTGGCGGGTCTTTAGATTTTGGGATAAAGACATCCATGCTAATGCCGCTCACTGTGCATCGGTGGTGGTGGATGCTATAAACGAATGCAGATTACATGGGGCGGACCAACAAAGTCATAGCGATTGATTTCTTCTGCGGCGCAGGGGGTATGACTAACGGTCTTATCCAGGCAGACATTCATGTTCTCGCTGGTGTCGATAACAAAGCTCTTTGCGAGACAACCTATCGTCAGAACGTCAATCCAGACGGATCTCGTCCAGATTTCATTTGCAAAGACATCTTCCCCAAGACAGATGAACACCCAGGCGGTGAGCAGCATGAAATTTCCAAACTTCTATCCAAGTTGATAGAGAAGCAGACTGAACAGTCTGGTGGCATCAGACCCAAGCTGATTTTCGCTCTTTGCGCCCCTTGTCAACCGTTCACCAAGATTTCTCATATTGAGATGTCTACAAGCTGCAAGTTCAAGCGTTCCAACGATTCTAACTTGCTTTTGACTACCGTTCATCTGATCAAAAAATTTCGCCCCGATGCACTCATCTGTGAAAACGTTGAAGGGATCACTGGCGAAGGCTCTGTCTTGTCCCAATTTGAAGCCCAGTTGAATGAAATGGGTTATGTGTTTGATGCCAAAGTTATCAACGCTGCAAAATTTGGTGTGCCTCAGCATCGAAGACGGACCATCGGTCTTGCTGTCAGGAAAGGCAGGCGAAAAAAAATAGAGATCTCAGTGCCTGATGCGGATCCCGATTTAAAAAAATATGTCACAGTGGCTGAGTCCATCGGACACTTGCCGCCTCTTGCTGCGGGTGAGGTGCATCCGACCATTAAGAACCATCGTTCAAGGGCGCTGAGCGACCTCAACCTTAAACGCATCGCATCAGCCCCTCCAGGCGAGAACAATGCTTATTTGAAAAACACTCGTTACGGCGATTTGTCTTTGAACTGCCATAATCGGCTGGAAGCTAAAGCGGGCAAAGCCTCCTTTACGGACACCTACACCCGAATGCGTGGTGACGATATTGGCCCTACGATTACGACCCGATGCATTTCTGTCTCGAACGGACGATTTGCTCATTACGATACAGACCAGAATCGAGGCATCACTCCCAAGGAAGCCGCCCTCTTACAAACATTCCCCAATGAGTATGTTTTTTATCCGGAGGATGGGAGTGAGTTTGCGGCAGTTTTGATTGGGAATGCTGTTCCACCTAGGCTGGCAAAGTTTTTCGGAAGATATCTGAAGGAACAAATTGGTTGATTGTCGGCTTTGAGAGTTTCTCATTGTCGATCATCGGGTATGCGCGCTTTCCTCGTGAAGCCAAAGGCCGTCAGGTGCTAAATGGTGGAGAAATGTTTTTCTCGCTTCCTTTGTTTACTCCCTTGTAAAAGAAATTCTGCAGCACACATCGGGGCCAGGTCTTTCAATCATGCATTAATGCAAGACCCGACCATGTATGCCATGCACGCCAGTGTGTTGTCCCGAGGAGAGCGCAGCTTTGTCGAAAATATTCTTCAACCGCTTCTCGACTGAAGGAGTTGGCCCTTGTTCGACGAGAGCGGCATAGCCGTCGGTATCGATGTCGGCGGGCCGAAAAAGGGGTTTCATGCGGTGGCGCTCAATGCGGGGCGCTACTGGAAGAAGTTCGCTACCCCTGATGCGGCGTCGATGGTTGCGTGGTGCCGGCGAATCGGCGCGCGGGCCGTCGGTGTCGATGCGCCTTGCCGTTGGAGCCTGACTGGCCGGGCGAGGCCCGCCGAACGCGCGCTGGCTGCCGAGGGCATTCACTCCTTTGCCACGCCCAGCCGCGCAGCGGCGGAAAGCCGGGATTTCTACCGCTGGATGATCAATGGCGCCGAGCTGTTTCGTCTTCTCGAAGCGCACTACTCACTATTTGATGGGGACAACGCAACCTCCAGCCCGGTGTGTTTCGAGACCTTCCCCCAGGCGGTGGCCTGCGCGCTGGCTGGCAAGGTTGTTTCCGCAAAACGAAAGAGTGCCGTGCGGCGCGAACTGCTGCGCGAGGCGGGGATCGACACGGCGCCGCTGACCAACATCGACGCCGTGGATGCCGCGCTATGCGCCCTTGCAGCCCATTCCCTTCTTGCTGGCAGCTACAAGGCCTATGGTGACGCCACTGAGGGCTTCATCGTGGTGCCTGCCTAATCTAGTCTTGCACCGTGCACACAGAGAGAAGCTTCAACATAACACCCCATGATCATCCACTGCTCCCAAAAAATCGCTGCCAAACTGGCCGATGTCTCGTTCAACTAAAGGGGTTAGCTTCGAAAAATTTTTCCAAAGGGTCAACGAAATGAATGTGACCAAGAAAAATAATCCGAAGCTGGCCCCTTTGATTTTGCGCTCATTATCTAGGTGAACCGGGGGGACAGAATGCGTGAAACGCTTTTTGCCAGCACCGAAGGCCGATTGCTGGGCTTCGGCCTGACGCTGACCGCCCTGATGCTGCTGGCGTTCGGGATCGGTTGGCACCTGTTTCCTGACAGCGTGCTTACCTACGCGGCAATGACCGGGCTGAACCTGATCATCGGCCGTGCAGCCGGGATGTCCTTCGGCTATGCGAGTGGTCTCGGTCATGCCCAGGTGATCCCCCTCAACATGCTGGTTGAGACCACCCAGGTGCTTGTGGTGTACCCGCTATTCGCGCTGAGCTGGCGGCAACTGATCCGGGCGCCCAGCCTGCAGCCCTTTGTTATGCGCATGCACAGCGCTGCGGAGTTACGTGGTGGCGCGGTGCGAAAGTTCGGCATCGCCGGCCTGTTTGTTTTCGTGTTTGTTCCATTCTGGATGACCGGCCCGGTGGTGGGGGCGATCATTGGATTTCTGATCGGCTTGCGCCCCTGGGTGAATCTGGTCGTCGTGCTGGCATCGACCTATATGGCCATTGGTGTCTGGGGGTTGCTGCTCAACGAGCTCAACGCCTGGGCGTCAACCGTCAACCGCTTCGCACCCTACGCGTTGTTCCTCGCGATCGCACTCATCATTGCCGCGATGCATCTGCTGCACCGACACCGTGCGCCCCGCTAAAAACGAACGTGACTGAACCTCACTTCTACAACCGGCAGCGGAAACAGGCACGCCTTGGCTACCTGTCACCTGCTGCTTTCACGCAGCGATATTATGAAAATCTGCTCGCAGATTAACCCGTTGGACTCCACGGTTGCCAACCGACCTCAGCCTCTCGGCTGCTGTTTTAAATGGAGGCGGGGGCGAATCAACGCGCCAGCAGTTCGATGTACGGCTGGTAGCTGTAACTTCGGTTCTTCTTCTGGCCGGTCATTTCGGTCACGATACCCAGATCATCGAGCACCTTGACGGCCGCATTCGCTGTCGGGAAACTCGTATCCAGCTTCTGCCGCACTCGCTCGATGGTGAAGCGAGGCATCATCGGCAGTAGTTCAAACAAGCGATAGCTGGCGGTGCCGGCTTTGGGCGATTCGAGCAAGCGGCGTCGATCCGCAGCGATCAAGCTGGCGATGGCGATGATGCTGCGCTCGGCGTCGGTGGCTGCGGCTGCTACCCCCTCCAGGAAGAAGCTTACCCAGGCTTCCCAGTCACCCTCGGTGCGGATGATCGAAAGTCGCCGGTAATACTCTGCCTGGTGCTGCTTCAGGTAGCCGCTCAGATACATCAATGGCTCGGGCAACAAGCCCCAGTGCTCCAGCAGCGCGGCAATCAGCAGGCGGCCGATGCGGCCGTTGCCGTCCAGAAATGGGTGGATGGTTTCGAACTGTGCGTGCGCCAGCGCAATCTTGACGAGCGGCGGAAGAGCCGCCGATGTGGCGTGGACGAATCGTTCCAGATCGCCCAGCAGCTTGGCTACTTGATCTGCCGGTGGCGGCACAAAAGCGGCGTTGCCCGGACGGGTGCCGCCAATCCAGTTTTGCGAGCGCCTCAGCTCTCCGGGTTGTTTGCCAGCCCCCCGCACCCCGTCAAGCAGCAAGCGGTGGGCCTCGCACAGCAGGCGAACGCTGATGGGCAATCCGTCGGGGGCGCGCAGGTTGTCTTGCACCAGCCGGAAGGCGCGCAGGTAGTTGGTGACTTCCTCTACATCATCCGTGTTGCTGACCGCGAAGCCTGCTTCCTCGTCGAACAAGTCGGTCAGCGTGGCCTGTGTCCCCTCTATTTGCGAGGTAAGCAAGGCTTCCTTGCGTATCGCGCTGTACAGCAACCAGTCCACCGACGGCACCAGCCCCGACACCGCGGACAGACGGGCCAGCGCCAGCTCAGCCAGGCGGTTTTGCTCGATAAACGCATCCGGCGCAAGCGCAGGATCGGTGGGCGGAAGAGTGTGCGGAACGAAGGCTTGGACAGACTCGCCCAAGCTTGTTGAGATGGCGAAGGTTCCTGTAGATCGCTTCATGGTAAAGACCTCTTTAAATCGCCTTCTTCATATTAAAGCATTCTTTAGTGCAAAACTCCACAATTAAAGAACTCTTTAATGGCAATCCGTAGGTCTACTTTTGACGTGGAGGCGGGGGGGGTTGCTCGTCTTTCGCGTTGCGTCCGCGAAAGCTTCGGCTCTTCGGGCCCGCCATGCTGGGCATGGCGTCCTGCGCGAGCAGTGCTCGCTGGTCGAACCCAGAGGGGGTTCTCATCCCCCGCCTCCGCCAAATGAAAACGGCACCACATGGGTGCCGTTTTCATTCGATTTTGGTGGGGCGGGGGGAATCGAACCCCGGCCAGCCAAGCCATGCCATTACTTGGAAACGGCCTTGTGTTTTATGGTGCGATTTCTATAAATACCCCCAGCAATACCCCCATAGTTATCGGCTGCTATTGGACTTGACCCGATCTGATGCAACCTTGGCCAGCATCGCTGCGCGCGCCTGGATTTCTAGGCGACGTTTCAAGGGAAGGGCGGCCAAGATTTTGGTAATATTCTTTGCCATGGTTATTGCCTCAAACCGCGAATAGTACCGAAACCTGGCCCGTGAGGTGGGATGCATCACGGGGGCGGATGACGATTTCGACATCGCGGTCGAGTTGCGTCATGAAATGCAGCAGCCGTTCGGAGGAAAAGCGGTTGAGCTTGTAGTGCTTGAGTTCAGAAATATGGGGCTGGGGGATGCCGAACAGTGCCGATGCGGCGGCTTGCGTCAGATGCTTGTCCTTGATGATCTCGTTCACGCGCATGGCAAGTTGCACGCGCAGCTTGCGTTCTGCCGAATCGGCATAGCCCAGATCGCGGAATACGTCACCGGTTCCCACATCCACCGTTTCAATCGTCTTTTCCATAGCGCACCTCATAATCAGCGAGCGCCGTTTTAAGGCGCTCATGTATCAAATCCACATCGTTCTTGGCTGTGCGTATGCCGGACGGCGATTTCTTTTGAAAGCAGTGCAGCACATAAACCGCTTTCGCAAACCGCACCGTGTAGGCCACGCGGTAAGTATCGCCGCGATGATCCTCGACAATCTCGAACACGCCTGGCCCTTCCCCTTTCCAGGGCTTGGCCGATGGCGGCGTACCGCCCAACTGCACCAGCCCAGCGCATAACCGAAGTCGTCCATCGTCTCACCGGGGAAAGCCAGCAAATCCTTCTTGGCCGAGCCGATCCAATGGAGCGGCTTTTCCTGGGGGACAAATGGTTTCATTGAGGTAATTATATACCACTTACGGTATATTGTTAGATGTTATGGGGTGACGCTGGACCGCTCAGTCACGGCGATTGCAACAAAACCCGCAATCCCCGCGCCATCGCTACACCGTGCCCATCTGACAAAGCGCCGAAGGCATAAAACCGCCATCGGCTTCCCGCCCTTGCCACGCTGGTTCCGCTCCGTTCCCGCCGCCGCCCCACCACTGCGGGCTTCATGGCTTCGCCCAACATCACGGCTACGCCATCAAGCCCTTGCGGTTCGCAGGCGGCTAGTGCCGTGCCTGCTGAAAGCCCCGTGCCGTCTTGCCGTTGGGCAGCGGTCTTGTCGGGCGGCAAAGTAACATAATGCCGAAATTATGCGCAATGGCCTTCGTCCACTGTCCGGTTCGCGCCCGCAGTGTTGCATTATGCTAAATTGCCGCCCGGATAGTGTTCTTGATTCCCCGCCCACCCAGCAGGTCAGGCTACGTGGGGTCGCGCTGCGCTGCTCCTTTCCCACTCGCTTGCCCCGCTCCCATCCGCCCCGCCGGGGCTCCCTTTGACCCTATTTATAGCGCAATTGTCCTGGGCCTTAAATCACGTTGAGCAGCCCGTGACCTTGTGCTAGGATGAATCCATGAAAAACTTTTCCATAGTGGATGTCAAACGCGAACCTGCGCTCAATAAGCGGCAGCGCCAGGGTGTTGAGGTCGTCAAGATCGAGAAGGCGTTTAGCAAAGCGGTACGGCAAGGGGTGTTTATCGAGTCCGTTGCAAAATTGCCGATGGATGAAGCTGTTTCACGCGCCAAACTGATCGCCAACGTAAACCCGTCCGATTTTCGCATTGTCCGTATGCCAGGGTAACGGGCGGTGAGCGCCGGTTTTGATTGGTTCCAACCGGGCGATCTTCCTGCTTTCTTCAAGGCACTCCAAAAATCCCGCATCCCGCTGTTCTGGTCGGCGGTCAGTCGCTGACATTTTGGGTCGATTTCTTCAACATACCCGTACCCGAGATAGATACACCCTATCTGACGCAGGACGCTGACGTTCTTGCAACAAAACACGATGCGCTAATTGTCGCCAAGGAATTGCAAGGCACTTGCGCCATACCGGATTTGGACAATGCCACGCCCAATACCGCAATCGTCACTTACGTCACGCCGGATGGCCGCAAGCTGTTTGTCGATTTCATGGGTACCCTGATCGGATTGCGCAATGAGGAAATCCGAAAAACAGCCGTCGAACTGGATCATTCCGAATATGGCCTGATCCGCGTGCTTCATCCGACCTTGGTACTCAAGAGCCGCATCGTCAACCTGCACCGCCTCGCGCAGAAGCGCAATGCCAACGGGGTGGAGCAGGCAAGGCTGGCTGTGCCGGTGGTAAAGGCGTTTCTTGAATATTACGTTGGCAACGGGCTGGCCGGTGCGAAGCCGGACAAATACCTTATCGACCGTATCATGTGGCTGCACGATTTGGCATTGACCGACGCGGGGAAGTTTGCATATGCGGAGTGGGGCATAGATGTCATGCGGGCGGCACCGATAGAGAGGGTGCAAAACAAAAATTTCCACACCCAACACAAACCCCGTATGGAAGCCGAAATTGCCACCAAGCGTGAGCGATACCGGAAACGGCATACCCCTTTATGACAAGAAAGCGGCCCTGACCCTCTGCCCGCTCACCCGTGCGGGCATCACCGCCATTGTAAACCGGCTAAAGCCGGAACAATGGCGCGACAGTCACGGCGCTTGCAAGAAGAACCCCATCTTCAACAACGCTCGACATTTCATTTTTTATGGCATATATTGATCGAACTCGATTAATAATTGTGTGACCCGATGATTTCCTGCTGCCTTTCTACCATCCTCGGCGCAAAGCGCCTCAAAGTTTCCGACGTGTGCCGGGCGACCGGTATCGCACGCGCCACGCTGGACCGTTACTACAACGACCGGGTAAAAAGCTTCGACCGCGAAGTGCTGGGCAAACTGTGCCAGTTTCTCCAGGTCAAGCCGGGCGACTTGCTGGTGGTGGTGGATCAGGGCGATCTTTTCGGGGTGCAGGAACAGAGTGGCAAGGGGGCATTGTGACCGAACGGGAACTCAAGCTGCTGCTGGATGCACGAGCCATCAAGCAGGTGCAGATTCATTATGCCGTGATGTCGCAGGGCTACATGATCGTGGCCGATGGCAAGTCGCTGGAAACCGGCAAGCGGGAAACGCGGGAATTCAAGACGCTGGACGCAGCAGCCAAGCTGCTATTCAAGGTGGGCGTGGCGGATTTCTCCGTCAGGCTGCGGACGACAGGCTAATGATGCGGTCTTATC
>CAMTYG010000101.1:0-7606 GCA_947085875.1 uncultured Sulfuricella sp.
CAACAAACCCAAACTTCAAGAACAGGTTTTGTTGTTCAGGTTTGTCGCCTAGAGGCGCCTACTTCTGGTGGGTTTCGCGATAAGGCCGCTCAACCCAACCTACATGTTTGTTCTGCGCCACATCAGTTTGAATCGCACCCGGATGGTATTATCCCTGCGCCCTCTGTGGCCAATTGTTTTTGCAACCTGCAATATCTACGGTAATCCGCAAAATCCGTGGCTGACTGATTTTCCTCAGCTTCTCAGAGTATATCGTCTCGCGATATCCCCTTGCGCTTCAAGCTGCGGCGCAAGAGTTTCAAGGCCTCCACCTGAATCTGGCGCACCCGCTCCCGGGTGATATCCAAGGTGACAGCCACTTCCTCCAGGGTGTGAATGGCGTGTCCGTTCACGCCAAAGCGCCGCTCTATCACGCAGCGATGCTTGTCTCCCAACTCTTCCAGCCACTGACGCATGAGCACCTCAAGCTCGGTGTGCAGCAGTTGCAGTTCGGGCGAGAGGGTATTCTCGTCAGGGAGCGCATCGCTCAGGGAGAGGTTAGGGTCGATATCCAGCGGCGTATCCAGGGAGGCTATGCGCTCGTTCAGGCTCAGCACGTAGCGCACATCGGCCACCGGCTTGCCCAGCAAGTGCGCCACCTCTTCCGCGCTGGGTTCGTTGCCCTTGTGGGCTTCAAGGTGACGAACCGCATGCAGGCAGATGTTCATCTCCCGGATCACATGCACCGGAATGCGAATGGTGCGCGACTGGTTCATGATGGCGCGTTCGATATTCTGCCGGACCCACCAGGTGGCGTAGGTGGAAAAACGGAAACCCCGCTCCGGGTCGAATTTTTCCAGGGCATGGATGAGTCCCAGGTTACCTTCCTCGATCAGGTCCAGCAGCGCCAGGCCACGATTCGCGTAGTGCTTGGCGATATTCACGACCAACCGGAGGTTGCACTCGATCATGCGCTGGCGCGCATCGAAATCTCCCCGCTTCACCCGGCAGGCAAGGGTGTACTCCTCGGCGGCGCTCAGCAGCTCATTCTGACCGATTTCATTGAAGTAGGTCAGCGTGGAGTCGGATCGATGCTCGCCCGGGCTCTCTTTCAGCTCCGGCGCAACATCGGCCTTCTCCCCGTCCGGAGGGGCCTTGTTTTCACTCAGGAACTCATCATCTTCTTCGCGCATCAGGATTTGTCGCTGGGCAGGTATTTCATCGGGTCGACCGGCTTGCCAAACCGGCGTATCTCGAAATGCAGCTTGACCTGATCGGCATCGGAATCACCCATTTCGGCAATTTTCTGGCCCCTGGTCACATTCTGCCCTTCCTTGACCAGAATCTTGTGATTGTGCGCGTAGGCGCTCAAATAAGTCTTGTTGTGCTTGATGATCACCAGTTTTCCATAGCCGCGCAGTCCGGTTCCGCTGTAAACCACTTTGCCCGGTCCCGCAGCGAGAACCGGCTGGCCGCTCTTCCCTCCGATGTCCAGGCCCTTGCCGGAGCTGGATGCTTCATTGAACGGCGCGATCACCTTGCCCGCAGTGGGCCAGCTCCATTCGACCCGCTCATCGTCCTCGGCCTGGATGCCCTCTTTTTTCTCTGCCGGCAATTCGGTCGGCGCCGGCTTGTCCTGGGGTTCCGCCCTGGCCGTGAGTGCCTTTTCCGCTGGTTCCGGGGCTTTAGCCCGTAGCGGATCGGAGTCCCCTTGTGGGAAGTAAGGCTGCTTGACCGCCTTGGGCTGGATCTTCAGCAACGGATCCTCGCCGACTTGCCGGGCTTCCACCGCCGGCACGGCTTTCAACGGAGTGACCGTTACCGTCTGTGGAGAGGCATTAAACTTCACAGACTGGCCGATGCGGATGGTGTAGGGCGATACGATGCCGTTCCATTCCGCCACTTCCTTGTAGTCGAAGCCATGCTCCAGCGCGATGCCATACAGCGTGTCGCCCTTCTGCACGGTATAAGTCTGGGGGCGCCAGTCCCCGTCCTTGCTGATTTTGGCGGGTGCTTTCGGGGCCATGGAAGCACGCTCGGCCACGGGCGCACTCGACTTAGTCGATGCGCAACCGGCGACCAGAAGACAGAGCACAGAAGGCAGAATACAGAATAGCCCTGTCCGCCTTCCCGTACCCCTTCTGTCCTCTGTCATCTGTCCTCTGTCCTCTGATTCATGCCAACCCCGGCAATAGCGGCACGAATTTCACCGCTTCCAGCGTCGTCTGGCGATATTCTTCAGCCGTATGCTCTATCAGACAAAGGCGCTGCTCGCCGGTTCCAATCGGGAACACCATCCGCCCGCCCACGGCCAATTGTGGCAGCAGCGCCTCCGGCACGTGGGTGGCGGCCGCAGTCATGATGATGCCGTCGAACGGCCCCAGTTCCTCCAGCCCGAGGGAGCCGTCCGCATGTTTGACCTTGACGTTGGCGGCGCGGATTTCGCGCAGATGCCCCCGCGCCTTCATCAGCAGCGGCGCAATCCGCTCGACGGAATACACTTCCCGCGCCAGGCGAGCCAGCACGGCCGTCTGGTAGCCGCAACCCGTGCCGATTTCCAGCACTTTGCCCAGGGTTCTGCCGCCGCGCAGCAGTTCGGTCATGCGCGCAACGGTCTGGGGGTTGGAAATGGTCTGGCCGAATCCGATCGGCAGCGAGCAGTCTTCATAGGCGCGGGTGGCCAGCGCCTCGTCCACGAAAATATGGCGCGGCACGGAAGCCATCGCATCCAGCACCACCTCGTCCTTGATGCCCTGGCTGCGCAAGCGCTCCACCATGCGCACCCGGGTACGCTGCGAAGTCATGCCGATGCCACTGAGTTTCGCACTCATAACCACCCTTTGATCACTTCCAATTGCCCATAATGAGTCAGGTCGATCTGCAACGGCGTCACGGAAACCATGCCGCGCGCCACGGCGCCGAAATCCGTGCCGACCCCGGCATCCTGCGCAGCGCCGGCCGCGCCCACCCAGTATACCGTTTCGCCGCGCGGGTTCTCCGATTTCACCACCGGTTCCGCCTTGTGGCGCCGGCCCAGCCGCGTGACCTCCCGGCCCTGAATCTGCTCGTAGGGAACATCCGGCACATTGACGTTCAACAGCACCGGGCTGGTGAAGGGCTGCTCCTGGTGGCGCTTGACAAGCTCGGCGACCACGCGCGCCGCGGCGAGATAGTTGCCGGCCCCCTTGCTCACCAGGGACACTGCGATGGAGGGGACACCCAGCAGGTAGCCTTCGGTTGCCGCCGCCACCGTACCCGAATAAACCGTATCGTCGCCCATGTTGGCGCCGTGGTTGATGCCCGAAATCACCATGTCCGGCAGATGGTCCAGCATGCCGGTCACGGCCAGGTGGACGCAGTCGGTGGGAGTGCCGTTAACGTAGTAGAACCCGCTGTGGGCTCTGCGCAAGCTGAGCGGGCGATCAAGCGTGAGCGAGTTGCTGGCGCCGCTGCGGTCGCGCTCTGGGGCGACTACGGTGATATCGGCGAGGGCGGAAAGGGTTTCGGCAAGGCAGGCCAAGCCAGGAGCGAAATAACCGTCATCGTTACTCAACAGAATCCGCATCGTTGATTTTTACGGTTGGCCAGCGGGAAGAATCCAAAGCGGGCAATCGGCTAGCCCGCTGCATATGATAAACCCAGATAATCCATTAGACGAAATCTTGCGCAAAAAACCCGTTCGTGGTGAGCTTGTCGAACCATGAACGGCCCTTCGACAAGCTCAGGGCGAACGGATTTGGGGCTAATGGATTATCCGGGATAAAAACAAGTGGCGATTTTAAACGGTTTGCCCGAGCATGGCAAACCAATCAGAGGCGGGATACTTCGGAGCGCAATCCCCAACTTTTTGCAGCAAACACCAAATGAAGCAGTTACCGCCCTTCCCAAAACCCTGCATAATCCACAGATTCAGTTGGAATAAATTTCCGGCACTACGGGCAAAGGTTAAGTACGCATGGCCATCAAGAAATCCGAACTCTATTCCTCGCTCTGGAAGTCCTGCGACGAACTGCGCGGCGGCATGGACGCCAGCCAGTACAAGGATTACGTTCTCATCCTGCTGTTCATCAAATACGTCTCCGACAAATACGCCGGTGATCCCAACGCCCTGATCGACGTGCCTCCTGGCGGCGGTTTTGCCGACATGGTGGCGGCCAAGGGTGACAAGGAGATTGGTGACAGGGTCAACAAGATCATCGGCAAGCTGGCCGACGCCAACGACAGCCTCAAGGGCGCGATCAACGTCGCCGACTTCAACGACGAGGAAAAACTCGGCAAGGGCAAGGAGATGGTGGACCGGCTCACCAAGCTGGTGGCCATCTTCGAGGGGCTGGATTTCGGCGGCAACCGCGCTGAGGGTGACGACCTGCTGGGCGACGCCTACGAATACCTGATGCGCCACTTTGCCACCGAATCCGGCAAGAGCAAGGGCCAGTTCTACACCCCGGCGGAAGTCTCGCGCATCATGGCCATGGTCATTGACCTGGGCAAAGCGAGCCGCGCTGACCAGAGTATCTTCGACCCTACTTGTGGTTCCGGCTCGCTGCTGCTCAAAGCCCATGATGAAGCCAAGAGCCGCACCGGTCTGGATTTGGCGCTATACGGGCAGGAGATGGACAACGCCACCTCTGCGCTGGCGCGGATGAACATGGTGCTGCACGACTGCCCGACGGCAGAAGTTTGGCAGGCCAACACCCTTTCCAGCCCGCACTTCAAGAATGCTGACGGCGGCCTCAAGACCTTCGATTTCGTGGTGGCCAATTTCCCGTTCTCCAACAAGAACTGGACCAGCGGCCTCGATCCGGTCAACGATCTGTATAACCGCTTCGAGTACGGCATTCCCCCGGCCAAAAACGGCGACTACGCCTTCCTGCTGCACATCCTCACCTCGCTCAAGAGCACCGGCAAGGGCGCGGTCATCCACCCTCACGGCGTGCTGTTCCGGGGTGGCGCGGAGGCAGTGATCCGCAAGAACATCGTCCGGCGAGGACTCATCAAGGGCATCATTGGCCTGCCCGCCAACCTATTCTACGGCACCGGCATCCCGGCCTGCATTCTGGTGCTGGACAAGGAAGGCGCAGCCGGGCGCAAAGGCATCTTCATGGTCGATGCCAGCAAGGGCTACATCAAGGACGGCAACAAGAACCGCCTGCGGGCGCAGGACATCCACAAGATCGTGGATACCTTCACCCGTCAGTTGGAAACGCCCAAGTATTCGCGCATGGTGCCGCTGGCCGAGATTGAGACCAACGACTTCAACCTGAACCTGCCGCGCTATATCGACAGCACCGAGCCGGAAGACTTGCAGGACATCGAAGCCCACCTCAAGGGCGGCATTCCCAACTGCGACATCGACGGCCTCGCCGCCTACTGGCAGGTGTTTCCCAGTGTGCGCGAACAACTTTTCTCCCCTCTCCCGCAGGGATATCCCTCACCTCAATCCTCTCCCGCAGGCGGGAGAGGAGGCGATGGTGAAAGGCGCTTGCTTCGATCTGAAGCCAGTCAAGTCAAGGCCGCCATCTTCGGCCACGCCGAATTCACCGCCTTCAACCAGCAAGTCACCCAGTTGTTCGGCACATGGAAAGCTGCCAACACCCCGCTGCTCACCGGCATCCAGCAGGGTGACCGCCCCAAGGTGCTGATCGAGACCCTCTCGGAAAGCCTGCTGGAAACCTTCCGCAGTGGAGACGCCATTGCCTCACTGATCGACCCCTACGGCGTCTATCAGCACCTGATGGACTACTGGGCCGAGACCATGCAGGACGACGCGTGGATGATCGTCAGCGACGGCTGGAAAGCGATACAGGACAACAAGCCCAACACCGACCTGATTCCGCCCGCGCTGATCGTCGCCCGCTATTTCGCCGCTGAACAGACCGCCATCGAACAACTCGAAGCCGGGCGCGACGCCATCAGCCGCGAGATGGAGGAAATGGACGAGGAACACGGCGGCGAGGAGGGATTGCTGGCGGAAGGCAAGACCGACAAAGGGAAACTCAGCGCCAAAAGCGTCAAAGATAGGCTGAAGGCCATCCTCCCTTGTAGGGTGGATAAGCGCAGCGCATCCACCAACGACACCGCCGATGAACGTAAGCTGCTGGAAGCCTATGCGGCCCTGATCGACAAGGAGTCCGCCGCCAGCAAGAAGGTGAAGGACGCGCAAAAGGCGCTGGATGCCAAGGTCGCCGCCCAATACGGCCAACTGAGCGAGGCCGAAATCAAAACGCTGGTGGTGGCCGACAAATGGCTGGCCGCACTGGCCGCCAGCGTGCAGGGCGAACTGGATCGCGTCAGCCAGACGCTCACCGGGCGCATCAAGCAACTGACGGAACGCTACGCCACGCCGCTGCCCAGGCTGGCCGAAGAAGTGGAAACCCTCGCTACCCGCGTGGACGAACACCTGAAAAAGATGGGTTTCGTATGGAAGTGACGCCCCGCCACGATTCAGCGCTGCCTCATCGGGGCTTATTAAACGAAATGGCCGTTTCGTTTAATAAGGAGAAACTTATTCAAGGATTGTTCACCATGCGTCATGATGTGAGCGGCTACAAAAAGTCGGAAGGCTTCTCGCCTATTGAGCCAGCCATTCTGTGGCTCAGGCCGAAAAGGTGCGACGGCGTTGCACTCATTGCGCTGCAGTGCGTAGTGCGTAGGGTGGATAAGCGAAGCGCATCCACCGATCCATTCGAGTGCGTAGGGTGGATAAGCGAAGCGCATCCACCGATCCATTCGAGAAAAAGGAAAAGGCGTGAGTAATTACCACCGCGCCCACCTCCCCGGCGGCGTCTACTTCTTCACCGTCGTCACCCATGACCGCATCCCGCTTTTCATCAACGAAGGTCGCGTCGAGGTGTTGCGGGAGGCATTCCGCAAAGTGATGGCAGTGCGGCCCTTCCACATCGACGCGATGGTCGTCCTGCCAGAGCACTTGCACTGCATCTGGCGTATGCCGGAAAACGATGCCGATTATTCCTCCCGCTGGCGTGAGATAAAGAAAGCCGCCTCGCGCCAGATCGACCCCGCCACCAACAAACGTAACGAGCGCATGGTATGGCAGCGGCGGTTTTGGGAGCATGCCATTCGTGATGAGGAAGATTGGCGCAATCATATGGATTACATCCATTACAACCCGGTAAAACACGGATTGGCGAACCGGCCCGGCGAATGGCGCTGGTCGTCGTTCAGTAGCGCCGTGAGCAAGGGCTGGTATGAAGAATCGTGGGGTGCCGGCGAGCCGGCAACAATCATCGGGATGGATTGCGAATGATGAACTATGCGCGTAGCAGCGGAGCGCCGAATGGTGGATGCGCTATCGCTTATCCACCCTACGACTACGAATACGATGTGGTGGTTGAGGATGTCGTAAATTCCGGCGGTGGATGCGCTGCGCTTATCCACCCTACATCCAGTTCCGTCAGTTCCGTAGGGTGGATAAGTTCCGTAGGGTGGATAAGCGCAGCGCATCCACCGAAACCATTCACCGCGCAGGATGAGATAAAAACTTTGGGAACGGGGTGGCAATAATGAACGAACCCTTGGCCGTGCGGGAAGCCTGCGCCGCTTATCAATTGACAGCGTTGCCATTGGTGCCGGCGGGCTACAAGCAGACCGAGGTGGGGGTGATTCC
>CAMTYG010000102.1:0-10193 GCA_947085875.1 uncultured Sulfuricella sp.
CAGGGCATGCTGAAGCATTACCGCCACGAATTCGAATACCACATTCAGCACAAGAAGTGCATGGTTTAAGAATATGCTAAACATCGAAATAGACGGCAAACAGCTAACGGTCGAGCAGGGCAGCACCATCATGGATGTGGCCGACGCGGCGGGTATCTACATTCCACGTTTCTGCTACCACAAGAAGCTTTCCTTCGCCGCCAGCTGCCGCATGTGCCTGGTTCAGGTCGAGAAGGCGCCGAAGCCGATGCCGGCCTGCGCCACGCCGGTGACCGAGGGCATGAAGGTGATGACGCGCTCCGAGACCGCGATCAAGGCGCAGAAGGCGGTGATGGAGTTCCTCCTGATCAACCATCCGCTCGATTGCCCGATCTGCGACCAGGCCGGCGAGTGCGAATTGCAGGATCTGGCGGTGGGCTACGGCGCGGGTGCTTCGCGCTATGCCGAAGAAAAGCGCGTGGTGTTCAACAAGAACATCGGCCCTCTGATTGCCACCGACATGACGCGCTGCATCAGCTGCACCCGTTGTGTGCGCTTCTGCCAGGAAATTGGCGGGAGAATGGAGATGGGGCAGATCGGCCGTGGCGAGCACGCCGAAATCACTACCTTCATCGAGCGTTCGATCAATTCCGAACTGTCCGGCAATATCATCGACCTGTGCCCGGTTGGCGCGCTGACCAGCAAGCCGTTCCGCTACAGCGCGCGGGCGTGGGAGCTGACCACGCGTCCTTCCGTCAGCCCCCACGATGGCCTGGGAGCCAATCTCAGCGTGCAGACCAGGAACAATCGCGTTTTCCGTGTGCTGCCGCGCGACAATGAAGAGATCAACGAGTGCTGGCTGTCGGACAAGGACCGTTTTGCCTACGAGGGCTTGAACGCGGAAGACCGGTTGCAGCGCCCGATGATCAAGCGCAATGGCGAGTGGCGCGAGTGCGACTGGCCGGAGGCACTGGAATTCGTAGCCGCCGGTCTCAAGCGCACCCGCGACGAGCAGGGCGAGGAACAGATCGCCGCGCTGGCTTCGCCCCATGCCACCCTGGAAGAGCTTTACCTGCTGCAGAAGCTGCTGCGCGGCATCGGCAGCGGCAATGTCGATCACCGCCTGCGCCAGTCCGACTTTAGCGCCGACGCCAACATGCAGGGCGCGCCCTGGCTGGGGATGAGCATTGCCGAGCTGGGTCAGCTGAATAGTGTACTGGTCGTTGGCAGCTCGCTGCGCGCCGACCAACCGCTGCTGGCGCACCGCCTGCGCCAGGCCGTCAAGCTTGGTGCCGATCTGAATCTGATCAATCCGGTCGATGACGACCTGCTGTGCCGTGTTGCCAACAAAGCGATCGTCGCGCCCGATGCGATGGTGGCGGCGCTGGACCGGGTGCGTCGCGCGCTGGCCGGCTCTGAAAGCAGTCCTGAGTCCACAGTCCTGAGTCCTGAAACGCCTCGCGGAATTCAGCACTCAGGACTCGGCACTCAGCACTCAATCGCCCAGGCGATTGCCGCCAGTCTCAAACAGGGCGAGCGCAAGGCCGTTCTGCTCGGCAATCTGGCGCAGCATCACCCGCGCTACGCTGAGTTGCATGAACTGGCGCAGCAGGTTGCGGAGCTGGCCGGCGCCAAATTCGGCTTCCTCGGCGAGGCGGCGAACAGCGTCGGCGCGTATCTGGCCGGTGCAGTGCCCAGCGAGGGCGGCATGAATGCCGCGCAGATGCTCGAAGACCCCCGCCGCGCCTACATTTTGCTGGGCGTCGAAGCGGAGCTGGATACCTACAATCCGACCAAGACGCTGGCCGCCCTGCAAGCGGCGCAACTGGTCGTTGTCTTGAGCGCCTACAAAAACAAGGCGCTGGATTACGCCCACGTGCTGCTGCCAGTGGCGCCGTTCACCGAAACCTCCGGCACCTTCGTCAACACCGAAGGTCGGGCGCAGAGTTTCAATGCCGCAGTCAAGCCGCTGGGTGAAACCCGTCCGGGATGGAAGGTGCTGCGCGTGCTGGGCAACCTGATGGAAGTGGCGGGCTTTGATTACGACAGCGCCGAGCAGGTGCGTACTGAAGTGCTGAATGGCGACATCACCGTAAAACTGAATAATCAGCTCGTAGGAGCGGCCTTGGCCGCGATTGACGCAGATGATCGCGGCCAAGGCCGCTCCTACACACACGGCTTGCAGCGCATCGGCGAAGTGCCAGCCTACCAGGCCGACGCCATCGTGCGCCGCGCCGTCGCGTTGCAGAAAACTGCCGCAGCGGCGCTGCAGGGAGCCTGGATGAATGCAGAAACGCTGGCCAGCGTGGGCGTTGCCGAGGGCGCAGACGTGAGCGTGAGCCAGGGAGCAGGCAGCATCGTTCTCAAGGCGCTGCGCGACGACCATCTGCCCGCGGGCTGCGTGCGGGTGGCTGCAGGGCATCCGGCCACCGCCATGCTCGGCGGCATGCTGGACGAGATCGTGGTAGGGCGGGTGGAGTAGACCATGAACGAATTGATCGCTTTGCTTCAAGGATTCTTCGGCTCGGCTTGGCCGCTGGTGTACAGCATGGCGAAGATTGTCGCCATCGTCGCGCCGCTGATGCTGTGCGTGGCCTATCTGACCTACGCCGAACGCAAGGTCATCGGCTACATGCAGGTGCGTATCGGCCCCAACCGCGTTGGCCCCGGTGGTTGGCTGCAACCGATCGCGGATGCGCTGAAGCTGCTGATGAAGGAAATCGTGATTCCCACCACGGCCAACAAGCGGATATTCCTGCTTGCGCCGGTGCTGGCCATCGGCCCGGCGCTGGCGGCCTGGGCGGTGGTGCCGTTCTCGCCGGAGCTGGTGGTGGCCAATATCGATGCAAGCTTGCTCTATATCATGGCGATTACTTCGATGGGCGTGTACGGCATCGTGCTGGCGGGCTGGGCATCCAATTCCAAGTATGCCTTCCTCGGCGGGATGCGTGCCGCGGCGCAGATCGTTTCCTATGAAATCGCCATGGGCTTCGCCCTGGTCGGCGTGCTAATGGCGGCGCAGAGCCTGAATCTGGTAGAGATCGTCAAGGCTCAGCAGGGCGGGGTATTCAGTTGGTACTGGCTGCCGCTGTTTCCCTTGTTCATCGTTTACCTGATTGCCGGCCTGGCCGAGACCAACCGCGCGCCGTTCGACGTGGTCGAGGGCGAATCCGAAATCGTCGGCTTTCATGTCGAATATTCCGGCATGGCCTTCGCCATCTTCTTCCTCGCCGAATACGCCAACATGATCCTGGTCTCGACCCTGACCGCGCTGATGTTCCTCGGCGGCTGGAACCCGCTGTTCGATTTTGCGCCGTTCACCTGGATTCCGGGCTTTTTCTGGCTGCTGGCCAAGGTGTTGTTCGTGCTGTTCCTGTTTCTCTGGTTCCGCGCCACCTTCCCGCGCTACCGTTACGACCAGATCATGCGCCTGGGCTGGAAGGTGTTCATCCCGGTGACCCTGGTGTGGATCGTGGTGGTTGGCGCCGCCATGCAGACCCCCATCGGCTACCTGTTCCATTAAGGGGAAAAGAGCGTGAACAAGATCAAAAGCTTCTTTTCAACTTTCCTGCTCATCGAGCTGCTCAAGGGCTTGGCGCTGACCGGGCGTTACCTATTCGCGCGCAAGATCACGGTGCAGTATCCCGACGAACGCACGCCGATGTCGCCGCGCTTCCGCGGCCTGCATGCGCAACGCCGCTACCCCAATGGCGAGGAGCGCTGCATCGCCTGCAAACTGTGCGAGGCGGCGTGCCCGGCGCTGGCGATCACCATCGAATCCGAGCAGCGTGATGACGGTACTCGTCGCACCTCGCGCTACGACATCGATCTGACCAAGTGCATTTTCTGCGGCTTCTGCGAAGAAGCCTGCCCGGTGGATGCGATCGTCGAAACGCGGATTTTCGACTATCACGGCGAAAAACGCGGCGATCTTTATTACACCAAGGACATGCTGCTGGCCATGGGCGACAAATACGAAGAGCAGATCGCCAAAGATAAGGCGGCGGATGCTAAATACCGGTGAGAGGATAGGGGTGAGGGGTGAGGAGATTTGCGTCACGGTGAATCGCCGCAGCCAAGCGGTTACGCCTCACGCCTCACGCCTCACGCCTCACGAATAAGGGCATATGTAATGACGTTCGAAACACTTGTATTCTACTTCCTCGCGAGCATCCTGCTGTTTGCTGGTTTCCGCGTGGTGACCGCGCGCCATCCGGTGCATGCCGCCCTGTTTCTGGTGCTGTCTTTCTTTACCGGGGCCGGGCTGTGGTTGCTGCTGGAGGCCGAGTTCCTGGCGATCACCCTGGTGCTGGTCTACATCGGAGCGGTGATGGTGCTGTTCCTGTTCGTGGTGATGATGCTCAACCTGAACATCGAGAAAATGCGCCAGGGCTTCTGGAGCAACCTGCCGCTGGCGGCTTTCGTCGGCATCCTGATGGCGATTGAAATGACGCTGGTGCTGTCAGCAGTCGGACGCACCGCCGGTTCCGACCCGGTGTCGCATGCCGCCGGCTACAGCAACACCAAGGAACTGGGCCGCCTGCTCTATACCGATTACGTCTACCCGTTTGAACTCGCCGCGGTGATCCTGCTGGTGGCGATCGTTGCCGCTATCGCGATTACGCTGCGCCGCCGGCCCGGCACCAAGCACCAGGATCCGGCATGGCAGGTGAGCGTCAAGCGCGAAGACCGGGTGCGACTGGTCTCGATGCCGGCCGAGAAAAAAGGGGAATAAAGTGCTGACATTGACCCATTATCTGATCCTCGGCGCGCTGCTGTTTGCCATCAGCGTGGTGGGCATCTTCCTCAATCGCAAGAACCTGATCGTCCTGCTGATGGCGATTGAACTGATGCTGCTGGCGGTGAACATGAATTTCGTCGCTTTTTCGCATTATCTGCACGACACCGCCGGGCAGGTTTTCGTGTTCTTCATACTCACGGTAGCCGCGGCCGAATCGGCCATCGGCCTGGCGATTCTGGTGGCGCTGTTCCGCAATATGAACACGATCAACGTGACCGAACTGGATCATTTGAAGGGATAAAGGCGTAGGGTGGGCAACGCTCTTTTGCCCACGCTGAGAAAATCTCACCGCGTGGGCACAAAGACGGTGCCCACCCTACCAACTCAGGACTGCTTTTATGACTGAAATGCAAAAACTCTATCTGCTGGTACCGCTGGCGCCGCTGGCCGGGGCGGCGATCGCCGGCCTGTTCGGATGGCTGATCGGGCGTACGGCTTCGCACTGGGTGACCATTCTCGGCGTGGCGATCTCCTTTGTCGGTTCGGTGGTGATTTTTCAGGACGTGATGGCGGGCCACACCTTCAATGGCAGCGTCTACACCTGGCTGACCAGCGGGGATACCCGTTTCGAGGTGGGCTTCCTGATCGATCGCCTCACCGCCGTGATGCTGCTGGTGGTAACTTTTGTTTCGCTGATGGTGCACATCTACACCATCGGCTACATGCGCGACGACCCCGGCTATCAGCGCTTCTTCAGCTACATTTCGCTGTTCACCTTCTCGATGCTGATGCTGGTGATGTCGAACAATTTCGTCCAGCTGTTCTTCGGCTGGGAGGCGGTGGGACTGGTGTCGTACCTCCTGATCGGCTTCTGGTATAACCGCCCGACAGCGATTTACGCCAACCTGAAAGCCTTCCTGGTCAACCGCGTCGGCGACTTCGGCTTCCTGCTGGGTATCGGCATGGTGCTGGCCTGGTTCGGCACGCTGGATTACGCCGCAGTGTTCGCGCGTGCGCCGGAATTGGCCCAAGCCACCGTCGAGCTGATCCCCGGTCAGCATTGGTCTCTCATGAGCGTGATCTGCATCCTGTTGTTCATCGGCGCGATGGGCAAGTCGGCCCAGTTCCCGCTGCATGTCTGGCTGCCCGACTCGATGGAAGGTCCGACTCCGATCTCGGCCCTGATCCATGCGGCGACCATGGTGACTGCCGGTATCTTCATGGTGGCGCGGATGTCGCCGATGTTCGAGCTGTCCGAAACAGCGCTGTCGGTGGTCATGGTGATCGGCGCGATCACCGCCCTGTTCATGGGTTTCCTCGGCGTGATCCAGAACGACATCAAGCGCGTGGTGGCCTATTCCACTCTGTCCCAGCTCGGCTACATGACGGTGGCGCTGGGCGCCTCGGCCTACTCGGTGGCGATCTTCCACCTGATGACCCATGCCTTCTTCAAGGCGCTGCTGTTCCTCGCCGCCGGTTCGGTGATCATGGGCATGCACCATGATCAGGATATCCGCAACATGGGGGGCCTGCGCAAGTACATGCCGATCACCTGGATCACTGCGCTGATCGGCTCGCTGGCGCTGATCGGCACGCCTTTCCTGTCCGGTTTCTATTCCAAGGACAGCATCATCGAGGCGGTGGGACTGTCGCACCTGCCGGGTTCCGGGTTTGCCTATTTCGCCGTGGTGGCGGGGGTGTTCGTCACCGCCTTCTATTCCTTCCGCATGTATTTCCTGGTGTTCCACGGCAAGGAGCGTTTCCCTGTGCACGCCAGCCACGGCCACGATGATCATGGCCACGATGATCACGGCCACGGCGGCGCGCCGCACGAGTCGCCCTGGGTGGTGACCTTCCCGCTGATCATGCTGGCGATCCCTTCGCTGGCGATCGGTTACTTCGCCATCCAGCCGATGCTGTACGGCGACTATTTCCAGGGCGCGATTTTCGTCTCCGAAAACCACCCGGCGATGGAAGAGCTGATGCATGAATTCCATGGCGCATTTGCCATGGCGGTGCACGCGCTTTCCACTCTGCCGTTCTGGCTGGCGCTCGCCGGTGTGGGGTCGTCGTGGTTCTTCTACATGAAGCGGCCGGATATCCCAGAAGCGATCAAACAGCGCTTCAGCCTGATTTATACCGTGCTGGAACGCAAATACGGCTTCGACGAGTTCAATGACTGGTTCTTCGCCGGTGGCGCAAGATTTCTCGGTCGCACCCTGTGGCGAGCCGGCGATGTCGCAGTGATCGACGGTTTCTTCGTCAACGGCACGGCGCGCTTGATCGGCTGGTTTTCCACGATAATCCGCCATCTCCAGTCGGGCTACATTTACCACTACGCTTTCGCCATGATCATCGGCGTGTTCGTGCTGATGACGTTGTTTGTATAAGGGATAAGAAGCATGGCCGCAAAAAGGTACAAGAAGCACAAAGATGGCAAATCATGGCGTTTTGAGCCTTTTGTGCTTTTTTGTGGCTATTCCAAAATTCAGATAGGGTTGTTATGAGTGCTGGCTTGCCTTTGTTGAGTCTGGTTATCTGGGTGCCGATCGCGGCTGGCGTTGCCGTGCTTGCCACCGGCGGCGACCGTAACGCCGGGCTGGCCCGTGTTTTTGCGCTGATCGGCGCGCTTGCCGGCTTCGTGGTGAGCCTGCCGCTGTATACCCAGTTCGATAACCTGCAATCGGGTATGCAGTTCGTCGAAATCAGTCCCTGGATCGAGACCTTCAAGATCACCTACCACCTTGGCGTGGACGGCATCTCCGTGCTGTTCATCCTGCTCACCAGTTTCACCACCGTGCTGGTCGTCATAGCCGGCTGGAAAGTGATCGAGAAGCGCGTGGCGCAGTACATGGCGGCCTTCCTCTTCATGTCCGGCCTGATGAATGGCGTCTTTGCCGCGCTCGACTCGATTCTGTTCTATGTGTTCTGGGAGGCGATGCTGATTCCGATGTTCCTGATCGTCGGCATCTGGGGCGGACCGAACCGGGTTTACGCGGCGGTCAAGTTCTTCCTTTACACCCTGCTTGGCTCCCTGCTGATGCTGGTGGCGTTCATCTACCTGTACACCAAGGGCGGCACCTTCGAGATCCTGGATTTCCACCGTCTGCCGCTGAACATGACCGAGCAGATCTTGATCTTCTTCGCCTTCTTCATGGCGTTCGCGGTCAAGGTGCCGATGTGGCCGGTGCATACCTGGCTGCCGGATGCCCACGTCGAAGCGCCGACCGGCGGCTCGGTGGTGCTGGCGGCGATCATGCTGAAGCTGGGCGCCTACGGCTTCCTGCGCTTCTCCCTGCCGATCGTGCCGGATGCGAGCCATGCCCTGTCCGGCTTCATGATTACCCTGTCGCTGATCGCCGTGGTCTACATCGGTCTGGTGGCGCTGGCGCAATCGGACATGAAGAAGCTGATCGCCTATTCGTCGATTTCGCACATGGGCTTCGTTACCCTCGGTTTCTTCATCTTCAACGCTTACGGCGTGGAAGGCGCGCTGGTGCAGATGATTTCCCACGGCTTCATCTCCGCCGCTCTGTTCCTTTGCGTCGGCGTGCTCTACGACCGCATGCACAGCCGCATGATCGCCGACTACGGCGGCGTGGCGAACCGGATGCCGATCTTCGCCGCCTTTTTCGTGCTGTTCGCCATGGCCAATTCCGGCCTGCCGGCGACCAGCGGCTTCGTCGGCGAGTTCATGGTGATCATGGGCGCGGTCAAGGTCAACTTCTGGTACGCCTTCCTCGCCGCCGCCACGCTGATTTTCGGCGCCGCCTACACGCTGTGGATGGTGAAGCGGGTGGTATTCGGCGCCGTCGCCAACGACCATGTCGAACATCTCAAGGACGTTTCGCCGCGCGAGTTCCTGGTGCTGGGATTGCTGGCCGTCGCGGTGCTCGGCATGGGGCTGTACCCGCTGCCGTTCACCGAGGTGATGCACCAATCGGTGAACAACCTGCTGTCGCACGTGGCGCAGAGCAAGCTTTAAGAGAGAATTTTAGATGATATTCGCCATGCCCAACCTGACGCCTGCACTGCCGGAAATCTTCGTGCTGACCATGGCATCGCTGATCCTGGTAGTGGACCTGTTCCTGTCAGACAAGAACCGCTTCATCAGCTACGCCCTGACCCAGCTCACGCTGCTCGGCGCGGCCTGGATCACTGTGAGCACCAGCGGCCAGGACGTGGTTCACACCTTCAATGGCATGTTCGTGGACGACGTCATGGCCGACGTGCTCAAGCTGATGACCTATCTTTCGGTCTCGGCGATGCTGGTCTATTCGCGCAGCTACATCCAGTTGCGCAACCTGTTCAGCGGCGAGTTCTTCGTGCTGGTGTTGTTCGCCATGCTGGGCATGATGGTGATGATTTCAGCCAGCCACTTCCTGACCCTGTACCTCGGCCTGGAACTGTTGTCCCTGAGCCTGTATGCGCTGGTGGCGCTGCAGCGCGACTCGGCGCAGGCGACCGAGGCGGCGATGAAATATTTCGTCCTGGGCGCGCTGGCTTCCGGCCTGCTGCTGTATGGCATGTCGATGATCTACGGCGCGACCGGCAGCCTGGAACTGAGCAAGGTGGCCGCAGCCATCCAGCAGGGCGCCGGCGAGACGCTGCTGGTGTTCGGCCTGGTGTTCATCGTCGCCGGCCTGGCATTCAAGCTCGGCGCGGTGCCGTTCCACATGTGGGTGCCCGACGTCTACCACGGCGCCCCTACCGCGGTGACTCTGTTCATCGGCTCGGCGCCGAAAATCGCCGCCTTCGCCTTCGTCATGCGCCTCCTGGTCGAGGGCCTGCAGGGAATGGTGCAGGACTGGCAGGGAATGCTGGTCATCATGGCCGTGCTGTCGATGGCGATCGGCAACATCACCGCCATCGCCCAGACCAATATCAAGCGCATGCTGGCCTATTCCACCATCTCCCACATGGGCTTCCTGCTGCTCGGCATTCTTTCCGGCAGCCTGAACGGCTACAGCAGTTCCATGTTCTACGTGCTGGCCTACGTGCTGATGAGCCTGGGCACTTTCGGCATGATCATGCTTCTGTCTCGCAAGGGCTTCGAGGCCGAAAATCTCGACGACTTAAAGGGTTTGAACCAGCGCAGCCCCTGGTATGCCTTCATGATGTTGCTGCTGATGTTCTCCATGGCCGGCGTGCCGCCGACGGTGGGCTTCTACGCCAAGCTGTCCGTGCTGCAGGCGGCGCTTTCGGCCGGTTTCATCTGGGTAGTTGTGTTCGCCGTCCTGATGTCGGTGATCGGCGCTTACTACTACCTGCGCATCGTCAAGCTGATGTATTTTGACGCGCCAGAGGATCAGTCGCCAATTTCCGCTCAACCCGACGCCCGCGTGCTCATGAGCATGAACGGGCTGGCCGTGCTGGCGCTGGGTATTCTGCCGCAGCCTTTGATGGCGTTGTGCGCCTATAGCATTCAGCGTTCACTGTTGTGACTATAACCCCCGGACTGAGGCCATAGGGC
>CAMTYG010000103.1:0-11462 GCA_947085875.1 uncultured Sulfuricella sp.
AAGAAAGTCATCGCCGGCGGCAAGGACGTGTGGGGTCCTGTGCCTATGCCTCCTAAGGGTGGCAATGCCGCTCTCAAGGACGAAGACATCAAGAAGATCGTGACCTGGATTATGAGCCTGAAGTAATTCGGGCTTTGCACCATGAAAAAGCCGGCGATATGCCGGCTTTTTTTATTTCACCAGTCCGAACAGGTAAAGGAAGATGGCGATGATCGCCAGCGGCGACACGAAGCGGATGGTAAAGCGCCACAGCCGGTAAGTCTGCGTGGTGATATTCAGTTCTTCCTGAACGTGATGGGTCTTCATCACCCATCCCGCGAACAGCGCCATGAGCAACCCGCCCAGGGGCAGCAGGATATTGGTGGTCAGCTTGTCGAGGGTGTCGAAAATGTTGAGTCCGAACAGGAGGCGCACGTCCTTCCAGGCGCTGAACGAGAGCAGCACGGCAATGCCGAGCACCCAGTCGGTCAGGCCGATCAGCCACGCCGCTTGAAGGCGGGTCAGGCGCGTGTTTTCGGTGAGCCAGGCAATTGCCGGCTCCACCAGGGAAATCGCCGATGTCCAGGCAGCAAAGGCGACCAGCAGGAAGAACAGCGTGCCGATGAAGGCGCCCCCCGGCATTTTGCCGAAGGCGATGGGCAGGGTCTGGAAGATCAGTCCTGGCCCCGCCGCCGGCTCCAGTCCGTTGGCGAACACCAGGGCGAAGATGGCGAGTCCCACCAGGAGGCCGACGGCGGTGTCGGCAAGGGCCACGAGCAGGGAGGTGCGGGCGATGGAGACATGGCGCTGGAGATAGGAGCCGTAAACCATCACCGCTCCCATGCCCAGGCTCAGGGAAAAGAAGGCATGGCCCAATGCCGAGAGCACAACCACCGGTGTGACCTTGGAGAAATCCGGGGCAAACATGAAGCGGGCGGCGCGAGTGATATCGCCTTCGGCCAGGCTGTAGCCGAGCAGTACCAGCAGGATGGCGAACAGCGCGGGCATCAGGATATTGTTGGCCGCTTCCAGACCCGAATTCACGCCGCGCGCCACCACGCTCATGGTCATCACGATGAACAGGCTATGCCACAAGCCCAGTTCCAGCGGCGCGGCAAGAAACGCATCGAACTGGCTCTGCGCCATCGCCCCGTCGATACCCTTGAAGGAGCCACTGGCCGCGCGTACTACGTAATCCAGCACCCAACCGGCGATGACACTATAAAAAGCCAGAATCAGCAGTCCCGCGATCAGGCCCACGATGCCCACCCATCTCCACAGCGTCGGTGCGCCAGCTTCCTTCGCCAGAGCAGCCATGCCATCCACCGGGTTGCGCTGGGCGCGTCGTCCGAGCATGATCTCGCACATCATCAAGGGGATGCCGACCAGGGCGATGCAGGCGAGAAACACCAGGACGAAGGCGCTGCCGCCGTTGACCCCGGTCATGTAGGGAAATTTCCAGATGTTTCCGAGGCCGATGGCCGAGCCCGCCGTGGCCAGGATGAAGGTCCAGCGGCTGCTCCAGTGGCTGCGATGTGCGACGTGGGTCATGACTTGAAATAACGGTCGGTCTCGGCCTTGACAACCTTGGACAGCAGCAGCAGGCCGATCAGGTTGGGGATGGCCATCATCCCGTTCATCAGGTCAGAAAAGTTCCAGACGAATTCCAGGCTCATCATCGCGCCGACGACCACCATGGCGATGAAAACGATGCGGTAGATGCGGATGGAGCGCGAACCGAAGAGATATTCAATGGCTTTCTCTCCGTAGTAGTTCCAGCCGATCAGGGTGGAAAAGGCGAACAGGGCGGTCGCCAGGGCGACGATGATCTCGCCCGCGCTGCCCAGGGTTTCGCCGAAGCTGGCGCTGGTCAGCTGGCCGGCGCTGACGCCCAACGTCCAGGAGTTCGCGGTAAGGATCACCAGGGCGGTCATGGTGCAGACCACCAGGGTGTCGATGAAGGTCTGGGTCATGCTGACCAGGGCCTGTTTGACCGGATCATTGGTGCGCGCGGCGGCGGCGGCAATCGGCGCCGAGCCCAGGCCGGACTCGTTGGAGAACACGCCGCGCGCGATGCCGAACCGCATCGCCGCGGCGACGGTAGCGCCGGCAAAGCCGCCGGTGGCGGCGGCCGGCGAGAAGGCATGGCCGAAAATCAGGCCGAAGGCATGGGGAATTTCGCTGACATTGAGCGCCAGCACCACCAGCGCCGAACCCACGTAGCCGACGATCATGAACGGCACGAGAAAGGAGGTGAATCTGCCGATCGAGCGGATGCCGCCCAGAATCACCAGAGCGGTCAGCACCATCAGCACGACGCCGGTGACCCACGGCGCGACGTGAAAAGTGGCTTCAAAGATCTTGGCGGTGGCATTGGCCTGCGTCATGTTGCCGATGCCGAAGGTGGCGAGGGCGGTGAACAGGGCGAACAGCCAGCCCAGCCACGGCAGGCCGGCGCCGTTGGCGAGGTAATACATCGGCCCGCCGCGCATTCCGTGCTCCCCTTTTTCGCGGTACTTGACCGCCAGCACGGCCTCGGAATACTTGGTCACCATCCCGACCAGGCCGGTCATCCACATCCAGAACACCGCGCCGGGGCCACCCAGCGTGATCGCGGTGGCGACGCCGACGATATTGCCGATGCCGACCGTGGCCGCCAGTGCCGTCATCAGCGCGGCGAAATGGCTGATGTCGCCGGCGTGGCCGTGGTCCTTGTGAAAAACCAGACGGAAAGCCAGCGGCAGCACCCGAAACTGCAAGCCTTTCAGCAGCACGGTCAGGTACAGGCCGGTGCCCACCAGCAGCGTCAGCATGGGCGGCCCCCATACCCAGCCGGACAGTGTCGCGATCAGCGCTTCTATGGTTTGCATTGTTGTTTTCCTCTAAACCGCCATGGCAACTGATTTTTATGGTAATTCCGCGGATTATAACCAGAAACGCCTCGGCTAATGGAATGGCCGTCTGCGTGTTTTATCTAAAAAGGCGATTAACCACGAATGTTCACGAATTGTCTTATGCCAGCCATGCTCCAAATTCATTCGTGCCGATTCGTGAACATTCGTGTCATTCGTGGTTAAAAGATTTTCTGTTTTATGCCAGCCAGTCTTTCGCCACCAGAAACTCGCGGTACAGCCGTTCCTCTTCCGAGCCCTTGTCCGGCTGCCAGTCATAGCGCCACTTGACGATGGGCGGCAGCGACATCAGGATGGACTCGGTACGCCCCCCGATTGCAGGCCGAACAGGGTGCCGCGATCCCACACCAGATTGAATTCGACATAACGGCCACGGCGATAGGCCTGGAAGTCGCGCTCACGCTCTCCGTATGACAATGCGCTGCGGCGTTGTAATATCGGCATATAAGCGGATAGGAAGTGCTCGCCGACGCTTTGCGTCAGGCCGAAGCTGAAATCGAAATCGCGCTCATGGAAGTCGTCGAAAAAAATTCCGCCTATGCCACGCGGCTCGTTGCGGTGCTTGAGGTAAAAGTATTCGTCGCACCCTTGCTTGAAGCGGGGGTAATATTCAGCGCCGAACGGCGCCAGCGCATCGCGGCAGGTGCGGTGGAAATGCACGGCATCCTCGGTGAAGCCGTAATAGGGCGTCAGGTCCATGCCGCCGCCGAACCACCACACCGGCTCGCCGCCGTGCGGTTGCGCGCAGAAGAAGCGCACGTTGAGATGGGTAGTGGGACTGTAAGGGTTGCGCGGATGCAGCACCAGCGACAGGCCCATCGCTTCGAAGGCGCAGCCGGCCAGCTCGGGGCGTTTGGCCGTGGCGCTGGCGGGCAGCTTTTGCCCGCGCACGTGGGAGAAATTGACTCCGCCACGCTCGAACACCTTGCCCTCCTCGAGCACGCAGCTCAAGCCTTCCCCTCCTTCCGGGCGCTGCCAGGCATCGCGCAGGAAGGCGTGGCCATCGGTCTGCTCCAGCAGGATTACGATGCGTTCCTGCAAATCGGTGAGGTGGGTTTTGACTGCGTCGCGATTCATATTACAAAGAAGCTTGCCGCCCCTGATTCCTGGCAGCGATGAACATGGCACGGCCGCGCTGATTGGAATCCGAGCCCATCAGAACGGCGTGGACATGGTTTCAGCCTATAAGCTATAAAATGAGAGTCAATAAACAATTGGCCACGAAAAGGCGCAAAAAGCACAAGAACAAGAAAAGAAACTTCCACTTTTGCGTTTTTTGTGCCTTTTCGCGGCTATCTTTTCTTTTCTATCGCCCTGTAGCCGATGTCGTGGCGCATCTGGCAGCCGTCGAACTTGATCTGCTCGGCGATTTCGTAGGCACGCCGCTGCGCCAGTTGTACCTTGTCGCCCAGGGCGGTGACGCACAGCACGCGGCCGCCGCTGGTGACGATCTTGCCGTCCTTCATGGCGGTGCCGGCATGGAAGACGTGATAGTCGCGCGGGGTTTCTTCCAGCAGGTCGGTGAGCGGCGGCAGGCCGTGGATCACATCGCCCTTGCGCGGGTCGCCGGGGTAGCAGGCGGCAGCCAGTACCACGCCCAGCGCAGTGCGGCGGTCCCATTCCGCTTCGACCTTGTCGAGCGTGCCGTTGACGGCGTGCTCCATCAGGGTGAGCAAATCGCTCTTCAGGCGCAGCATGATGGGCTGGGTTTCCGGGTCGCCCATGCGGCAGTTGAATTCCAGAACCTTGAGGCCACCTTGGGCGTCGATCATCAGGCCGGCATAGAGAAAGCCGGTGAACATCTCCCCTTCCTGCACCATGCCCTGCATCACCGGGTCGATCACTTCGCGCATCACGCGCGCGTGCAGCGTCGGGGTAATGACCGGAGCCGGGGAATAGGCGCCCATGCCGCCGGTATTAGGGCCCTGGTCGCCATCCAGGAGGCACTTGTGGTCCTGGCTGGTGGCGAGCGGCAGCACGTGCTTGCCGTCGGCCATGACGATGAAGCTGGCTTCCTCGCCGAGCAGGCATTCCTCGATCACCACCCGTGCTCCCGCACTGCCCAGTTTGTTGTCGGCCAGCATCATGTCCACGGCGGCGTGCGCTTCGTTCAAGTCCTGAGCCACTACCACGCCCTTGCCCGCCGCCAGTCCGTCGGCCTTGATCACGATGGGGGCACCCTGCTGGTCGATGTAGGCGTGGGCCAGTGCCGCATCGGTAAAGGTGGCATAGGCGGCGGTAGGAATGCCGTGGCGCACCATGAAAGCCTTGGCGAAATCCTTGGAGCTTTCCAGTTGCGCCGCGAACCGGGTCGGGCCGAAGATTTTCAGCCCTTCGGCACGGAAGGCGTCGACGATGCCGGCGGCCAGCGGGGCTTCCGGGCCGACCACGGTAAAGGCGATCTTTTCCTGTTGTGCGAATGCTAGCAGTTCGGGAATCGCGGTGATGGCGAGATTGGTCAGGTCCGGCTCGAGCGCCGTGCCGGCGTTGCCGGGAGCGACGAAGATCTTGGTCGAACGCGGGCTCTGCGCCAGTTTCCATGCGAGTGCGTGCTCACGTCCGCCGTTGCCGATGACTAAAATTTTCATGTTTAAGCCTAAGCCAGATAAAGGTGAGGGGTAAAGGGTGAGGGGTGAGGGGGAAGGTCAAAATCCGTGCTGCTGCCGATTTTCGCCTCACCCCTCACCCCTCACCTTTCACCGGATTTAATGCCGGAAATGCCGCATCCCGGTGAACACCATCGCCATGCCATGCTCGTCCGCGGCGGCGATCACCTCCTCGTCGCGCATCGAGCCGCCGGGCTGGATCACGGCGACGATGCCGGACTGGGCGGCCGAATCGATGCCGTCGCGGAACGGGAAGAACGCGTCCGAGGCCATCACCGAACCGCTGACCTGCAAGCCGGCATGTTCGGCCTTGATGGCGGCGATGCGCGCCGAGTTGATCCGGCTCATCTGGCCGGCGCCGACGCCGATGGTCATTTTGCCCTTGGCATAGACGATGGCGTTGGATTTGACGTACTTGGCCACGCGCCAGGCAAACAGCAGGTCGGCCATCTCGGCTTCGGTCGGGGCGCGTTTGGTGACCACCTTGAGTTCATTGTAGAGCGACAGGTCGGCGCCCTGTACCAGCAGGCCGCCGGTGACGCGCTTGAAATCCAGGCGCTGGGCCGGCTCCTTAGCCCACTGGCCGCATTCCAGCAGGCGCACGTTCTTTTTCGCCGCCACAATTTCGCTGGCCGCCGCCGAAACCTTGGGGGCGATGATGACTTCGACGAACTGGCGCTCGACGATGGCCTGTGCCGTCGCGGCATCCAGCTCGCCGTTGACGGCGATGATGCCGCCGAAGGCGGATTCGGGGTCGGTCTTGTAGGCGAGGTCGTAGGCTTCGAGCAGGTTGACGCCGTAGGCAACGCCACAAGGATTGGCGTGCTTGACGATGACGCAGGACGGCGCCTCGTCGAACTGCTTCACGCATTCCAGCGCGGCATCGGCATCGCCGATATTGTTGTAGGACAGCTCCTTGCCTTGCAGTTGGCGGGCGGTGGCGATGCTCGCCTCCTTCTCGCCGGTCGCAACGTAGAACGCGGCCTGCTGGTGCGGGTTTTCGCCATAGCGCATGGCCTGGGCCTTGGCGAACTGGAAGTTGAGCCGTTCCGGGAATTGCTGCCTGGAGCCGTCCGGGGTGATGGCGGTCAGGTAGTTGCTGATCGCCCCGTCGTACTCGGCGGTGTGGGAGAAAGCCTTCACCGCCAGCTTGAATTTGGTATCGCTGCTGAACGCCCCGCCATTGGCCTGCAGCTCGGCGGCCAGTGCGGCGTAGTCGGCCGGGTCGGTCACCACGGCCACATCGCGGTGATTCTTGGCGGCGGCACGCACCATGGTCGGGCCGCCGATGTCGATGTTCTCGATCGCGTCTTCCAGCGAGCAGTCGGGTTTGGCGATGGTGGCGCGGAACGGGTACAGGTTCACCACCACCAGGTCGATCGGCGGGATGCCGGCGCTGGCCGCAGCCGAAACATGGGCCGGCAGGTCGCGGCGGTAGAGGATGCCGCCATGCACTTTCGGGTGCAGGGTCTTGACCCGGCCATCGAGCATTTCCGGGAAGCCGGTGTAATCGCCCACCTCGGTGACCGCCACGCCCGCATCCGCAAGCATTTTCGCGGTACCGCCGGTGGAGAGGATTTCCACGCCGAACTGGCGCAGGGTCCTGGCGAATTCGAGTACGCCGGATTTATCGGAAACGCTGATCAGGGCGCGCTGGATTTTGGTCATGTTCATTTTTCCTGGAAAAGCAGTTTCACCACGAATGCCACGAATTTTCACGAATGCACACGAATAAGAACGCGCCAAAAATCATTCGTCAATTTGTAAACATTCGGGTTAATTCGTGGAAATTCGTGTAATTCGTGGTTGGCTTTTAAATTTGGGTTTTTATTTGATCCCGTGAGTCTTCATTTTCTTGCGCAGCGTATTGCGGTTCAGGCCGAGGATTTCGGCGGCGCGGGTCTGGTTGCCTTGGGCGTGGTCGAGGATTACCTGCAGCAGCGGCTTTTCCACGCATCCCACCACCATCTCGTAGATGGCGCTGGGCTTTTCCCCGTCCAGATCCTTGAAGTAGCTGTCCAGAGCCTTGCGCACGCAGGCTGAAATGTCGTTTTCGTCGATCATGCTGCCATCTCGTTTTCCATCATGTAAGTGTGTGCTGTCGACTCGGCAAAGAAGCGCTCGACGGCGTCGATCTGCTCGCGGGTGGATTGCAACTGGTTCATGGCATGGCGGAACCCGGCGGAATCCGGCAGGCCCCGGGTGTACCAGGCAATGTGCTTGCGCGCCATGCGCACGCCGGTGTGCTCGCCGTAGAAGGCGTAAAGCTCGTGCAGGTGGCTGTTCAGCAGGCTGTGGGTCTCGGCCACATCGGGGTGCGGCAGCAATTCGCCGGTTTTGAGGTAATGGGCGATGTCGCGGAAAATCCACGGCCGGCCCTGAGCCGCGCGACCGATCATGACGGCGTCGGCCCGGGTGTAATCGAGCACGAACTTGGCTTTTTGCGGCGTGGTGATATCGCCGTTGGCGATCACGGGAATATGAATTTCAGCCTTGACCGCGGCGATGGTGTCGTACTCGGCGTCGCCGCTGTAGCCGCAGGCGCGGGTGCGGCCATGGATGGCCAGCGCCTGAATGCCGGAGGCCTCGGCGATGCGCGCCACGTTGATGGCGTTGCGGTTATTCCTGTCCCAGCCGGTGCGGATCTTCAGGGTCACCGGCACATCCACCGCTTTTACCACCGCTTCCAGGATGCGCGCCACCAGAGGCTCGTTCTGCAACAGCGCCGAACCGGCCATGACGTGGCAGATTTTCTTCGCCGGGCAGCCCATGTTGATGTCGATGATCTGGGCGCCGCGGTCGGTATTGTATTTCGCCGCTTCCGCCAGCATGGCCGGATCGGAGCCGACAATCTGCACCGACACCGGCTCGGATTCCCCCGTGTTGTCGGCCCGGCGCCTGGTTTTCTCGCTGCCATAGAGCAGGGAATTGGAGGCGACCATCTCCGATACGGCAAGTCCCGCACCGAAGCTGCGGCACAGCTTGCGGAAAGGGCGGTCCGTCACCCCCGCCATGGGGGCGACGACCAGGTTGCTATTCAGGGAATAGGGGCCGATTTTCATTGCTTATTTTTTGAGCAGGAAGGGCGGTATTGTAATCCCAAACCCGTTGTCGGGAAAGGGACTAACTCAAGGAAACGCACAGGAAACAATTCGCCTATTTGGGGTTAAGCGTGAAGGTCAGCCAGAGCATGGGTGAAGTCCGGTTGACCGCAGCGCTGCCGTGCAGAAACTGCTCGGAGCGGTCGGCGATCTCCTGGTGGCGGCCGCCGAGGTTGGTGGCGGTGAGGGCGATTTCCAGCGGGGTATTCCCGGCTTTGGTATGGTGGGCAAGGCGCGCATCCAGCGTGGTGTAGGGGCTGGAAGTGTACTGGTAGCCCGCTACAAAGCCGCTGCCGCCGGCCAGCGGGCCCATCCGCAGCAGGGTCAGGGTGCTGGCCCAGCGGCTGTTCCAGTCCTGGATCCAGCTCAGGCTGGCGGTATACGGTGCGGTCAGTTGGGTCACGGCGCTGTCGCTGCTGTGGCGGCCGATCAGGCTGTGACTGAACAGCAGCCGGGTGCCGGCAGCCGGGCGGCTGACGATCTGGTATTCCAGCCCGCGCAGGGTAACCGGGGCGGCCAGGTTCTCGTAGCGCGCGGAGGGCAGCGTGCCTGCCAGCAGCGGCGCGACATATTCCGGGTGGGAGACGCGGGTAATGTAATTTTCGATGCGCTCGTTGAACAGGCGCAGGTCCAGCCGCGTGTTCCACGGCTGGAACTGGCCGAGGTAGCCGATTTCCAGGCTGTCCATGCGGGGAGCCTGCAGGTCCGGGTTGGGCAGGTAGGGCTGAACCAGCAGAACGCCCTGGTAGATAGCGCGCACATCGCCGTTGCGCTCGAACACGGTGGCCTGCAGGCGGGCGCGGGCGTAGCCAAAGCGCAGCGTATCCTGCGGGCTGAGCTGCCAGTTGGCGAACAGGCGCGGCGAGAAGTGCAGATCCTCGCCGCCGTATTTTTCCGCCAACAGGCTGGCGTTAAGCTTCCAGTCCGGCCGGAAGCGCCAGTCCATCTGGCCGAACAGGCGGGCCAGGCGGGTATGCTGGCGGGATGCGCCGTAGTACAGGAAAGGCGAATCGATCTGGTCGTGGCGCAGCTCCAGCCCCCAGACCGAGTCCAGCGTCTCCGCCAGCGCCTGCCGGTGCTGCAGTTCCAGGTTGTCGCGCACGCTGCTGCGGTTGCGGTCGAGGGGCACGTTGGCGGTGACCGGCCCCAGCGTGGCGGAGGCCATCCATTCTTCGGTGATTTTGTCCTGGTTGCGGTAGTATTGCAGCAGCCATTCCTCGCCGGGCCGGGGAGTATGCCGCCACTGCAGGTGCAGGGAGGCGTTGAGGCTATCCGAGCTGCGTTCGGCATTGTTGCCGAAGGTGGAATCCGCGTAGCCCAGCGCGCGCGTGCCGCTGTTGGCGGCCAGGCGGAACATCAGCTCGTCGTTGTCGCCGATTCGCCGGTCCGCGCGCAAGGCGACGGTTTTGAAGGTCTGCCCGTCGTGCAACCCGGCAAAGCCGTCATCCTGCTTGACCCCGGCATTCAGGCGCAGGCTGCCCTGCCCGGTGGCGCCGCCCAGTTCCAGGTTCAGGTCGCGGATGCCGGCGTTGCCGACGCCGGCGGCCGCTTTCACGCCGGGAGCTTCGGCGCTGTGGCGGGTAATGATGTTGATCGCGCCGAGGAAAGCATTGGCGCCGTAGGCCGCCGAATGGGTGCCGCGCACGACCTCGATGCGCTCGATTTCGTCGATGCTGACCGGCAGGCCGGCCCAGTCCACCCCACCGAAGCTGCTGGGCGAGTAAACCGAACGGCCGTCCACCAGCATCTGCATCCAGGACGGGAAGTCGTTGGCCATGCCGTGGTAGGTAACCCACTGCGTGCCGCCCCGCTCCTGGCCGATCTGCATGCCGGGAACCAGCCGCAACAGCCGGGCGAGGTCGCGGTAGCCGCTGGCCTTGATCAGCTCGCGGTCGATGACGGTCACCGCGGCGGGCGCTTCGTTCAGGGGCTGGGGCAGGCGGGAAGGGGTCAGCACCAGGGGCATCTCCGACAGGAATGCCAGTTCCGGGGCGGCAGCCTGCGGTTCGGAGGCGGATGCCGCCGCGCTCAGCAGCAGGCAGAAAACAACCCCGGCCGAGGAAAGACTCTTCGGGTATTTGGACTTTGTAGGCATGCCTGTTAGTTTTTGCCGGGGCGAACAGTCCTGGCCCGCCATGGGAGACCGAAGCCCTGCCCCAGATTATTACTGGCTTTCCTGTGGATCGGGTATTGTAATCGTATAACTCAATAACATATATTAAAGCAAGCTTTAATGACCTGCATCAACTTTAAGAGAGTGAAATGTTCGAGACTGCGGGCATCGCCCTGGCAACCTTTTTCGCAACGGTTGCTCCGATAGATGTGGCGGCGATGTTCGCCGCCCTGACGGCGACGGCAAGCTCGTCGGAGCGGCGTTCCATCGCTATCCGCGGGATCGTGATCGCCACGGCGATCCTGCTGGTTTTTGCCCTGCTCGGGAAGTTTCTGCTGGCCAGCCTGGGCATTTCCCTGGCGGCGCTGAGGACGGCCGGCGGCATTTTGTTGCTGTTGATCAGCATCGACATGGTGTTTGCGCGCACCTCCGGCGCCACCTCGACGACGGACGAGGAGGATCGCGAGGCCGAACACAAGCATGACATTGCCGTGTTCCCGCTCGCCACCCCGCTGATTGCCGGCCCCGGCGCCATCGGGGCTGCCATCCTGTTGATGGCGAATGCCGAGGGGCATGCCACGCATCAACTGATCGTCCTGGCCGCCCTCCTCGCCATCATGCTGCTGACCTTCGTTGCCATGCTGACCGCCAGCCAGCTCCACCGCTTCCTTGGCGTGACGGGGATGCAGGTGATCAACCGGATTTTCGGCATCCTGCTGTCCGCCCTGGCGGTGCAGTTCGTGTTCGACGG
>CAMTYG010000104.1:0-26989 GCA_947085875.1 uncultured Sulfuricella sp.
TGTTGGGCCACGATGGCGTGGCGCCAGTTTTTTTTGCTCACATAATCCATGGTGTGCGACACCACGCCGATATCCAGCACCCGCTTTCCGGCTATGCGCTGTACGAGGTAATCCATCAAGTCCACATCCGTATGGATGGCTCGTCGTTGCACTAGCGCCTGCAGCACCTTGCTGCGCGCCTCGGAATTGTTGGGGTCGTCGGTCAGTTTTGTCCAGTCCATGATTGCCTTGCCTTTAGGTATCCAGTTTGTGGTTGTCCAGCCAGATCAGCAGCACCAGGAAAGTATAAGCGAGGCGCCGCGAGGCTTTGCCGGTTTTTGCCTCGTTCCAGAGCGCATTCAGGGCGCTGCTGTCGAGGAAAGGGGCAATTCGTTGGCTTTGGCTGAAAAAATCGTTGCCAACCTGTTGCCATTGCCCATTGAAATAATCCTGTAGCGGTACGGAAAAGCCATGTTTGGGCCGGTTCCATACCTGCTGCGGCAAATGCTGTTGCGCCAGGCGGCGCAGGATGGCTTTCCCGCCCCCGCCATCGAAATGGACGCTTGCGGGAAGGGTAAGCGCCCGGTCGAGAATGGCGTTGGACAGCATCGGCACGCGTACTTCCAGGCTATGCAGCATGCTGGCGCGGTCGGTTTTGACCAGGCAGTTTTCGCTGAGATAGGTCCACAGGTCCGCGCGCATCAGGCTGCCGGTATCCATGCGGCCACCGAAGGCGAGCGCCAGATTGCGCCACCCCTCCAGCGTCTTTTCCGAGCGGCAGGCCGACCGGGCGGCGGGGGCAAGATAGCGCCCAAGACTTTTGCGCGACGCTTCGTAGGGACCAAGCTCAACCTTGCGGTAGAGCAACATGTCCTGTCCTGCCAGGCTGCGCCGCAGGAGCGATCCCGGCAGGACCCCATGAGTAATCAGGGTGCGCAGCAGCCGCTTGGCAAGGCTATCCGGATAATTGTCTTCCACATCGAGAAAACGCGCATAACCGCCGAACATTTCATCGCCCCCGTCACCGCTGAGCGCCACGGTAACGCTGGTTCGCGTCAGGCGCGACAACTCGGCAGTGGTGATATAGGCGGGGTCGGCGAGCGGTTGATCCAGCCCGCGGATGGCTGCAAGCAACTTGTCCGGGCCGATATCCGGCGCATCGATGATGTGATGTTCCGTGCCATATTGCCGGGCCACGGCTTCGGCGTGCGCCGTCTCGTCATAAGCCGTTTCGCGGAAGCGCATGCTGAACGTGCGCAGGGGCTTCACGCTGGCAGCTGCCATGTAGTGGACCATCAGGCTACTGTCGATGCCGCCGCTCAGGAAAGCGCCCAGCGGTACGTCGGAAACGATCTGGCTGCGCACGCTGTCCCGCAGGAGGCGATCGAATTCTTCCGCAAGCTCGTCTGGTCCGGGAGGGAGTGCTTCCGATGCCGATGGAATCATCCAGTAGCGTGCGACATCCAACTGCCGCGAATCCGCATGGTAGGTCAGCCGCGAGGCGGGGGGAAGCTGACGCACATGCTTGAGGAAAGAAGCCGGAGCAAGCACAGTCTGGAAGGCAAGAAAATCGCGCAATGCCTCGTAGTCGAGCTGGCGCGGGAAGCCCTCAAGCCGGAAAAACGGCTCCAGGGTGGAGGCCAGGGCAAAGCCATCGGTCGTGGAATAAAACAATGGCTTGATGCCGACCCGGTCGCGGGCGGCGAACAGGGTGCGGCGGGCATTGTCCCAGATGGCGAAAGCGAACATGCCGTCCAGCCGCTCCACCACCGCGCCCCCCCATTCCACGTAACCGTGGAGGATGACTTCGGTATCCGAATGGGTGACGAAAGCGTGGCCCAGCGTCGTCAACTCATCGCGCAAGGACTGGAAGTTGTAGATTTCGCCGTTGAAGACTATCGCGTAGCGCCCATCCGGGGTTTGCATCGGCTGCTTGCCACCCGCCACGTCGATGACCGCGAGACGGGCATGTCCCAGCGCCACACCGGGAAGATGCAGAACATCCTGATCATCCGGGCCGCGGCTGTGCAGGGTCGCCAGCGCCTCTGCCGCGTTGGCCTGCCAGGGAGAGTCGATCAATGCAAGAATGCCGCACATATTCGCTTATAAGACCTTTTTCCAGAGCAAGCCCAAATTTTCGTATTTTTCTGCCACATGAGCCGCAGTAAATTTTTCGTATTCCATTCCGGCAAGCTGAAGAGGGTGTGCCAAGGCATCTCTCATGGCACCGACCAGGGCATGAATATCGTTGACCGGTACCAGGTGACGGATCAATTCACCCGTCATCACCTCGCGCGGGCCGGAAGGGCAATCGGTGCTCACCACCTGGGTGCCGCAGATCATGGCCTCGATCAACACGTTGGGCATGCCTTCGCGGTCCGAACACAATACCAGCAAGTCGGCATGTTTTAACCAGGGATAGGGGTTTTTCCTGAACCCGGCGAGGATCACATCATTCTGAATTCCATACCGGCTCAGCATTTCTTCAAGTCTGGCATCCGGATTAACCAGCAGCACCAGCTTGTGGGTCGCGGCAAAAGGTTTGAACGCCTCGAACAACAGATCATGCCGCTTCTGCGGCGCGAAGCGTCCGACATGCACAATATAGGGAACGGCGGGCAGCCCGGGTTCCGCTTCGTCGGCCAAACGACGAATGTTCTCGATCTCGAATGGATTGTAGATTTGAACAATATTGGCCTTCAGACCCAGGTTCGATCTTAGATCATCCGCCACGCCCTGTGAAACGGCGATCAGGTTCTGGCCGGAATACAGGCCACGATAACGACTCAGACGCCGTTCCGCCTTGCCCGGACTGGACTTGCGCAGCGCTTCTATTTCTGCGGAAAGGGTATTGGCGATGCGATACCACACTCGCGGCAGGCGCGCGATGGCAACCACTTCATCTGCGTAAGGCAAGGTTGAAACGACCAGATCGAAGGGCGCGCTCTTCTGCAGACGACGAAACAAACGCCACAGCCTCACGGCTGCCAGATACTTGCCTGAAACCCCCTTGCTTCGCACCCGACCGGGGGGCGACAGCGCGTGCAGGGTGAAGGCCGGATCCAGTTCGTGCTCGACGATATTCTCGAGCAGAATGACATGCACTTCGTGAGATCTTTGCGCCAACAGAGAGGCCAGCTTGACGACCGCTTTTTCAGCGCCCCCGCCTCGAAGATTGGTGGTAATGAAGGCAATTTTCATGATGTGCGCGACAGGTGGTTAGCGCTGCACACAGGAATAGAAAACACCTTCCATGGCATCCAGCATCGCATCGAGGGAATAACGCGCCGCCACGATTTCCCGCCCTGCCTGGCCGAAACGGGCGCACAACTCGGGATTTTGCAGCAGTTCAGCCAGCTTTTCCTCCAGTTGAACAGCATTCTTCGGCGTAACCAGGAAACCACTCAGCTTGTCCGCCACCAGTTCGTCAATCGCGCCGACGTGGGTGGACACCACCGGCAGACCCGCTGCCATCGCCTGCATCAGCGCCTGGGGTACGCCTTCATTGGCATAGGATGGCAAAACAAACACGTCCATCGCGGCCAGGATAGCGGGAACATCCTCGCGCTGGCCCGTCAAATGGATTCTGCCGGCGACACCCGATTGAGCCGCCCACCCGGCAATCTGCTCGCGCATCGGGCCATCGCCGGCAATGAGTAATTCCAGCTCGGGATCTTTCGCTGCCAGTGAAGAAAATGCCTGTAGCAGGTAAGTGTGCCCCTTCCAGCTGCGCAGGGTGGCGACGATGCCAATCACTTTCGCGGCAGGGGAAATACCCAGTTCAGCGCGGATCAACGTGCGGATTTCTTCTGGTTGGGGGCAATAGCGCGCCAGATCGATTCCGGTCGGCACAGAAATGACATGATCCGGCGGCAGGTCTAGTTTTTTGACCAACTGCGAGCGCAATGCCTCGCCGGTGGTGGCGATACGATCCACGGCATGGCGATAAAGCCAGCGGGACGGCCAGTTGCATGGCACCGGCGCCGAAATGTGGCGGGTACGCACTACCGCCAGCCCGTTCAGAGTAAGACGGGCCAGTGCGGTAAGCCAGGTGTCGGTCGAGCTGTGGGTATTCACCACGTCGGGGCGATGCTCGGCCAGCCAGCGGCGAAGCGCAAACAAACCCTTCAGATTCTTGCGCGCAATCGGCAGGGCAACTACGGGAATTCCTCGTTGCTGCGCTGCGGAGTAAATCCTGGCCTCGGCAGGGCAGATGAGGGTCACGCGGTGACCGCGGCGGATCATCCCGGCAGCTTCGGTGAGCACCCGGATTTCCTGCCCACCCCAGCCGCAGGAGTTTTCCGTGTGGACGATATGAAGCGGGGGATTAGCCATGTCCGGGTTGATCCGAAGAAATTGAAGCGGGTGACAAAGGCTCGGCCAACGCTGCCTTGGCACATTCCCAAACCGCCTCCACGGTGATCCTGGAAAGAGGCGTCCGGCTAGAGCAAACTTCACCTTCATCGAGAGGAAGGTCGAGTATCCATAGGCGGGGACGCTCGAGCGGCTTCAGGCCCTCGCTGGGATGCAGGCAGTGATACAACGCAACCATCGGCATATCCAGTGCGCCCGCAATGTGCGTGGGTCCGGTATCCACCCCCACGTAGAGATCCAGTTCGGCCATGATCGCAGCACTTTGGCGCAGGGAGAGCCGGCCGGAAAGATTGGCAACTTTCTCTCCGAAAGTGTCATGGAACAATGCGACCTTTCCCTGAGGGAGCCCACCACCAAGCAAGACGAAACAGGCTTCAGGATAAGCATCCAGAATATGGCGGCACAGTTTAACAAAATGCTCGGCCGGCCAGTCGCGGTAGGGTTTGGTTGGAAAGCTTTCGAGCATCAGTCCCACCAGAGGAGAAGAGCGGGCTGGCCACAGTTTGCTCAGCCGCTCACGGGCAGTAGTCTGCTCTTCCTGGGTGACGCGGTAAGCAAGACGGTAGCCGTCCGGGGAAATGCCGAGTGCGTCCGGGAGCATCAGAAACTGTCGCACGCCATGTAGGGAATTGATGGGTGCGGGCTCAACAACGCGGTAGAGTTGTCGGTTCAGGCGCTCGTCCGCCTGACGGAAGGCCACGACTTTATGCGCCACACGCAGGGCATAGGCAACCAGCGGTTCATCGAACCCGGCGACGATGGCGTAGTCCCATTTTTTGCGCCCCAGCCGGCCACGCCAGACAGCCGTGGTTTTGCTGATCGAGCCGACGTGCTTCACGAAGGGCAGGTTTTGCAGCACAGTATGGCGATTGGGATGTCCAAGGCAGGTGATTTCGCTGTCTGGAAAGGCCTTGGCGATGGCGCGGAGCGCCGGTGTAAACATCATGGTGTCCCCGATGCGGGAGACATGGATCACCAGAAAAGATGGCGCGGAGTCGCGCGGGACCGGGACGACAGACATGAATGCTCAGTCAGCTCGCAACAGCTTGCGGAACGAGTTACGAAGCCGGTTGGCAAGGCCGACGAAAATCAGCCGACGCAAAACGGCACGGTAATTAAAACCATCGACACGAGGCAAACATGAGAGGGTGGGGCCATAACTCTGGCCCGGTTCCGAGGGCATCGGAAATTCACCCCGATCCAGAGTGGCATATTCCCGTACAAATTGGGGATGGTCGCTATGGAAAACATCAGACAGATATTTGTCGAGGAATCGGCGCTCTTCAGTGCCTTTCGGGCAGTCGTGAACGAAGACTGCGGCAGGCTTGCCTGTAGCCAGCAACCCAAGCGCGAGACGTAGTCCACGGAAACCTTTAGGGCCATCGATCAGAACCACGTCACCGTCCTGAATCAAGTCTGGAAACAGGCGGGTGGAATCACCAAACTGTAAATCGACATTCTTGAATGGTGTAAGGCGTGCGGTGGCGATAGGCACATCGGGGGAACTGGCATCATACTCCACGCTCACGATAGCGGTGTCCGGAAAGGACAAGGCAAGAAGATGGGTGCTTTGACCTCGCGCTCGGCCTGATTCCAGAATTTGCGGCGGATTCAGCCCTTTTGCGGTGGCGTACAGGAAAAACATTTCACTGTTAGGAATCCCTTTGTGTTCATAAGGAAGCCCCTCTATCAACTGCTTGAAGTCAGGAAGAAGCTTGAGGGTATCTTCCAGGGTGCGTTCGATGGAAAGGGTCATGTTGGGTGGTCCACAGCAAACTGTAAGCGGTGTAAATGAGCATACATCCCGTTCTTTTCCAGCAGTTCACTATGGCTGCCGATTTCGCCGATGCGCCCCTTTTGCAGCACCACGATGCGGTCGGCCTTTTCAATCGTCGAAAGCCGGTGTGCGATGACGATGGTGGTGCGCCCCTGCATCAAGGTTTCCAGTGCGGCCTGGACGTGGCGTTCGGATTCGGTGTCGAGGGCTGAGGTGGCTTCGTCCAGGATCAGGATAGGGGCGTTTTTCAAAATGGCGCGGGCAATCGCCAGGCGCTGGCGCTGGCCGCCCGACAGGCGTACGCCGTTTTCGCCGATCAGAGTCTGCATGCCTTGCGGCATGCGGAGGATAAATTCCATCGCATGGGCGGCTTCGGCGGCGGCCACGATTTCCGCCTCGCTGGCGCCGCGCATGGCGCCATAGGCGATGTTGGCGGCGACCGTGTCGTTGAACAGGGCCACGTCCTGGCTGACCATGGCGATATTGGCGCGCAGGTCGGAGAGCTTGATGTGTTCGACATTATGGCCATCGATCAGGAGATGGCCCGATGTGGGATGGTAGAAGCGCGGGATGAGGTTGACGAGCGAGGTCTTGCCGCCGCCGGATGGCCCCACCAGGGCAACGGTTTCGCCCGGTTCGATCGCAAGGGAAATACCCTCCAGCGCCGGCGCTTCTTCAGGCCGATAGGCAAGGCCCAGATCGCGGAATTCGATCCGGCCGCTGGCGCGGGGGAGCGGTTCGGTGCCGCTGTCCGGCTCGGATTCCTGGTCGATCAGCTCGAACACGCTTTCGGCCGCCGCCAGCCCCCGTTGCAGGCTTTCATTGACGCCGGTCAGTCGTTTCAGCGGCGCCAGCAGCATCAGCATGGCGGTGATGAAGGAAACGAACCCGCCCACCGTGGTCTGATCGGCGGAGGACTGGTCGATGGCGATATACACGATGATGGCCAATGCCACGGCGGCGAAGAACTGTACCAGGGGCACCGAGGCCGCCGCCGCGATGGTCTGCTTCATGTTGAAGCGGCGCACCTGGTTGTTGGCGTCGAAGAAGCGCTGCGCCTCATATTCCTGGCCGCCAAAGACCTTGACCACTTTGTTGCAGCCAATGGTTTCCTCCAGTACCTGGGTGATGTTGCCCATGGAACGCTGGGCTTCCCGGCTCATTGTCCGCAGGCGGCCGCTGAATGCCTTGACGATGAGGGCGACGATGGGCGCGATGACCAGGCTGACCAGAGTCAGCTTCCAGTTGAGGTACAGCATCCATCCCAGAAGCCCGATGATGGTCAGGGAGTCGCGCACCAGCACGGTAATGGCGCTGGTAGCGGCAGCGGTTACCTGCCCCACGTCGTACACCACTTTCGAGATGAGCGCGCCGGTGCTGCTGTTGTCATAGTAGGGAATGGGCAGGGCGATGATTTTGCGGAACATCTGGTCGCGCAGATCCATCACCAATTTATTGCCGACCCAGGCGATGGTATAGGAGCCCGCATAGGTGAGCAGGCCGCGCAACAGGAACAGGCCGATCAGTGCTGCCGGCACCAGCCAGGTCATTTCAATGTTCCGGTTGACGAAGCCGTTGTCGAGCAAGGGTTTCATCAGCGCCGGGAAAAGGGGCTCGGTTGCCGCCAGCGCCACCATGCTCACAATGGACAGCGCGAAAGTGCGCCAGTAGGGCAGGACGTTTTTGAGCAAGCGCAGGTAAAGTTCCCTGCTGTTCATTTCTGGACGGGGCATAACCGGCGAATTATACGCACTTTTCTGCCCCAATCCGAGCGCCGCCAAGCAAATCCCGGTAAAGGGTGAACAGCCGGCTGCTCATGGTGGCCGGAGAAAGCGCTGCCACGGTGTCCCGTGAAGGCGCGCGGTAAGGGGCAGCGCCCTGCATGGCAATCTGTCGCATTGCGGCGACAAATCCCGCGACATCCAGCGCGTCGCGGACGAAGCCGTTTTCCCCCTCGCGGATCAATTCCGCTGCTCCGCTCCTGGTGCTGGTGATCACCGGCAGGCCGCAGGCAAAAGCTTCCAGCGCAGCATTGGGGAAGGGATCGTAGAGCGTGGGCAAGAAAAAAGCATCGGCGGCGCCATAAAACGGCTTCACGTCTTCCTGGCCGCCCAGAAACCGGGTTCTGGCCCCTACCCCCAATCTATTCGCCAGGCGGCGAAACTGTTCGAGTTTCTTGTCCTTGCCCGCCACCAGCAAATGAACGGATGCCGGCAGGCGGGCCAGGGCGCGAAGCGCAGTGGTCAGTCCCTTGCGTTCGAAGCCGGAGCCGACGAAGAGAAAGACGGTGGCATCGGCGGGAATGTGGTATTGGGCGAGCACCGCGGAGCGGTGGAGTTTCCGTAGCCCGGGGTGAAACGCATCCAGGTCGACACCGCTGTAAATGACGTGCAGCTTTTCTTCAGGAAATCCGAAATGACGCTGGATTTCCTCCTTGACCATTTCCGAATTGCAAATCACCGCCTTGAGTTGCGGGCTGGCGAAGAGTTTTTTTTCTGCGGCGAGCACGTGGCGGTGGTAGGGATTGAGGGCGATGCCGAGCCGGCTCAGCGGGCCGAGCACGCGCCGGCGCTGGGCCAGCCACTCGCGGTGAACGCCGTCTCCGGCGCGGTATATGTCGCAGCAGGGGATGCGCTCGTGCGACTGCACCAGGTCGAAATCCTCCTTTTGCAAAGTGCGGCAGACACAGCGGGCAAAGCTCCAGTCGCGCCACAGGCTGCCGAGGTAAAAGGGGTTGCAGATCAGGGGAGAGAATTCTTCCCCGCCAGGCCAGTGACGGGTGACGATGGTCAGCGATGCGCCCTCGGCACGCAGGGCGCGCACGGCATTGGCGACGAAGCGCTCCGCCCCGCCGAAGGGGGTATAGCGCTGGCGGACGAGGGCGATGCGAAGCGGGTGAGGGGTGAGGGGTGAGGGGTGAGGGTTCTTTCCCCATTTCCCATTACTCATCACCCATTACCTCTCGAATGGCGGCAAGAACCTCGTTGACGGAAATCGTGGTCAGGCATTCGCTGAGTTTCCCGCCGCCGCAGCCATCGTTGCCGCAAGGGCGGCAGGTATGGTTTGAGGTGATGATCCGGTGCGGGACTTGCCATGGGCCCCATTCCGGGTCTCCGCTGGGGCCGAACAGGACTGCCGTGGGTATTCCCATGGCGGCAGCGATATGCATCGGGGCGGAATCCACGCCGATGAAGGCCTGCGCTCTGGCGGTGAGCGCCGCAAGCTGTTTGAGCGACAGGCGGCCGGACAGGTCCGTCACGGGCGCGGACAGGGAGGCGGTGATGCGTTTTACCGCTGTCATCTCGTCGTCGCCCGGTCCGGCAGTCAGCACCACTCGATGCCCTTCCTGCTGCAGGGTGCCGATCAGTTCACCCATTTTTTCCTCGGGCCAGCATTTGAACTGCCAGCGCGAAGTCGGGTGCAGATGGAGAAATGGCTTTCCCCGCAAACCCTGTTGTTCGAGTTCCTGGTCGATGAAGGTTTCTGCTTCCTCGCCGGGAACCAGTGTGAGGCGCCGCTCCCGTTCGGCGGGATAGACCCCGATGCGGCGCAGCGCGTCCAGATTGAGCTCAACACGGTGGCGCCAGCGACTGAAGGGAACGGGGTAGCGGTGGCTGAAGCTGTTGTACCAGAACCGGCTTTTGCCGCGCAGTTTTTCGGCCACGCCATAGCGCGCGCCGAGCAGCCTGGCTAACCAGGCCCCCCGGTTGTGTTCGGTCAGGTGGACGATCAGGTCGTAGCGCCTGGCCCGCAGCGCCGACAGCAGTTGCCATTCGGCTTTGGCCTGGGTCAGGATGCCGGCGGATTTCCACTTCCGGTCGATGGTATGCAGTTGGCTGATGGCGGGATGGAGGCTCAGCATTTCCGCCGTGTCCTGATAAACCAGCGCGTCGATTTCCAGATGCGGCGCGTGGTTTTTCAGTACGCTGAAAACCGGCGAGGTGAGCAGCACGTCGCCGTGGTGGCGTAGTTTGATGACTAATACGCGACGAAGCGTAGACAGGTCGATGGCGTCTTTGAGCATGACGCGAACAATAGCAAAATTTCGCCACTTCCCCAATGGGCGCGAGAAATTCAAGACGGGCCGGTCCACATTTGTTAGAATGGCGGCCATGTTTTAGGTGCCTGTTCCGCCTTCCGGCGGACGGGTTAAACGGGAAACAGGTGAGCCCAGCAATGGACGAAGCCTGTGCTGCCCCCGCAACGGTAAGTGAGCGCGAACGCATCAACCATGCCACTGTGGCTTAAGCCATGGGAAGGCGGTGCGTTTTTTCACGAGCCCGGAGACCGGCCTGGAACCGATACGGAAATACCGCGGGGTGACGGTAGCCGAAGTGGCTGTTTTACGTCATTTTTGCGGTATTTCCATTGTTCTCACCACGGTATGCGGGGTTGCATGCCAAAACAATGGAAAACAAATGAAATCTCCTTTCAAGCTTAGCCTGATCTCTCTTGCCATTCTGGCGCCCGCAGCTTCCGCCGAGGAAATCCCTGCTTATCGTCTCGACGACGTGGTGGTGACCGCCACACGCACGGCGCGAACCGTGGATGAGAGCCTAGCTTCGACCACGGTCATCACGCGCCGCGACATCGAACGCAGCCAGGCCACCTCAGTGCCGGATTTGCTGCAAGGACTGGCGGGCGTGTCCATCGCCAACAGCGGCGGCGCGGGCAAGGCCACCTCGGTCTTTTTGCGCGGCACCAACTCCGATCACGTGGTGGTGCTGATCGACGGCATCAAGGTGGGTTCGGCCACCTTGGGTACCGCCGCATTCCAGGATTTCCCCGTGGAGCAGATCGAGCGCATCGAGGTGGTGCGCGGCCCGCGTTCCAGCCTTTACGGTTCCGAGGCCATCGGTGGGGTGATCCAGATTTTCACCCGCAAGGGCGGCGGCGCATTGATGCCTTCCGCCAGCGTCACGTTGGGGAGTTACAACACCCGGCAGGCTGCGGCGAATCTCTCCGGCGGCGGAGAAAATAGCTGGCTCAACCTGGGGCTGAGCCAACTGGAGACGGATGGGTTCAACGCCTGCAAAGGCTCGTTGAAGGCGGGGTGCTTCACCGTCGAGCCGGACAAGGACGGCTACCGCAATACCAGCCTTAATCTGCGCGCAGGCTATCGTTTCCAGCCCGGCAGTGAAGTCGATTTCCACCTGCTGCGCGCCCAAGGCCGCAACGACTTCGACGGCAGCTTCCAGAACCAGAGCGCGTCCGTGCAGCAGGCCGCCGGCCTCAGCCTGAAGCACCAGGCCAGCGAGCTGTGGAGTTTGAAACTGGCCGCCGGGCAGAGCGAGGATGATTCGGACAATTTCCTCAACGGCCTCTTCATGAGCCGCTTCAACACCCGTCGCAACACCCTGTCCTGGCAAAACGACCTGGCTCTGGCTCCCGGCCACCTTTTCACACTGGGTCTGGATCGCCAGGAAGACGTGGTTACCAGCACTACGGCCTATGCCGTGACGAGCCGCGACACGACCGGGCTGTTCGCCCAATACCAGGGCCGGGCGGGCAAACAGGATTTCCAGTTCTCCCTGCGCCGCGACGACAATAGCCAGTTCGGCGCCTACACCACCGGCAACGCCGCCTGGGGCCGGGCGCTGGCGGACGATCTGCGCGTGACCCTGGCCTACGGTACGGCCTTCAAGGCGCCGACCTTCAACCAGTTGTACTGGCCTGGTTTCGGCAACCCCGATCTCAAGCCGGAACACTCGCGTAGCCTGGAAGCGGGACTCGGCGGCAAGGCCGGTGCGGGCCGTTGGTCGCTCAATGCTTTCGAGACGCGGGTGACTGATCTTATCGGCTTCGACGGCGTCACCAACCCGGTGAATGCTTCCGCCCGCATCCGCGGCCTGGAAGCGTTTGCCGCCTTACGCCTGGCCGATTGGGACACACGCCTGAACCTCACCCTGCAGGATCCTGAAAACCGTTCCAACACCGCCAATTACGGCAAGGTACTGAACCGTCGTGCGGAACAGAGCCTGCGCCTCGATCTCGACCGGGATTTAGGGGCCTACAGGATGGGGGTTACCCTGCGGGCGGAAGGGCGGCGTTACGACAACCTGGCCAATACCACCAGGCTGTCCGGCTACGGCTTGCTGGATTTGCGCGCCGAATACCGGCTGACCAGGGACTTGCGTCTTCAGACCCGAGTCGAGAACCTGTTTGACAAGGACTACGAGACGGTATATCTCTACAATCAGCCGGGTCGTAGCCTGTTCGTGACCCTGCGTTATCAACCTGCCAAGTAAGGAGCTTGCCATGTTATCTCTGACCTCCCGCCAGCAACTTGCTATTGGAATAACCCTCGCCCTGTTGATGGCCCTCACGCGCAGCCATCACTGGGCGACACTGCATGCTCTGCCCGACGCCTCCTGGGCGGTGTTTTTCCTCGTCGGCGTGTATCTGCGTGCATTCTGGGTTGCGCCTGTCCTGATGCTGGGGGCCGCGTTCATCGATTACGCCGCCATCACCTGGGGTGGAATAAGCGACTTCTGCGTTTCGCCGGCATACGGGTTCCTTATCCCGGCCTATTTCGCCCTGTTCCTGGCTGGCCGCGTCTATGCCCGCCACCATCGCCTCTCCTGGTCCGCGCTGCCGTGGTTGATTAGCTGCGCACTGGCGGGCGCGATGCTGGCGGAGCTGTTTTCCAGCGGGGGTTTCTATTTCTTCTCCGGGCGGTTTGCCGAGCCCAGCCTGAGCGAATTCATCCCGCGCCTGGTGAAGTATTTCCCCCACATGCTGTCGACCATGGCCGCCTACCTGGGCCTGTCCGCCGTGATCCATGTCGCCGTCGCCGTTTGGCATGGCAATGCGCGACACGCCGGTTAATTTGCTCCCCTCCCCCCTCGCGGGGGAGGGGCTGGGGGAGAGGGGAGGTTGTAGGGTAATCAAGTGCAGCCCCCTCTCCCCAACCCTCTCCCGCTGGGGGCCGCCCTCTCCTCAATCCTCTCCCGCGAGCGGGAGAGGAGGCAAACGAGAAAGGCGCTTGTTCCGATTTGGGGGCAATGGTGAAGGGCGCTTGTTTTGATCGGCCACAACGCCCGCATGGCGCGCAAGAAGGCGGTGATCGATGCGAACATCGCCCGCGCCACTGTCGAGCGCGGCTTGCTGCTGGTGCTCACCGGCAACGGCAAGGGCAAGAGCTCGTCCGCTTTCGGCATGGTCGCCCGCGCCTTGGGCCACGGCATGAAAGTGGGCGTCGCCCAGTTCATCAAGAGCCGCACCGACACGGGCGAAGAAGCCTTTTTCAGCCGCCAGCCCGGCGTGGAATGGCATGTGCTCGGCGACGGCTTCACCTGGGACACCCAGGATCGCGAACGCGACATCGCCACTGCCCGGCGCGGCTGGCAAGTCGCAGAGCGCATGCTGGCCGATTCGTCGATCGATCTGGTGGTGCTGGACGAACTCACCTATCTGCTGAAATACGGCTATCTCGACCAGGATGCCGTGCTGGATGCCATCGCCGACCGCCCGCCCATGCAGCATGTCGTCGTCACCGGACGCGGCGCGCCGCCGGAGCTGGTCGAGCTGGCCGATACCGTGTCTGAAATCGCCGACGTGAAACACGCCTACCGCGCCGGGGTCAAGGCGCAGAAGGGTGTGGATTTTTGATGGGCATGTATCGCCTCCTGTCGGAACAAGTTCATGTAGGGTGCAATAAGCTAAGCGCATTGCACCCTGTCGCACGACATACGGCGCAATGCGCTTCGCTTATTGACGCCCTACATCCCGGTAATTCAACGTGAAGGAGCTGATCCTCGGCGGCGCCCGCTCGGGCAAGAGCGCCCTGGCCGAGCGCCTCGCCGCAGAAAGCGGACTGGCAGTAGTCTATATTGCCACGGCGACGGCGGGGGATGCGGAAATGGCCGGGCGCATCGCCCATCACCGGGAACGCCGTCCCGCCGGGTGGGGGCTGGCGGAAGAAACACAGCGACTCGCTGCCGCGCTTCAGGACAATGCTGCTCCCGACTGCTGCCTGCTGGTGGACTGCCTTACGCTGTGGCTGAACAACGTGATCGCCGACGAGGCGCTTTACCGGCAGGAACGGTCCGCCCTGCTGGAGACGCTGCCCGGTCTGCCCGGCCGGATCATCCTGGTAAGCAACGAAGTGGGCATGGGGATAGTCCCGCTGGGGGAGTTGACCCGGCGATATTGTGACGAGGCGGGGCGCCTGCATCAGGACCTGGCGCAGCTATGCGACCGGGTAACTCTGGTGGCGGCGGGGCTGCCGCTAATTTTGAAAGGAAAATCGTTATGAGTTTCGAATGGCTGGAAACGCCGGCACAGGCGCTCGACGCCGCCGTACTGGAAGCGGCGCGGGCGCGCCAGGGGCAATTGACCAAACCGCCCGGTTCTTTGGGTTATCTGGAAGAGATCGCCATCCGCCTCGCCGCGATGCAGGGCACCCAGCAACCCGCCCTCGACCGGGTATGCATCACGGTATTCGCCGCCGACCACGGCATCGCGGAGGAAGGCGTTTCGGCCTTTCCCCAAGCCGTGACCGGCCAGATGATCGGCAACTTCGCCGCCGGTGGCGCTGCAATCAGCGTGCTGGCACGCAACCTGGGCGCGTCCCTGGAAGTGGTGGACGTGGGCAGCGTGGCGAACAGCAAAGCCATGTCTGGCGTGATAGTGCAAAAAGCAGGAAGCGGCACGGCCAATTTCCGCCGCGGCCCGGCGATGACCGAGGCGCAGCTGGCAGCCGCCCTACAGGCCGGGCGGGATGCCGTGAAGCGGGCGCTGGACGCGGGCGCGCAACTCTTCATCGGCGGCGAGATGGGGATCGCCAACACCAGTTCCGCCACCGCCGTGGCATGCGCCCTGCTCGAGCGTTCCGCCATCGAGATCGCCGGGCCGGGCACGGGGCTGGATAGCGCGGGGGTGTCGCACAAGGCGAGCGTCATCGAGGAATCCCTGGCGCTGCATCGCGCGGCGATGACCTCCCCGCTGGAAGTACTGCGCCATGTCGGCGGCTTCGAAATCGCCGCCCTTGCCGGCGCCTACATCGCCTGTTCCCAGGCCGGCCTGCCCGTTCTGGTGGACGGCTTCATCGCCAGCGCCGCGGCGCTGGCAGCCCTGCGCCTGCGGCCCGATGCTGCGGATTGGCTGTTCTTCGGCCACGCTTCGGCCGAGCCGGGTTACCTTCACCTGATGGCGGCCCTGCATGCCCGGCCCCTTGTGGACTTGGGGCTGCGCCTGGGCGAAGGCAGCGGTGCAGCCGTAGCCTTGCCCATCCTGCGTCTCGCCGCCGCCCTGCACGGCCAGATGGCGACCTTCGCCGAGGCCGGCGTGGCCGGGAAAAGCGGTGGCTGAAGTGTCGACCACGCTGGTAGACCTCTTGCGCCACGGCGAACCCGTGGGCGGGGTCAAATTCCGCGGCTACACCGACGACCCCCTGAGCGAGCAGGGCTGGGAGCAGATGCGCGCGGCCGTGCGGGGAGAAAGGCAGTGGGAAGCCGTGGTCTCCTCTCCGCTGTCGCGCTGTGCCGGGTTTGCCGGGGAGCTGGCCGAAAGGCTCGGCCTGCCTTGGGAGGCCGAGCTGCGTTTCAAGGAAATCGGTTTCGGCGATTGGGAGGGGCGCACCCCCGAGGAACTGATGCAAAGCGACCCCGATCGCCTCGACCGCCTGTGGCGCGATCCGGCCCGGAACACGCCGCCCGGCGGGGAGAGGCTGGAAGCTTTTGCGGCGCGGGTGGAGGCGGGGTGGAGCGAACTGCTCCGCCGCCATGAAGGCAGAAAAATCCTGGTGGTGGCCCACGGCGGCGTGAACCGCGTGATCCTCTGCCACGCCCTGCAAATTCCCCTCCAGTATATGTTCCGCCTGGAGGTGCCATTCGCCGGGCTGAGCCGGATACGGGTCCTCGGCAGCGGCGGCGAAGCCTTGCCGCAACTGGTGTTCCACGGTGGGGGGAGAGAGTGATAAAGCATTTTTGCTCACCCCTCTCCCCCTGCCCCTCTCCCACAAGGGGAGAGGGGAGTACTACGGAGGTCAGCTCCCTCTCCCCTTGTGGGAGAGGGTTGGGGAGAGGGGTATGGTATTTTCAGGTGAAAACCCATCAACAAGGAATTGGATGAAGGCATTTCTGCTGGCCTTGCAGTTCCTTACCTGCCTCCCGGTTTCGCTGAAAGCATCGCCGAACCCGGTGGATTGGGGCCGTTCGGCGGTCGCCTATCCGGTGATCGGGCTCCTGATCGGCTTGTTGCTGACTGGCCTGCAGCAACTCGTCGGCCATGCCGACCCGCTGCTCCAGGCGGCACTGCTGACTGCGACTTGGGCGCTCATCACCGGCGGCCTGCACCTGGACGGACTGGCCGACAGCGCCGATGCCTGGGTGGGCGGTCATGGCGACCGCGAGCGGACCCTGGCGATCATGAAGGACCCCCGCAGTGGCCCGGCGGCCGTTGCAACGCTGGTGCTTGTGCTGCTGCTCAAGTTCGCTGCGCTGGTAGGTCTGGTCAAGGCCGGCGCCTGGCCCGCGCTGCTGCTGGCCCCGGTGCTGGGGCGGTCGGCGCTGGTCGCGCTGTTGCTGAGTACGCCTTATGTCCGGCCAGGGGGCATGGGGTCGGCGATTTCGGCTCATCTGCCGCGAGCGGCTGCGGTGCTGATGTTGTTTCTGGTTGCGGCGGGCGCTCTTTTCGCCGGAAAGGAGGGCGCGCTGGCGGCCATTGCCGCGTGCCTGACCCTGCGCTGGATGATGATACGGCGGCTGGGCGGCATGACCGGCGACACTCTGGGGGCCGCCGTCGAACTGACCGAGGTTGCGGTGCTCGTCGCCATCGCGCTGAGTCTGTGATGCCCCCCTTTGCCGTGCCGATAACGGCCCTGCTGGCGGTTCTGCTGGACAGGCAACTGGGCGAGCCGCAGCGCTGGCATCCACTGGTGGGGTTCGGCTGGCTGGTGCAGCGGGTCGAAGCGAGCCTTTACGCGGCCAGCCGATTGCGGGGCGCGATCGCGGTGTCGCTGTTGGTCGGCGGGCTTGCCCTGGCGGTGTTCCTGGCGCATCGCAGCCTCGGTTCCTGGGCCTGGCTGCTGGATGTGGCCTTGCTCTATCTTGCCATCGGTGCAGCCAGTCTTGGCGAGCACGCGGCGGCGGTTCGCCGTGCCCTGGATATTGGCGATCTCGATGCGGCGCGCCAGAGCGTGGGCCGGATGGTAAGCCGCGATACGGTGGACATGGATGAAACGGCGGTGGCCCGCGCGACGCTGGAGTCGGTGCTGGAGAACGGCTGCGACGCGGTGTTCGGCGCGCTGTTCTGGTTCTTCGTGGCAGGCGCGCCGGGCGTAGTGGCCTATCGTCTTGCCAACACCCTGGATGCGATGTGGGGCTACAAGACCGACCGCTATTTGCACTTCGGTTGGGCGGCGGCGCGGCTGGATGACCTGCTCAACTGGATACCGGCACGGCTCACCGCATTCACCTACCTGCTCCTCGGAAGAGCCGGTTCGGCGTGGCGCTGCTGGCGCAGCCAGGCGGCGAACTGGGAAAGCCCCAACGCCGGGCCGGTGATGGCGGCAGGGGCGGGAGCGCTGGCAGTTAAGCTGGGCGGCCCCGCGGTTTATCATGGATGCTTGGAAATTCGTCCGCCGCTCGGCGAAGGCCGGGAGCCGGTGGCCGCGGACATCACTCGCGCCGTCGCGCTGGTGCGGCGTGGCGTGTGGCTGTGGCTGGTTGTGGCATTCCTGGGAGGGTGGGCGCTTGCTTGAGCACGGCGGACAAATCAGGCAGGCGGCGTTGCGCTACGGCATCCCGCCGGAAGGCTGGCTGGACCTTTCCACCGGCATCAACCCGCTTGGCTGGCCGGTGCCAGCGATGCCGCCGGAATGCTGGCGGCGGCTGCCGGAATCAAACGATGGCCTGGAGCTTGCCGCCTGCGGCTATTATGGATGCGCTTCCCTGCTGGCGGTGGCGGGTTCCCAGGCGGCGATCCGGGCCTTGCCGGATTTGCGTTCGCCGTGCCGGGTGGGCGTGCTGGCGCCCACTTACGCCGAACACGGCCATGCATGGTCGCAGGGCGGCCATGCCGTAGAGCCGCTGGCGCCTGGCGAAATCGATCGGTGCCTCGACCGGCTCGACGTGCTGGTGCTGGTCAATCCCAATAACCCGACGGGCGGGCGATTCACGGTCGAAATGCTGCGCGACTGGCATGGACGGCTGGCCGCACGCGGCGGCTGGCTGGTGGTGGACGAGGCTTTCATGGATGTAACGCAGGAGGACAGTCTTGCTCCTCATGCCGGCGCGGAGGGCTTGATGGTGCTGCGTTCCTTGGGTAAGTTCTTCGGCCTGGCCGGTGCGCGGGTCGGTTTCGTGCTGGCCTGGCCGGAATTGCTGGAGCGCTTGAACGAGGCGCAAGGGCCGTGGACGCTGGCGCAGCCGGCTCGCCATGCCGCGCGCCTGGCCTTGGCGGATGCGGCCTGGCAAAACGCCGCACGGCAGCGCCTGGAGAACAGCTCCGGGCGGCTGGCCGATTTGCTGGCCCGGTACGGCCTGCCCCCGGACGGCGGCACGGCACTGTTCCAGTGGGTGAAATGTGAGCGTGCGCTTGCTATCCGGGATGAGCTTGCGCAAACTGGAATCCTGGTGCGCAGCTTTGATGCGCTGCCCAGCCTGCGCTTCGGCTTGCCGGGTGGCGCGGCTGAGTGGCAGCGGCTGGAGTCAGCGCTAAAAAAGATCTAGCCTTTACCGCAGAGGACGCAGAGAAAAACCAATGCCTTCCTTTGCGTTCTCCGCGTCCTCTGCGGTGATGGTTTTTATTTGATTGGACCTATTCGACATGACCGCCAAAACCCTGATGATCCAGGGCTGCACCTCGGATGCGGGCAAGAGCGCGCTGGTGACCGGCATCTGTCGCGTGCTCTACCGCCGGGGCGCGCGCGTGGCCCCGTTCAAGCCGCAGAACATGGCGCTGAACAGCGCGGTGACCGTGGACGGCGGCGAGATCGGCCGCGCCCAGGCGGTGCAGGCCCAGGCCTGCGGGCTGGAGCCGCATACCGACATGAATCCGGTATTGCTCAAGCCGAATACCGATGTCGGCGCCCAGGTAATCGTCCATGGCCGGGCCATCGGCAACATGGTTGCGCGGCGCTACCACGAGTTCAAGCCGGTGCTGCTGGAAAGCGTGCTGGCGTCCTTCGCGCGGCTCAGGTCCGGATATGAATATGTGGTGGTGGAGGGGGCGGGCAGCCCGGCCGAGATCAACCTGCGTGACAACGATATTGCCAACATGGGCTTCGCCGAAGCGGCGGACTGTCCGGTGGTGATTATTGCCGATATCGATCGCGGCGGCGTGTTCGCCCATCTGGTGGGGACGCTGGAGCTGTTGTCAGAGTCCGAGCAGGCGCGGGTGCAAGGCTTCGTCATCAACCGCTTCCGCGGCGACATCGGATTGCTGCAGCCCGGTCTGGACTGGCTGGAGCGGCGCACCGGCAAACCGGTGCTCGGCGTGCTGCCTTATCTGCACGGCCTGCACCTGGAGGCAGAGGACGGGCTCGGCAAGCTGTTGTTCGAGGCCCAGGCAACGCAGCCTCTGCGGGTGGTTGTGCCATTGCTGCCGCGCATCAGCAACCATACCGATTTCGACCCGCTGCGCCTGCATCCCGATGTCGACCTGCGGTTTGTCGCGGCAGGTGAGCCCATTCCTTCCGCCGATCTCGTCATCCTGCCAGGCAGCAAGAATGTGCGCGGCGATCTTGCCTGGTTGCGGGAGAATGGCTGGGAGGGGGCCGTGCACAGGCATTTGCGCTACGGCGGACGGCTTATCGGTATCTGCGGAGGGTTCCAGATGCTGGGCCGGTGCATTCGCGATCCCTTGGGGCTGGAGGCGGGGGCGGGTGTAAGCACCGGCCTGGGCCTGCTGGACATGGAGACCGATCTGAAGCAGGAAAAACAATTGAAGCGCGTCAGCGGAAAGTTAGTGCTTGCCGATGCGCCGGTGAGTGGCTACGAAATTCACGCCGGTGTGACCGTGGGGCCAGCCCTGTCCCGGCCCGTTGCACGGCTGGAAAACGGGGATGACGGCGCAATTTCGGCGGATGGCCGGATCCTCGGCACCTATGTGCATGGCCTGTTCGGCCGGAAGGAGGCATGCGACGCATTGCTGCGCTGGGCCGGGCTGGCTGAACCATCGACACTGGATTACGAAGCCCTGCGCGAAGCGGGAATAGAGCGCATGGCGGATGCGGTGGAGAAGCATCTGGATTGGCACAAACTGGAGCGGATTTTTGCCTGACACTCGCTTGGAATCTGTTAAAACACTTTTAAAACGCACTGTTAGCAGTTGACTAGGCGGGATTTTTCCAATTATAGTGTGGGCTATGGAAGCGGAACTGAAGGCTCTGGAAGATAAAATCGCGCAATTGGTGCAGCTATGCGCACGCTTGCGCACGGAAAACGCGCACCTGCGGCAGCAGTTGGCCAGTGCGCAAAATGAAGGCAAGCATCTGTCCGAAAAGATCAATGGCGCGCGCGGCCGGCTTGAGGCGCTGCTCGATCAGATCCCGGAGGATGAGGCATGAGCGCGGACATCAAGGGTCTGGATGTAACCATCATGGGGCGCGAATTCCGCGTCGCCTGCCCGGAAGACGAGCAACAGGCGCTGCTCGATTCAGTCACCTACCTCGACAAGAAAATGCGCGAGATCCGCGATGCCGGCAAGGTCATCGGAGTCGAGCGCATCGCCATCATGGCGGCGCTGAATATCGCCCACGAATTCCTGGGCACCCGTCTGGCCGGCAGTTTTGACATCGGCGACTACAAGCGTAGAATGCATTCCATGCAGGCGCAGATCGATCAGGCAATGGCCGATCAGGACGAGTTGTTCTAGAATGTAGGTGCGAATTCATTCGCACATCTGGCCGAATGAATTCGGCCCTACAAGAAGGTATTACCGTTTTTCGAGTTGCTCCCTGCGGTGTTCGTTAAGGCTATATATTCTTTGACCGATTCGCATAGTCTGGTTGCGGCTATACCGAGTGCTGTTGTGCGCGCCCCTTCCCGGATGTGCCTGATGTGCTCAGGCTGCGACCACCTTGAACTTAGGTTCAAGATGCTGGTCTTGACGGCATTCGCGGGGGCTTTATTTCTTCCCATCCGATTTCTCCCGGCAGCATGAACAAGAAGCAGTTGCGCGCGTCGTTGCGCCGGGCGCGCCGGGATCTTTCCGCCCGGCAGCGCCGCCATGCCGCCGACGGGTTGCGGCGGGTGGCCCTGGCCCAGAATCTGCTGCTTAGTTGCCGGCGTATCGGCTTCTATTCCCCGACCCATGAAGAAATGAACCTGATGCCCTTGCTCAACCACGCCTTGTGGCTGGGCAAGGCGTGTTACTTGCCGATCGTGCCGCAGCGCTTCCAGCGGCGGCTCGGCTTCAGCCGGCTGACGCCGCTGCCACGCTGGTATCTCAACCGCTTCGGCATCCACGAGCATTGGACGCCGCGCCCGGTGCGCGCCTGGCAGCTCGATCTGCTGTTTGTTCCCCTGGTTGGTTTTGACGAGGCCTGCCATCGTCTCGGCATGGGCGGCGGCTTCTACGACGCCAGCCTGGCCTATCTGCGGCGCCGCAAGGTATGGCGCAAGCCGCTGTTGGTCGGCGTGGGCTACGAATGCCAGAAGGCTGACGAGATTCCGTCCGATCCCTGGGACATGCACCTGGATGCGGTGATTACCGAGCGAAAAATCTATTGGGCGAGGAAAAAAGGTTTAGAAATGTAGTCACCGGCCTGAAGGCCGGTGACTACATTTCTCCCTCAGAATGGCATGTCATCGAGAAAATCCATCCGCGAGCCACGGTGCATTTTCTTGAGCCAGGCTTTTGCCTTCTTGATATCCTGAAGATCAGCCAGGTTTTTCTTCATCTCGCGTATTGTCTGCTGGGTGAGAACGATGTCGCTGGCGAGTTGGCGCATGATGGTGGCGGGGGATAATTGGACGTAAGGGTCAATGTCGAAGCGCATCATGAAGTCATCCTCGACATGGTTGATTTCCTCATCGAGTTCGTAGAGCTGTTCTTTCAGTATCTTGTTGTAGTGCGCCAGCCGTTCTTCGCCGAGGTTGTTGATGTGGCTTTGGTCGATGTGCTCCAACTCCAGTTGCAGCTCCAGCAATTGCAGCAGGTTGTTTTTTTCATAGGCTTGATTGACGCGTTGCATCAAAGCCGTCTTGCGTTCGCGCTCCTGCAGGTCGGGTTCACGGTCTGGGTGCAGGGCGCTGGCCAGCTTGCGATAAACCTCGCGAATGGATAGGCTGGTTTGTTGGGCTTCGGCCTGCTGTTTCTCTTCCCTGGCGATTTGTTTTGCCGACTTTTTTCGCTTGACCTGGCGCTCACCCTGCGCCTGACGAGCGGCGTCCTCTTGCGCCAGCTTTTCCTGCATCTGTGCTTGCGCACGGCGCATTACATCCTCGGGCGAGCGCAAGTCAACGTCATCACCCAGATCGAAACCTGTCATCTCCTCGAACAGGGCTTTCATGCTGGCTAATTCGGCAGCTTCCTGGCTGTCGTAATCGACATGGTGATACTTGTTGTAGATGGCTTTCAGCTTTTCATCGTCGCGCTCAGCCAGCAACGTACCAGCCAATTCAATGATCAGGTCGGCAATTATGCGGCGCTCGGTTTTGGTCAGCCCTTTTTGGTCATTGACCTGATCGAGGCAATGCACCATCTCGACCTGCATATCCGCCGAGGCTTTGACCAGAGGGGTCAATTCACTGGTGTATTTTTGTTGGAAGGAGGGAATAGCCGCCTCCCAAGCCATGAGCCGGGCGCGTTTCTTTTCGAGCTGTTTGATCAGATTGTTGAAGGCCTTTTGCGTTTTTGTCAGATGGGGCTGGCCTTGATCGGGGGATATGTTTATCGAATAAGAAAAGTTCATTGAAGATCGTTTGCTTTCATTTTGGGATTTGGCAAATATTGTTCGTATGTGAAAAAATGTGTGATTTTATTAAGATTATATGCCTCTGTACCATTCTCAGGCGATTATTGCGCAACTCCACTTCCCCCTTTGGAAAAGGGGGACTGAGGGGGATTTTCATATTCACGCAAACTACAAATCCCCCCTGCCCCCCTTTTCAAAGGGGGGAATTCCCGCTACCTGAAAATTGTTCATAGGCATATAAAATTATGTCAAATTTCGCTGGGCGATACAAGATATGAGCCTATGTAATTCCTTGGTAATCAATGTGTAACCATACGCTCTCGGAACTTGTTGGATATAATAATGCGCTTCTGGCTGATGAAGTTTGCTTGCCAGGCATAAGTTGCCTCATAACCAAGGCGAATAAAGGAATAGCCTGTTTCATCACGGGTGTCCGGTTAAAACGTGAATATATTCAGTTTGTTGCATGGCACTAGCCGTCGACTATCGGGCCATTTCCGCCACCACCGGCGCGTGGTCCGAGGGTCGCTCCAGCCTGCGCATTTCCTTGTCGATGATGCAGGACTTGCAGGTTTCGGCCAGCGCGGTGCTCAGCAGGATGTGGTCGATGCGCAGGCCCATGTTGCGGCGGAAAGCATTCATGCGGTAATCCCACCAGGTGTAGGATTTTTCCGGCTGATCGAACAGGCGGAAGCCGTCGGTCAGCCCTAAATCCACCAGACGCCGGAAGGCCTCGCGCTCCGGCTGGCTGAACAGCACCTGCCCTTCCCAGGCCTTGGGGTCGTAGACATCGCGCTCTTCCGGCGCGATATTGAAATCTCCCAGCAGCGCCAGTTTGGGGTGGCGCGCCAGCTCCTCCGCCAGCCAGGCGGTCAGGGCCTCCAGCCAGCCCAGCTTGTACTGATACTTGTCGGAATCCACACTCTGGCCGTTGGGAACGTAGAGGTTGATGACCCGCACGCCAGCGATGGTCGCGGCCAGTACGCGCTTTTGTTCGTCCACGAAGCCGGGAATTGCGGTAACCACTTCCGAGGCCGGAGTCTTGCTCAGTACCGCCACACCGTTATAGGTCTTCTGGCCGCTGAACACGGCTTGGTAGCCAGCGGCGGAGATTTCTGTCGTCGGAAAATTCACATCTTCCAGCTTGGTTTCCTGCAGGCACAGCACATCCGGCTGATGCGCCGCCAGCCACTCCAGCACTTGGGGCAGGCGGACTTTAAGGGAATTGACGTTCCAGGTGACCAGCTTCATGAAAACTTACGGCTTGCCATCACCGCCGCCCGGCGCAGGCTTCTGCTCGCCTTTGGCGTCAGCTTTTGCCGGTTCTTTCGGCTTGGGCCTCATGTACTGGGCGCTCTTGGGATAGCCGGCCTCGTCCAGCGCCGCATCCCAGGCCCCAGCCTCGTACCCCTTCAGGCGGGTTACCGTGCCAACCGCCAGCACCGGCACTTCCAGGGCGCCAATCAGTTTTTTCAGTTCCGCCTGGATCTCCGCTGTGCCGGCATTTTTCTCGTTGAACGGGATGCCGCGCTTGGTCAGATGTTCGCGCGCCCTGGTGCAGGCCTCGCCACAGTCCGAATTGTAAAGGGTTACCGGGAAATTCTTTGCCGCCCGGCGGGAGGCATAGGGCAGCTGGCCGTCATCCGCCGGTGCGGTGCCAAGGGTCTTTTCCTCAACCTTCTTTGCCACGGACGGCGGCGGGGGCCGTTCCGTGTAATGCACCTTGCCATCGGTGTCCACCCACCGATAAAGGGTGGCAGATTGCGCCGAATACACCGCGAACATGCAGAATATGCAGAAAAAAACGGCAAGTTTCATGTGGACTCCGTCATGTCTTGGCGAGAAAAACCCCTAACCGCTCAACAAATTGCACTTGTTACTTTAAGTAATATAACAAGTTTCTGGTAAAGATCAAGGGGGATTAATGGCCGATCAAATCCCGGTCATGCCGTTATGTCTTAACAGCGCATCGATGCTCGGCTCGCGTCCGCGGAATGCGGTGAAGGATTCCAGCGCCGAGCGGCTGCCGCCCACGCCGAGTATCTCGCTCCAGAAATGGTGGCCGGCTTCCGGGCTGAGCACGCCGCCTTCCTCGAACAGGCTGTAAGCGTCCGCCGACAGCACTTCCGCCCACTTGTAGCTGTAGTACCCCGCCCCGTAGCCGCCGGCGAAAATGTGCGAGAAATTGTTGGGGAAGCGGTTGTAGTCGGGCGGGAACATCACCGCGACGCGGCGGCGGATTTCATCCAGCAACTGCAATGCCGTCTTGCCGCTATCCGGGTCGAAATCGTAGTGCAGATGCATGTCGAACAGCGAGAACTCGATCTGACGCACGGTCTGCATGCCGCTCTGGAAATTCTTGGCGGCGATCATCTTGTCGAACAACTCGCGCGGCAAAATCTCCCCCGTATCCACATGCCGCGCCATGTGGCGCACCACTTCCCACTCCCAGCAGAAGTTCTCCATGAACTGGCTGGGCAGTTCCACCGCATCCCACTCCACCCCGCTGATGCCGGACACGCCCAGATCTTCGATGCGGGTGAGCAGATGGTGCAGGCCGTGGCCGAACTCGTGAAACAGGGTGATCACCTCGTCGTGGGTGAACAGTGCCGGCTTGCCGCCGACGGGCGCGGAAAAGTTGCAATTCAGGTAGGTCACCGGCACCTGGATCGCGCCGCCCTTCCTGCGCCGGGTGATGGCATCGTCCATCCAGGCGCCGCCGCGCTTGTGGTCGCGGGCGTAAAGGTCGAGGTAGAACTGGCCGACCGGCTCGCCCTGGCTGTCGCTCAGGGTGTAGAAGCGCACGTCGCCGTGCCATACCGGCGCCGGTGTTGGCTGGATGCTCAGGCCGTAGAGCGTTTCCACCACCTTGAACATGCCGGGCAGCACGATGGTTTCCGGGAAATACTGCTTCACCTCGTGATCGGAAAAAGCATAGCGTTCGAGGCGCAATTTTTCCGCCGCATAAGCCACGTCCCACGCCGCCAGATCCGCCAGGCCCAGCTTGTCGCGGGCGAACTGCGTCAGCTCCCTGAAATCCCGTTCGGCATAAGGCTTTGCCCGCGCGGCCAGATCGCCGAGAAAATCCAGCACCTGCTGCGGCGACTGCGCCATCTTGGTGGCCAGCGAATCTTCGGCGTAATTGTCGAAACCCAGCAGCCGCGCCGCTTCCCGGCGCAGCCTGAGGATATCCGCGATCAGCCCGGTGTTGTCCCAGTCGGGCTTGCCGAATTCGGAGGCGCGCGTCACATAGGCGCGGTAAATCTGCTCGCGCAGGCCGCGGTTTTCCGCGTATTGCATCACCGGCATATAGGACGGCGCATGCAGGGTGAACTTCCAGCCCGGCTTGTCGTCCTTCTGCGCCGCTTCGCGCGCCGCCTGCAAGGCATCGGCGGGAATACCGGCCAGTTCGGACTCGTTTTCAACGATCAGGCCGAAGTCATTGGTCGCATCGAGCAGGTTTTCCTCGAACCGGGCCGACAGCGCCGACAGTTCCTCCTGGATCGCCTTGAAGCGCGGTTTCTTGTCCTCGGCCAGCTCCGCGCCGCCCAGGCGGAAATCGCGCACTTCGTTGTCGATAATCTTCTGGCGCGGGGCGGACAGCGCCTCGAATGCCGGGGCGCCGCGCAACGCCTTGAATTTCCCGTACAGCGCCAGGTTCTGCGACAAATCGGCGTAGTAGGCGGTGATCTTCGGCAGATTCTCGTTGTACACCTCGCGCAGCGCCGGGCTGTTCACCACCGCATTCAGGTGAGAAACCTGGCCCCAGGCGCGGGACAGACGCTCGTTGGCATCCTCCAGCGGCTGCACGAAACTGTCCCAGCACGGCGCTGCGGCTTCTGCCGCCAGCCTGTCCACCAAAGCGCGGTTTTCCGCCAGCAGGGCGTCCACCGCAGGAGTGACGTGTTCGGGTTTGATTTCAGGGAAACGGGGCAGGCCGGAGAAGTCGAGCAAAGGATTCATTTGTTAAGGTCTCTGGTTAGGCGAAACGGGAA
>CAMTYG010000105.1:0-11883 GCA_947085875.1 uncultured Sulfuricella sp.
GGCCCGCTACCGCAAATCGCGCCGAAGAAACTTTGTAGGGTGGATAAGCGCAGCGCATCCACCATCACCGCCGCCAAAGGTGGATGCGCTGCGCTTATCCACCCTACGAAATCAATGGGTTGCGGGGTGTTTCTTGAGAGGGGCCAATCAAGAATCTTGTTCACATCACGCCCGGTCAATACCCCAGCACCGGCGCCAGCCACCTCTCCGCCGTCGCCAGGTCCCAGCCCTTGCGCTTGGCGTAATCCTCGACCTGATCGCGGCCGATCTTGCCGAGGGCGAAATAGGTCGATTCCGGGTGCGCGAAATAGAAGCCGCTCACCGCTGCGGTGGGCAGCATGGCAAAATTTTCCGTAATGGTGATGCCGGCGTTCTCCGGTGCCTGCAGCAGCTCGAACAGCGGGCCTTTCTCGCTGTGCTCCGGGCAGGCGGGGTAGCCTTGCGCGGGGCGGATGCCGCGGTATTTCTCCGCGATCATGTCCTCGCTGGAGAGCGCCTCGTCTTTGGCATAACCCCAGAATTCGCACCGCACGCGCTGGTGCATCAGCTCGGCGAAGGCTTCGGCGAGGCGGTCGGCCAGGGCTTTGAGCATGATCGCGCTGTAGTCGTCGTGGTTTTTCTCGAATGCGGAAACATGCGCGTCGATGCCGATGCCTGCCGTCACCGCGAAAGCGCCGAGATAATCCTTGACGCCGGACTCCCTGGGCGCAACAAAATCGGCCAGGGCCAGGTTGGGCTTGCCGGGCGATTTCTCGGCCTGCTGCCGCAGGGTGTGGTAGGTCATCGCCACCTTGCCGCGGCTTTCGTCGGTGTAGATCTCGATGTCGTCGCCGACGCTGTTGGCGGGAAAGAGACCGATCACGGCGCGCGCTTCCAGCCATTTTTCGGCTATGATGCGCTTCAGCATCGCCTGGGCGTCGGCGAACAGCTTTGTCGCCTCCTCGCCCACCACCACGTCGTCGAGGATTTTCGGATAGCGCCCGTGCAGTTCCCAGGCCAGGAAGAACGGCGTCCAGTCGATGCGCTCGGCGATCTCCGCCAGGGGGTAATCGTGGAACGCCTTGAGGCCGGTGAAATTGGCCTCAATATCCCCTCCCCCTTCCAGGGGGAGGGCTAGGGAGGGGGTTGGATGTTTCGTCTGGAGAGTCGGCATCTGAACCCCCATCCTAGCCTTCCCCCTGGAAGGGGGAAGGAACGGGTTTGCCTCTAATGAATTATTTCGGATAAGGGCCGGCACCGGCGCAACGTAGTCCGCCCAATCCAGCTTCAGGGAATTGGCGCGCGCCTCGGCCAGGGTCAGGCGCCTGGTTTCGTTGGAGCGGTTCTGGTGGCGCTCGCGGATCGCCACGTATTCGTCGGCGATGCCCTGGATATAAGTGTCGCGCAGGTCGTCGCTCAACAGGTTGGAGCACACGCCGACGGCGCGCGAGGCGTCTTTCACATAAATCACTGGGCCAGTGTAGTGTGGCGCGATTTTCACCGCAGTGTGGGCAGGCGAAGTGGTGGCGCCGCCGATCAGCAATGGCTGCTTCATCCCCAGCCGTTCCATTTCCTTGGCGACGTGGGTCATTTCCTCCAGCGACGGCGTGATCAAGCCGGACAGGCCGATGATGTCGGCCTTTTCGTCAATCGCCGCCTGCAGAATCCTGGCGGCGGGCACCATCACCCCCAGATCGACCACGTCGTAGTTGTTGCACTGCAACACCACGCCGACGATGTTCTTGCCGATGTCGTGAACGTCACCCTTGACCGTGGCCATGATGATCTTGCCCTTGGCCTTGGCAGCCTGGCCGGTGGCGGCCTTCTCGGCCTCGATGTACGGCACCAGGTGCGCTACCGCCAGCTTCATCACGCGGGCGGACTTCACCACCTGGGGCAGGAACATCTTGCCGGCGCCGAACAGGTCGCCGACTTTATTCATGCCGTCCATCAGCGGCCCCTCGATCACGTGGATCGGGCGCTCCGCCTGCTGCCGGGCTTCTTCGGTGTCTTCGACAATCCAGGTGGTGATGCCCCTGACCATGGCATGGGCCAGGCGCTCGCCCACCGGCACCTCGCGCCAGGCCAGGTCTTCGACCTGGCTCTTGGCCGCGCCCTTGAAGGATTCGGCGAACTCCACCAGGCGCTCGGTCGCGTCCGGCCGGCGGTTGAGCAGCACGTCCTCGACCCGCTCCAGCAGGTCCTTGGGGATTTCCTCGTAGACGCCGAGCTGGCCGGCATTGACGATGCCCATGTCCATGCCCGCATGAATCGCGTGATACAGGAAGGCGGTGTGGATCGCCTCGCGCACCGGCTCGTTGCCGCGGAAGGAGAAGGACACGTTGGACACCCCGCCGCTCACCTTGGCATAAGGCAGGGCCTGCTTGATGATGCGCGTGGCCTCGATGAAATCGACCGCGTAGTTGTTGTGTTCCTCGATGCCGGTGGCGACCGCGAAGATGTTCGGGTCGAAGATGATGTCCTCGGACGGGAAGCCGACCTGCTCGGTGAGGAGTTTGTACGAACGGGTGCAGATCTCGATCTTGCGCGCCTGGGTGTCGGCCTGGCCGTGCTCGTCGAAGGCCATGACCACCGCCGCTGCGCCGTAGCGGCGGCACAATTTTGCTCTCTCGATGAACTCGGCTTCGCCCTCCTTCATGCTGATGGAGTTGACGATGGACTTGCCCTGCACGCATTTCAGCCCGGCCTCGATCACCGACCACTTCGACGAGTCGATCATCACCGGCACCTTGGCGATGTCCGGTTCGGAGGCGATCAGGTTGAGGAATTTCACCATCGCGGCCTCGGAATCCAGCATCGCCTCGTCCATGTTGATGTCGATGATCTGGGCCCCGTTTTCCACCTGGGCCTTGGCCACTTCCAGCGCCTTGTCGTATTCGCCGTTGATGATCAGGCGGGCGAACATTTTCGAGCCGGTGACGTTGGCGCGCTCGCCGATGTTGACGAAAAGCGAGCCCTCGCCGATGTTGAGCGCCTCCAAGCCGGACAGGCGCAGCTTTTTCTCGATCTCCGGAATCTGGCGCGGCGGCAGTTCGGCCACCGTATCGGCAATCGCCCTGATGAACGGCGGCCGGGTTCCGCAACAGCCGCCGACGATGTTGAGCAGGCCCGATGCCGCCCATTCATGGATCTCGGCCGCCATCGCCTCGGGGGTTTCGTCGTAGCCGGTTTCCGACAGCGGATTGGGCAGGCCGGCGTTGGGGTGGGCGCTCACATAACAGTCGGCGAGGTTGGACAGCTCCTCCACGTACTGGCGCAGGTCCTTGGCGCCGAGCGCGCAATTCAGGCCGATCGACAGCGGCCGGACGTGGCGCACCGAGTTCCAGAACGCCTCGGCGGTCTGGCCGGAGAGCAGGCGGCCGGACAGGTCGGCGATGGTGCCGGAAATCATTACCGGCAGTCGAATATTGTGGGTGTCGAAATACTGCTCGATGGCGAACAGCGCGGCCTTGGCATTGAGCGTATCGAAAATCGTCTCGACCATCAGGATGTCGACGCCGCCGTTGACCAGCCCGCTGATCGCCTGGGTGTAAGCGACCACCAACTGGTCGAAGCTGACATTGCGGAAGCCGGGATCGTTGACCTCGGGCGAGATCGAGGCGGTGCGGCTGGTCGGCCCGAGCACGCCGGCGACAAAGCGCGGCCGCGCCGGATTTTTCGCCTCGAATTCGTCCGCCGCGTCGCGCGCCAGTTTTGCCGCCGTCACGTTGATCTCGTACACCAGCCCTTCCATGTGGTAGTCCGCCATGGCGATGGAGGTGGCGTTGAAGGTGTTGGTCTCGAGGATGTCCGCCCCGGCCTCCAGATAGGCGGAATGGATGGCGCGGATGATCTGCGGCTGGGTCAGCACCAGCAGGTCGTTGTTGCCCTTCAGGTCGCTGCCGTAGCCGGCGAAGCGCTCGCCCCGGTAATCCGCCTCGGTCAGCCTGTAGGTCTGGATCATGGTGCCCATGGCGCCATCCAGGATCAGGATGCGCTGTTTCAGCAGGGCGTGGAGCAGGGCGGTGCGGTCTTGACGGTTCATGGCAAAAAGTGTCTTGGTAGGGCGATAATGCCTATAATAACATCAGTTTTGTAGGGTGGATAAGCGCAGCGCATCCACCGGGCGATGGTGGATGCGCTGCGCTTATCCACCCTACCCACTACCCACTACCCGAAAATCGAAAGTTCATGGGTAGTAGAATCAGGAGTATCGCTTCGCGATGTTCACGTTAAGGAGAGCAGCAACATGCAACACATGACACCCAGACAGGCGCACGAATTCCTGCAGTCCAACCCCGAAGCGGTATTCATCGATGTGCGCAGCGAAATGGAGTACCTGTTCGTCGGCCATCCCGAGGGTTCGATGCTGATTCCCTGGATCGACGGCCCCGACTGGGAAATCAACCCTGATTTTGTCGCCCACGTGAAAAAGGCCGCCAGCGCGAGCCGCCCGGTGGTGCTGATCTGCCGCTCCGGCCGCCGCTCGGTGGATGCCGGGCTGGCGCTGGAAGAGGCTGGACTCCAGGACGTGTACAACGTGCTGCACGGCTTCGAGGGCGACCTGGACGAGCATCACCACCGCAACTCGCACAACGGCTGGCGCTTCGATGGCCTGCCCTGGGCGCAGACCTGAAAGAAGTCCTGAGTCCTGAGTCCTGAGTCCAAAGAATCATCGCGCAGCGATACCATGCACTCGGGACTTTTCACTCAGGACTCAGCACTGTTCTCTTTACTGCGAAATAAATGCATAATGCATCATCATAAACCAGGAAAAAAAGCGGGGCTCCCCCTTTGGAACCAGTCGAGTTGTTGAGACAAAATTTGGCGATCGAGCCCGATCTGCAGAATTTTATCGGCTTTGTTCTGGAAAGCGTAACCTGGCTCGGCGGCAACCCCTTTGCCGCAGCCATCGCTTCGCTCGACCTGATGCAGAAGTTGCGTGGCGCCGGCGCCGGCACCGGCTACCCCCTGCCGGCCAGCTTGCTGCTTCGGGACCAGCAGTTGGCGGTGCAGTGGGGAGAAAGCACGAAATCGCAGGCCGTGCTGGCCACTTTCGCGCAACCGCCACAAGCCGAAATCACTGAACAATTGCGCCAGCACTTGCTGGATTCGACCGAGTCTGCCGACCCGGCCATCCTGTTGCAGCGCAATGCCGAAATGGTGCGCCACCTTGACGAAACCCGCGCCCGCACCGAAACGGAGCTGGCAGCGCTGCAGCAAACCCTGGAAAAACGCCAGAGCGAACTGCATGAATCGCTACGCCAGGCCGAAACCGACCCGCTCACCGGGCTCCTCAACCGGCGCGCCTTTGATGAAAAGCTCGGCCAGGCATTCCGGCACACCATGCGGCAGAAAACAGAGCCCCTTTCGCTGGTGCTGTTCGACCTGGATCATTTCAAGCAAATCAATGACGAATTCGGCCACCAGTTCGGCGACACTTATCTCAAAAAGATGGCCGACGCCCTGCGCCGCGCCATCCGCGTGGATGTCGATTTCGCCTTCCGCTTCGGCGGGGACGAATTCGCCATGGTGATATTCGCCGACTATCGCCTGGCCTGCGACAAGGCGGCGCAAGTGCTGCGCTCGATGGAAAACAAAGTCAGCATCGGCATTACCGCCATTAACCCGGACACCCCCGACGGTCTCGGCCTGGAAGCATTTATCCACCGCGCCGACAACGCATTGTACGAAGCAAAGCGCCGCGGTCGCGGCCGCGCCGTGGTCGACCTCTGTCCATTGCCGGACAACAGCAACTGCCAATTTCCCTGCCAGCAGACGAGTCCGCACGAGCTCCGGCTCGTCGCCCTAAAGGACTCCGATCCGCTACAGGCTGAAGCCCGTGCGGAATCGTATGCGGACCGGAGTCCTTTGGGAAAATAGCCAGCCCCGACAATGACTAAATTTTTCGATAGCGCGACGGATTGCCGGTTGCTTTACGATAGCCCGGTACTGAATGAAAGCGCGCTCATCCTGTTGCGCTCGAAGCTGTCGGCGATCGCCCAGCGCCTCGGTTTTTCCGACCAGAAGCGGGAGAATATGCTGCTGGTCGCCTCGGAAATGGTCAGCAACCAGGTCAAGCACGCCGGCGGGCGCGGCCAGATCCAGGTCTGGCAGCAGCCGGGGCCGGTGCTGGATATTTTTGCGCTGGATTTCGGCCCGGGCATCGCCAACCTTCCCCAGGCCGAGGAAGACGGCTATTCCAGCGCAAATACCATGGGCAAGGGGTTGGGCAGCATCCGCCGCCTCAGCGACGAATCGTATATCTACACCCAGCGGGATGACTCCAGCAAAGCAAAAAAATGGAGCGGAACCGTCGTTCTCGCGCGTTTCATCCCCGACGGCAGGAAAACCGGTCTCGACCGGGCCGCGCGCGCCACCAGAAACCACGCGACCGCGCTGGAAATCGGCCTGTTCTCCCGCTCCCTGTCGGACAGTCGCTATAACGGCGACCGGATCTATTTGCGGAAAACCGGCGACAAGCTGCGCTGGCTGCATCTCGACGGCCTGGGCCATGGCGAACAGGCGCAGGCCGCAACGGCGAATCTCGCGGCGCACCTTTCTCTTGGCGAAGAACTGGAATCGGTTCTGGCGGGGGTTGGCCGGCAACTCGTCAATACGCGCGGGGCGGTGGCGGTGGTTTGTGATATTGATTTGGCTCAACGCAATTTGCAGCTTCTTGGCGTAGGCGACATGCATGCCCATGTTTACGATCAGGGTCAGGATCAAATTCAGCATATTGCCTTCGCGCCGGGGATTCTGGGCCGGGAACACCGGTCGTTTTCCCCGTTCCAGAACAGCTTCGTCAATAAATGTGTGGTCGTGACCGCAAGCGACGGCATCCGGCGCAACTGGGATATTGGAAATTTCACCGGCATCTTCAATCATCATCCCCAGTTGATCGCCTACACGCTAGGGAATATCATGGGCAGAATCTCGGACGACCAGTCAATTTGCATTTCAACCATCGGGATAATTTAAGGAATGAAAGTGACTCCAAAAAAAGGCCTCAGCGAGAAGCTGACCGCATTATTCAATCTGAAGATCGGCAACATTTCGGCAGCGCTTGAAGAGCCGGGCCGAATATTCTTCTGCAACGACCACAGGCTGATGAATCAGGACGAGGTCGCCGATTTGAGCGCCGAAGTCCAGAATCTCATCGCTTCTCTTTTGGGATCGAAAGACCCCAATGACCAGACCTCTTCCGAGTTTCATGCCCTGGAGGTGTTCTTTACCAATCTCTCCCAGAGAATATTGGTGCGCGGCGGGCATGTGGAAGACGTGGTGCGCTATACCCAGCTTTTGCAGCTCACATTGATCGATTCCCTGAAAAAGGACAGCGGTATCGATTTTGGCGAGTCGCGTTCGGTTCTGCTTTATTTCACCGGTGTTTTCAACGAGCTCATCATGGCTGTTTTTCGTGCCTATCTGGAGGAAAAGGAACGCACCGCGCAAGCACAACAAGCCGAGATCAGGGAGACCGCCACCCCGATCACCGAAATCTGGGACGGCGTGCTCACCCTGCCGATCATCGGCACTCTCGACTCCAGCCGCACCATGCTGGTGATGGAGGCGCTGCTCAACCGCATCGCCAAGGATCATGCCAGTGCCGTGGTGATAGACCTGACCGGGGTGAAAAATATCGACTCGCAGGTTTCCCACCACCTCATCCAGATGGTGCGGGCAGTCCAGTTGATGGGATCGGATGCGATCATCACCGGCATCCGCCCGGAAATTGCGCGTGCCCTGATCAGCCTGAACATCGACATGAGCAACGTCACCACCCGCGCCAGCCTGTCCGATGGGCTGAAGGAAGCATTCCGCCGCATGGGCATCCAGGTCAGCCACAAGGCCATTTGATCCCCGGCATGTCCACCCCTGGCCTGCACCTGACCCGGATCGGCAACGGCGACTTCCTGCTGGAACCGTCGCGCAGCCTGAACATCCGCGATCAGGGCCGGCTCCTCGATGGCGTCGCCTCTCACCTGCAGCAGGCGCGGGCATCGCGCCTGTATTACGACCTCTCCGAGCAGGCGTTGATCGACCCGGTTTACTACGCCTGGCTCGATGCCCTGGCGCGCACCATCCAGACCTTCAACGTCAGGATGGTCTGCATCCACATGCAACCCACCGCCGCCTTCGCTCTGGCGCAATTCATCCGCGAGAAGCCGGCATTTGAAACCGCCCTCGATATTTTCGGCGGGCAAAAGACAGGGCGATAATGGATCTGACACAGCTTTTCAAATTCATGGCGGACAAGCAGGCCTCCGACATGTACATTTCCGCCGGTGCGCCGGTGTTGATGAAGATCGAGGGCGAAACCCTGCCCACCAACAACCAGATACTGGATGCGGAAACCGTCAAGAAAATCGCCTATTCCCTGATGTCCCAGAAGGAAATCCAGGTGTTCGAGGCCGAGCATGAAATGAATTTCGGTTTCGGTGTGCCGAATATCGGCAAGTTCCGCATCAATGTTTTCCGCCAGCGCAGCTCCGTCGCCCTGGTGGCGCGCTACGTCCGCAGCCACATCCCGGCGCTCGATTCGCTCAGCCTGCCGCCGATATTGAAAGAGCTGGTGATGGAAAAACGCGGCCTGATCCTGGTCGTCGGCCAGGCCGGCTCGGGCAAGTCCACCACGCTGGCGTCGATGATCGACCATCGCAACGGCAGCAAGTGCGGGCACATCCTCATGATCGAGGATCCCATCGAATACCAGTACCACCACAAGAAAGCCATCGTCAACCAGCGCGAGGTGGGGCTCGACACCCACTCCTACACCACGGCCCTGCTCAATGCCGTGCGCGAGGCGCCGGACGTGCTGATGATCGGCGAAATCCGCGACCGCGTCACCATGCTGCAGGCGATGACCTACGCCGAAACCGGGCACCTGATGATGTCCACCCTGCACGCCAACAACAGCTACCTCGCCCTGAACCGCATCATCAACCTGTTCCCCCACGAAGCGCGCAACCATCTGCTGCACGATCTCTCGAACACCCTGAAAGCGGTGATTTCCCAGCGGCTGGTGCGCGGGCTGGACGGCAAACGCGTGCCCGCAGTTGAAATCCTGGTGAACTCGCCCTATGTCGCAGAGCTGATCAAGAGCGGGGAAACGGAAAAAATCAAGGAGGCGATGGAGCAAAGCCTCACGCCCGGCTCGCAAACTTTCGAACAGGCGCTGTTCGCCCTCTACCAGGAGGGAAAAGTCAGCCTGGACGAAGCGCTCGCCAATGCCGACTCCCGCACCAACCTGTCCTGGCTGATCAACAACGACAGGCGCGACAAACCCGACGCCATCCCCTCTGGCGGCTCTCCTGATGACGCGGCCACGACCAGCGACTTCGCCGGCTTCAACCTCAACAGCGACAAAATCGGGTAGGGTGGGGCCCGTTTTTTTGGCCCCCCGGGCTTAACGCGGGCGTCCCCCGGGGGCCCAAAAAAGTTGCCCCCCCACAGGCGATACCCGCGGCAGACCGCGTGGCCACAAAAACGGTCCCCACCCTACAGGCTATCCCTGCGCAAAGCGCCGGTACTGGATTGCCTCGGCAATGTGCCCGCTGCTGACGCCCTCGCTGCCGGCAAGATCGGCGATGGTCCGCGCCACCTTGAGCACGCGGTGATAGGCTCGGGCCGAGAGATTCAAACGCGCAATCGCCTGCTTCAGCAACCCTTCCCCGGCCGCATCGGGCCGGCAGAATTGGTCGATCTCCTGTGTGGTCAGCAGGGCATTGGCTTTGCCCTGCCGCGCCAGTTGCCGGCCATAGGCGGCTTCCACGCGAGTCTGAATGGCCGCGCTGGGCTCGCCCGCTCCCTGGCGGGTGAGATCGCTCTCAGGCAGGGCGGGCACCTCGATCTGCAAGTCGATGCGGTCGAGTAACGGGCCGGAGATTTTCCCCCGATAGCGCGCCACCTGGTCCGGGGTGCAGCGGCATTTCCCGTTGGCGTGGCCGAGATAGCCGCAAGGGCAGGGATTCATCGCCGCTACCAGTTGAAAACGCGCCGGGAAATCAGCCTGGCGGGCGGCGCGGGAAATGGTGATGCGCCCCGATTCGAGCGGTTCGCGCAGCGCCTCCAGCACGGAGCGCGCAAACTCCGGCAGTTCGTCGAGGAACAGCACCCCGTGGTGCGCCAGGGAAATCTCGCCGGGGCGCGGGTTGCCGCCACCGCCCACCAGCGCCGGGCCGGAAGCGGAATGATGCGGCGAGCGAAAAGCCCGCTGCTTCCAGTGCTCGATTTTGAACCCGCCATTCAGCGATTGAATCGCCGCGGATTCCAGCGCCTGGGTCTCGGTCATGGCAGGCAGAATGCCGGGGAGCCGTGCCGCCAGCATGGTCTTGCCGGTGCCCGGCGGCCCCGCCAGCAAAATGCTGTGCTCCCCGGCGGCAGCAACCTCGAGAGCGCGCCTGGCATGGGCCTGTCCCTTCACCTCGCTGAAATCGGGATAGCTCCGCTGGCTTGCCGCGGGGACTTCCCGCCATCGGGCAAGCAACTGCCGGCCGGTCAGGTGGGCACAGACTTCGAGCAGCGAACCGGCCGGATAAATTTTTGCTTCTTCCACCAAAGCGGCTTCGGCGGCATTCTCGGCGGGGAGTATGAAGGCGCGTCCGTCCTGGCTGGCTTTGCAGGTCATCGCCAGCGCCCCGCGTATCGGGCGCAGTGCGCCCGTCAGGGCAAGCTCGCCGGCAAACTCGTACCGCGCCAGATCATTCAGGGGAATCTGCCCGGATGCCGCCAGGATGCCCAGCGCGATCGGCAGGTCGAAGCGGCCGCTTTCCTTGGGCAAGTCGGCGGGCGCAAGATTGACGGTGATACGTCGGGCGGGAAATTCGAAATGGGCGTTGAGCAGGGCGGAGCGCACCCTGTCCTTGCTCTCCTTCACCTCGACCTCGGGCAGTCCGACCAGATTGAAACTGGGCAGCCCGTTGGACAGGTGCACCTCGACCGTCACCAGCGGCGCCTCCATGCCGGCCAATGCCCGGCTGTAGAGTACGGCGAGGCCCATTGAATTCAGCCGCGAAAAGGCACAAAAAGCACAGAATTCTGTGCTTCTTGCGTCTTTTTGCGGCTATTGCTCTTTATCCTCAGCGCACTCACAGCGCCATGTTCCCCGCGTCCTCGTCGGCTTTGCTGCCGCGCCCTTCCAGCGTAGCAACCTTGGCTTCCAGCGCTTCCAGCTTTTCGCGCGTCCTGAGCAGTACCGCCTGCTGCACGTCGAATTCCTCGCGCGTCACCAGATCCAGCTTGGCGAACGCGCCCTGCAGCACGGCGCGCAGGTTCTTTTCCAGGTCCTTGGCCGGACTATCTGCCAACGCCTGGCCAAGCTTGCCGCTGATTTCTTCAAACATCTTTTGGCCCAACATCATGAATTGCCCCTTAGGTAAATTTGAATTTTTCAGTGTACCAAAATGAGGCCGCCAGAACACGCGCACTTTTTTGGTGCGCTTGACCGCCGAGCTGACTCAAAGTGGTGCCAAGCCGGCCCGTAAAACCCACAAAAAAACACTATCATATTGAATATACAAATAATAATGATTCTGGCACGGCAAATGCTTTGGTGTAGGGCGAGGCTTGCTCTCATTTCAATTGAAAGGAAAAGTTATGCATAAAAATATTCATACACTGGTTCTGGCCGGCGCCATAGTTCTACCTTCCTTCATGATCGCTTCGTCGGCAGGCGCGGCGGATGCAGAAACTACGTCGCACAAGCAGGATATTCATGTTATTCCGGAAACCGGGCCTCATACCGTCACGGGTAACGTCGCATTCGCTACCCAGTATGTGTTCCGCGGGCTTTCACAAACCAACGGCAAGCCCGCTTTGCAGGGCGGGCTGGATTATGCCCATACGTCGGGATTCTATGCGGGCACCTGGTTGTCGAATATCTCCTGGTTTACGGATCAGAAC
>CAMTYG010000106.1:0-5913 GCA_947085875.1 uncultured Sulfuricella sp.
CAGAATCGCTATGAGCAGGCGCTGGAGGCCTACCAGAAGTCGCTGGCCATCGATGGCGCGTTTGCCGAGGCGCGCAACGGGCTGGGTGTGATCTATGCCATGCAGGGCAGGCAGCAGGAGGCGCTTGAGCAGTTCGGGCTGGCCGTGAAGCAGGCGCCGAATGCCGCCCATACCCACAACAATCTGGGCTATGCCCTGTATCTGAGCGGGTCTTATGCCGAGGCGGCAAGCGCGCTGGAACGTGCGGTTGCCCTGGATCCCGCCAACCAGGCGGCGTATTCCAACCTGGCGCTGGCGCTGGACAAGGCGGGCGACAGAGGGAAAGCCGTGCAGGTCATGGCCCAGGCAGCCGGGCCGCAACCTGCCGCGAATGTGCCGCCGGTGTCTCAGGGAGCGCAGCAGGTGCGAACCGAAACGCCAACTCCCGTTTCTGCGCCAGTTGTTGCGTCAGTGGCGATCCCTTCTCCGGCACCGCAGCAGGCGCTGGCGTTGCCGAAGGACTGGGGCGTGATCACGCAGGCTGCGCGGAAGCCGGTTCCACTGGTGGAAAGCCGCATCCAGGCGGTACAGCTTGAACCCAACGTGTACGAACTGCGCGAGCGGGCGGAAGTGCAAGTGCAGGCGGTGCCCGCTGTCCGACCGCTTCAGCAGGCGTTTGTGCAGCCGAAGGAGCCGGACAGGGTTGTTACACAGGCTGCGCAAAAACCGGCTCCGGCGGCGGAAAGTCGTGTCCAGGCTGCCCAGGCGGTACCGAGCAGATCGCTCCTCCAAAACAATTACAATAAACCCGTTCGGCCTGAGCTTGTCGAAGGCCAGCGCTGGAGCGGGGCTAGCGGTTCGACAGGCTCACCGCGAACGGTAACTGGTTTACTGGAACGCGCTACTGGTATCGCTGAACAGCCAGCTCCGGCTGTCAAACCGTACCGGATCGAGGTTTCCAATGGCAACGGTGTGACGGGCATGGCGAGAAAGGTGGCGGGCTTCCTCGATGGGGAAGGTTACTCCAGGGCGCGCCTGACCAACCAGAAACCTTTCCAGGTGGCCTCGTCGCAGGTGCAATATCGCTCTGGCTATCGGGAACAGGCGCAGTCTCTGGTTTTGACCATGCCCGGGCAACCCGGCATTGTTCAGGCCGATGATCTGCGCGGGGACATCAGCCTCAGAGTCGTGCTGGGCAAGGATCTGGCGGGCAACGTGGCTCATTTCGAGCGCGGTCAGGGCAAGATTCGCCTTGTGCGCAACGGGTCGGATTCCTGAGGCGGCTTTCGCAGGCGGTCTTTCTCCACGGCATGGATTAGCGGGATGCCCCGTGCGTTTCCACTCGCGCATCCGTGTGCAGCAGTCGCTCCTCGATGCAGTCGCTGTCCCCCACCTGATAGTCATGGCAGATCATCGGTCGGCGCTCGTAAATCGTGCACAGCATGGTGTTCCTGTCCAGGGCTGCGCACCAGCCGTCGTCAAGACGCGCCATGACCCATCCGCCCCACCGGTCCCGTTCCGTCAATTCGGGCGGGATGTCGTCGTCACCCATCAGCATCACCTCTAACCGGCAGCAGCAGGCTTCACACGAGGAGCACGATATGACTGGGCTACCGCCCGCATCGTCGGTATTGTTTTCTGTATCCATCCGCTGATGTTTTCGTTCCCTGATGTGAATCGTTGTGCGAGTGATTGGCGTTGAAGCAGGCAACCATCAGGCTACACCAGCATTACGCTGTCGCTATATCGCGCCACGGTCGCGTCATGGGTAACCAGCCTGAGCGGTTCGGTCAGAGCCTGCGCTACAAGTATCCGGTCGAAGGGGTCGGCGTGTATGGGCGGCAGCGCCTCTGTGGCGGCGGCGTGCTCGGCGGTGACGGGCAGCAGGATATAGCCCGATTCGGTAAAGTAGCGGCTTGCTTCCGCGCCGGAAACCGGCATATTGTTGCGGCCCAGACTGTGCTTGATGGCGATTTCCCATACTGATGCGGCGCTCACGTACACCTCTGTGGTCGGCATGGAGATGATCTCTCGTACTTGTTTGGGAAGTTTCGGGCTGTCCGTAATGGCCCAGAGTGCGATGTGCGTGTCGAGCAGGAGCCTCACGGCCTGCCACCGCTGAAGAGTTTTGCGATTTCCTCGTTGTCCGCGTCTATGGAATCCGGCACTTCAAAACAATCCTTCGCCACGCCGATGCGCTTGCCTATGGTCTTTGTTCCGAAGCGTACAAGCCTGGCGGCAGGCTTGCCGTTTCGGGCGATGATGACCTCGGGTTCTTTTCCAGACTCCACTTGTTCTACTAGCTTGGACAGGTTGTTCTTTGCGTCCAACATGTTGACTGTAAGCATGATTTACTCCTGTTTAATAATCTGCTTGGCTAAGTATAGCCAAGTTCGGTCAAGCCTCCAAGGTTTCGTTCCGCATCAGATCATCCCGCTTTCCTTCAGTTCGCTCTTGAGATAGGCATAATAAACCGGCGCCGCGGCCAGCCCCGGCAGGCCGAATGCCGCTTCCATGACGAGCATGGCGGCCAGCAGTTCCCAGGCGTTGGCCTTGATCTGCCGCAGGTCTATCCCTTGCAAAAGGGGAAAATCACCCCATATTCAAGCCGCGTTGTTTCAGTGTGAGATATAATCCTGTTTTTTGGAGGGCGCCATGCCAATTTACGAATATCGTTGTTCTTCTTGCGGTTTCCAGAAGGAATACATTCAGAAGATGAGTGATGAGCCGCTCACTGCTTGCCCTGAGTGCAAGCAGGAAACCTTGGCCAAGATGCTGTCAGCCGCCGGCTTCCAGCTCAAGGGTAGCGGCTGGTACCAGACCGATTTCAAGGGCGGCTCCAAGCCCAAAGAAGAAACCAAGCCCGCCGCGCCCGCCTGTTGCGCTGGCGGGGGCTGTGCCAGTTAAAATGCTCAAGCGTTATTTCATCACCGGGCTGCTGATCTGGGCGCCGCTCGGCATTACGGTGTGGGTGCTGAATCTGCTGATCGGCACCATGGACCAGAGCCTGCTGCTGCTGCCGCAGAAAATCCGGCCGGAGCACTGGCTGGGCATGTCTCTGCCGGGCATGGGCACGATCCTGACGATAGGCGTAATCCTGCTCACCGGCATGCTGACCACGAACATCGTTGGGCAGCGCCTGGTGCGGTTCTGGGAAGCCGTGCTGGCGCGCATTCCGGTGGTGAAGTCGATCTATTACAGCGTCAAGCAGGTCAGCGATACGCTGTTTTCCGGCAGCGGCGAAGCTTTCCGCAAGGTGCTGCTGGTGCGCTACCCCCACCCCGATGCGTGGTCGCTGGCATTCCAGACCAATCTGCCCCGGGATGTCGGCTCCAGGCTGGACGGCGAATATGTCGGCGTATTCGTCCCGACCACGCCCAGTCCGGTCAACGGATTTTATTTTTTCGTCAAAAAGAGCGAGACCATCGAAGTCGAAATCAGCGTGGATGATGCGTTGAAGTACATCATCTCGATGGGGGTGGTGACGCCCAGCGACAAGGGATCCCCCGTTCAGATCTATCCCGGCGATTAAACCTCCGTTTCCCCGTTTTATTTTCCTTAAAGTCAACATTGGATTGAGCACATGCGAACCCATTATTGCGGCGACGTCAACCGTAGCCACTTGCAGCAAACCGTTACCCTGTGCGGCTGGGCGCATCGCCGCCGCGATCATGGCGGGGTGATTTTTATCGACCTGCGCGACCGCGAGGGCCTGGTGCAGGTGGTGTGCGACCCCGACCGTGCGGCGACCTTCGCCACTGCGGCGTCGGTCCGCAACGAGTTCGTGCTGAAGATCACCGGTCTGGTGCGCAGTCGACCGGAGGGCACGATCAATCCGAATCTCTCCACCGGCGAGATCGAGGTGCTGGCTCAGGAAATCGAAATCCTTAACGCATCGGCGCCCATCCCTTTCCAGTTGGATGACGATAACCTGAGCGAAACCGTGCGCCTGACGCACCGCTACCTCGACCTGCGCCGCCCGGCGATGCAGAAGAACATGATGCTGCGCTACCAGGTGTCCAAGACCCTGCGCCACGCCCTCGACGAGCAGGGCTTCATCGAGCTGGAAACGCCGATGCTGACCCGCTCCACCCCGGAAGGCGCGCGCGACTACCTGGTGCCGTCCCGTGTCCACCCCGGCCATTTCTATGCGCTGCCGCAGTCGCCGCAGCTGTTCAAGCAACTCCTGATGGTGTCCGGTTTCGATCGCTATTACCAGATCGTCAAATGCTTCCGCGACGAGGACCTGCGCGCCGACCGCCAGCCCGAATTCACCCAGGTGGATATCGAGACCTCGTTCCTGACCGAGCAGCAGATCACCGATCTGGTCGAAACCATGGTGCGCCGTTTGTTCAAGACCGTGCTCGATGTCGATTTGCCTGAATTCCCGCGCATGACCTATGCCGAGGCGATGCGCCGCTATGGTTCGGACAAGCCCGACCTGCGCGTGACGCTTGAGCTGACCGACCTCACCGATGTGATGAAGGACGTCGACTTCAAGGTTTTCAGCACTCCCGCCAACTCGCCCACCGGCCGTGTTGCGGCGTTGCGCGTGCCCAAGGGTGGCGAAATTACCCGCGGCGAGATCGATGCCTATACCCAGTTCGTCGCCATCTATGGCGCCAGGGGATTGGCCTACATCAAGGTCAACGATGTTGCCAAGGGTCGCGAAGGGCTTCAGTCGCCGATCGTCAAAAACCTCTCCGACGCCGCCCTGAAGGCAGTGATCGAGCGCACCGGTGCAACCGACGGCGACCTGATTTTCTTCGGCGCCGACAAGGCGAAAGTGGTGAATGAAGCACTCGGCGCGCTGCGCGCCAGGATCGGCCACGAGCGCGGCTTCGCCGAAGGCGCCTGGAAGCCGTTGTGGGTGGTGGATTTCCCGATGTTCGAACGCGACGAGGAAGGCAATCGCTGGCAAGCCCTGCATCATCCCTTCACCGCCCCGGCGGAAGGCCACGAGGAATTGCTGTCGAGCGACCCCGGCAAGGCGTTGTCCAAGGCCTACGATTTCGTGCTTAACGGTTGGGAGTTGGGCGGCGGCTCGATCCGTATCCACCGCCAGGAAATCCAGTCCAAGGTATTCCGGGCGCTCAACATCAGCGCCGAGGAAGCGCAGGAGAAATTCGGCTTCCTGCTCGAAGCCCTGCAATATGGCGCTCCGCCCCACGGCGGCCTGGCGCTCGGACTCGACCGCCTGGTTACGCTGATGGCGGGTGCGGAATCGATCCGCGACGTGATCGCTTTCCCCAAAACCCAGCGCGCTTCCTGCCTGCTTACCCAGGCGCCGAATGCGGTGGACGAGAAGCAATTGCGCGAGCTGCATATCCGTTTGCGCCAGCAGGTGCAGACGCAGGTGGAAGTGGAGAAACCTGCGTAAGGTAGGGCGTCAATAAGCGAAGCGCATTGCGCCGGAATCGAGCAACATGCGGTGCAATGCGCTACGCTTATTGCACCCTACATGAACTGGCCACGCTGGAGCAGATCGAGGATGAGTTCCCGAATGTTGATGGTTGAGTAGCATCCTTCACAAGGAGATTTTTATGGCGACTGCGAAACAGGAAGTAACGTCCTTGCTGGGCAGATTGTCCGATGATAGTTCTTTAGAGGATGTTCAATATCACCTCTATGTGATCGAGAAAATTTGGCGTGGTTTGGGCCGGGCGGAAACCGAGGGGGTGTCGACTCAGGGGCAGGCGGAAGAACGACTGGGTAAATGGCTAGTCAACTCATAGAGTGCGTAGGGTGGGCACGCTTTTGTGCCCACGCGGTTTACGCATCGCGCACCGCGTGGGCAAACGATGAAGCTGTTTACCCACCCTACATATCTGTTGTCGAGGGTAGATTGCCCAAGATTGAGTGGCTGCCTTGATAACCTACAAAACCCCTGTTTCCGTCCTGGTAGTGATCTACACCCCGGACATGCAGGTGCTG
>CAMTYG010000107.1:0-12011 GCA_947085875.1 uncultured Sulfuricella sp.
GATCCCCGGCGACTCTTCTTCCAGCCGGCGCAGCGCCATTTCCTGCTTCGAGATCACGCCGATCTGCATCCGCACCTGGTCGGCGAGGCGCTGGTTGTCCCGCAGCAGGTCGCGGTGCGCCAGAGCCAGAGCCACGGCCGATTTAAGCTCGTAGTCGTGCCAGGGTTTGGTGATGAAACGAAAAATCTGCGCCTCGTTGATCGCGCCGACCAGCGCATCCAGATCGGCGTAACCGGAAAGGATCAGACGCTCGGCGTTGGGCTGGATGCTTCTGAACGCCTTGAGGAAAGCCACGCCGTCCATTTCCGGCATGCGGTAATCCGAAATCACCAGGTCGAACACCACCCCTTCCTCGGCGCGCCGCAAGGCTTGCTGCGGGGAGATGAAGATTTCCACCTCGTATTTTTGGCCGCCGGCATCCTGCGACGACGGCGAAGCAAACAGCCGACGCAGGGCATTGAGAATATTCTGTTCGTCATCCACCAAAATAATGCGGTACATATCACCCCTTTCCGGGCCGTACGTAAATTGCCAGCGGCTTGCCTTCGCCCTGTTCAAAATTGCGGATTTGCTCGATCATGGCATCTTCCAGCAGGTAATCTTTCGACAGCAACAACAAACCTTCGGGAGAAACCAGGTCGCGCGCCAGTACCATCCCCCTGCGCAGGGCCGAGGAGGGTATTTTCAACTCGGGGCCGGCATAGGTGTTTTGGCCTGTACCGCCAAGCATTTCGAGGAAGACATCCGCCACCTTCGGATCGTAGCGCTTGCCCCGCCCCTCCAGCAGGAACTCGCGCGCCCCCACCTCCGTCAGCCGCTTGCTCAATAAAGAACCGATCTGCACCGCATCGTAATCGTTGGCTACCGCAAGGATGCGCGCCCCGCGCGGAATCGCCATGCCGCTCAGCCCATCGGGAAAGCCCATGCCGTCGAAGCGTTCGTGGTGGCTGCGGATCAGCCGGGCGGTTTCCTTCATGCTTTCCAGCGCCATCAGCGCCGCCTGGCCAGTGACGGGGTGCTTGACCACTTCGGCGCGCTCCTCGGTAGTCAGGGCGGAAAACGGCTTGCTCAGGAGTCGGTCGGACAGTCCGATTTTTCCGATGTCGTGTAGCAGGCCGGCGAACATCACGTCCTGCACCTCGTTCTCGGACATGCCCAGGCGCTGCGCCAGCCGGCGCGCATGATCTGCCACCCGGCGCGAATGGCCGCCCATCGCGCCTTCACGCAGCTCCATCAGGTTCGAGAACACCTTCAGCGAGGTGAGAAAACTGTCCTTCAGCTGCCTGTGCGCGACCTCGAGAAAGCCCATGGTCTGGCGCACCTCCTCGGTACGCTCCCTGACCCTGGCCTCGAGGTTGGCATTGAGGTCCTTCAGCTCCTCGTTCTGCTTCAGCGTCAACGCCTCCAGGCGCTGCTTCTCCAGCTCCAGATTCTTGCGCTCCAGGGCATGCTTCACCGTCAGCACGATGTCGTTGTCGTCCCAGGGCTTGGCGATGTAACGATAGATCTCGCCCTTGTTGATCGCATCGATAGTCGAAGTGACGTCAGCATAGCCGGTCAGCAGGATGCGAACCGCATCCGGCCATTTCCGCCTGACTTGTTCGAGAAATTGCGCACCATTCATTTCCGGCATGCGCATGTCGGAAATCACCAGGTCAATCGTGTTCTGCTCGAAAACCTGCAAGCCTGCGGCACCACTTTCGGCGGTAAAGATTCGGTAACCCAGCGGCCGGAACAGGCGCTTCAACGAACTCAGGATGTTGGCCTCGTCATCGACGAACAGCACCGCCGGCGGCTCGATGGCTGCTTGCTGCCCCAGGCTGGCAGGTTCGTTCATGGCCTCGCTCACGGCATTACGCTTTCTTTTCCGGTTGCTTGATCGGCAGCCAGACACGGAAATTAGTGCCTTTGCCCACTTCGCTGCTGACTTCTATCCTGCCATGGTGTTTCTGCACGATGCTATAGGACAGGGACAGGCCGAGACCGGTGCCCTTGCCCACCGGCTTGGTGGTAAAAAAAGGGTCGAAGATGCGGTTCAGGTTCTCCGCCGGGATGCCCTTGCCGGTATCGCTGAACTCCACCCAGACTTCCTCGCCCTGAACGTCGCTGCGCAGGGTGATGGTGCCGCGCTCCTCGATGGCGTGGGTGGCGTTGACCAGCATGTTCATGAACACCTGGTTGAGCTGCGAGGGCAGGCACTCGACGTCGGGCAGGCTGCCGTATTCCTTGATGACTTCCGCCTTGTACTTGATCTCGTTCCAGACGATGTTGAGCGTGCTGTCGATGCCCTTGTGGATGTCCGCCCACTGCCATTCGGCCTCGTCGACATGGGAGAAATCCTTGAGGTCCTGCACGATTTTCTTCACCCGGGTGATGCCCTCCTGGGATTCGCTCATCAGTGCCGACACATCTTCCTTGAGGAAGGCGATGTCGAGTTTGTCGCGAAGGGCGCGGATATTGGCCAGAGTCTCAGGATTGGCGGCCAGCAGCGGCTCAGCCTGCTCGTAGGCGGCGAGCATGTCGAACAAGTCGCACAGATATTTCTGCAGCGTACCCAGGTTGGAGTTGATATAACCCACCGGATTGTTGATCTCGTGTGCCACGCCTGCGGCGAGCTGGCCGATCGAGGCCATTTTTTCCGACTGAAGCAGCTGGTTCTGGGCATCTTCCAGGCGCTTGTTGACGCTGCGGATCTCGTCGTTCATCTTCGACAGCATGGCGATGCGCTTTTCCTGGTCGCGGTGCAGCCGGGTGTTCTCGATCACGACCGTGATCAGGTTCACCACCACCCCGCCATTTTCCAGGTCGACATCCGTGTAGGGCTCGGTCGCATCCATGTGGTTGATGCTGAGTGCGCCGATCACCCGGTCTTCGATCTTCAGCGGCCAGCACATCGCCGAGTGCGGCCGTGGCGATTGGTCGCGCACCACCATGACCTTGAAGCGCGCATCGCTGGAAACATCCCCGTTGAGCAGCAGCGGCTGGCCGGTTTCCGCCACCAGGCCGAGGATGCCGCTGCCCCGCTCGATCTTGCTGCCAATGACATGATCCGGAATGTCGATCCCGGCGACGATGGTGAGCGGCTGGTTGTCTTCCTCGATCAGGGCGAGCGTGCCGCTGTTGGCGCCGAAGCCCTCGACGATATGTTCCAGGATCGCATGCTGCGCCTGCTCCGGCCGGTCGCGCAGATTAGAGGTCTGGCCCAGGCGATAGAGCTGGTAGACCCAGGAAAGCTTGGTGACTTTATCGGACAGCATCGAGATTCCCCGTTATTCGCTGAGCAACAGACTAAGGCCGGCATACTGCTGCTCGGTTTCGGCCCACAGCGCCGGCATGGCGTCCCAGTCCAGGCCGAGGCGCGACCAGGCGCTGCTCGACAGCGGCGGCACCCTGTCATAGCCGGCATTGCCGATGTCCAGGGCATGGCACAGCACGTTCGCCACATGCACCAGATCGGTCAGGGTGCCGGGCTCGCGTTCGGGCTGGTGGTGGTCACGGATCGCCAGTTGGGTCGCGGCCGGAAATTTCCAGCGCCTGGCCAGCTCATGGCCGACCAGGGCGTGATCCACGCCGAGTGCGGCGCGTTCCGCTTCCATCAGGGTGGAATCTTCGGCCGCGCGGTGCGCCAGGGCAAGCTGGTAATCCTCGTGGAAATAGGCGTCCAGCGCCAGCTTGCCGATATCATGCAGCAGCCCGGCGGTAAACGCCAGCGCCGGGTCCTTGCCCAGGGCTTTCGCCAGAACCTGGGCGCATGCCGCAGTGCCGATACTGTGCTGCCAGAAGCCGGTGCGGTCGAAACCTTTGCCCTCGGAGGCCGGGAGTTGATTGATGATCCCTGCCGCCGCGACCAGCGAGCGCACATTGTGAAAACCCAGCGCCACCACGGCTTCCTGGACCGACCCCACCTTGCTGCTCATGCCGTAGAACGGCGAGTTGGCCACCCGCAGCACGCGCGCCGTCAGCCCCTGATCCTGGCCAAGCTTCTGCGCCAGGTCGGCAATCTCGACATTCTGCTTGTCGAAGCTTGCCAGAACTTCCATCACCACGGCCGACAGCGAGGGAACCTGCTGGATGGCCTTGGCTACCTGATCAATGGTCAGTGGACCCATCTGTTCTCCTGAAAGGCGGATTTAGTAGGGTGGGCACGTTTTTGTGCCCACGCGGCCAGCGAAGTTATTCCACGTGGGCACAAAAACGTGCCCACCCTACACGATTGATCGATGGTCAGCATGTGGTGTTACTCCACTCCCGCGAGGCGATAGTCCTGCAACGTGACGCGCAACTTCAGCAGCATCGGATCGTCACCAATCCGGCGAAACAGGTGCTCGATGCGGTTGCCGATTTCCGCCTTGCGCGCGGCGCACTGTTCCGGCGAGAGTACCTCCTCCACCGCCACCATCACCTGCTCGATGCCGCGCCGCCGCAGCGAAACGAGGGTGGCGTCGCTCAGTTCCACGCCCTCGGTCAGCAGACGACCGCCGCTGGCATCGCAGACATCCTGCGCCAGCACCATGCCGGTCGTGAGTTGATCAAGCGCAAATCTTTTTGATGTTTTCATGGTGTCAACCCTCGTTGATCGCGGCCATTCCGTCAGTGAGACGCTGGTCGTCCTGGGCCAGTTCATAGCGCTGAAAAGCTTCCTGGATATTGGCGCGCAGCAGGTCGTCGTCCCACGGCTTGGTGAGGAACTTGTCGACCGCACCTTCGTTGATGGCGCTGGTCACGACTTTCAGATCGGCATAGTCGGACAGCACCATGCATACGGTGTCGGGGTAGAGCAGCTTGGCCCGGCGCAGAAATTCGACGCCGGTCATTTCCGGCATGTGCTGGTCGGAAATAATCACGCCGACCGGGTTTTGCGCCAGCAGGTCCAATGCTGCGGAAGCATGGGTCGCCATGAGGATCTTGTAACCGTCCCGGCGCAACAGGCGGGTGAGTGCGATCAGAATGCTTTCCTCGTCATCGAGCAGGAGCAGGGTGCGCTCGACCGATGCCAGGCGGGTATTGTCGATTTCCAGTCGGCGCCCCTCCCTGAGGAGGTTTTCAAACTCTGCCGCCGGGACCGGCCTGCTGAACAAATACCCTTGCATCTCATCGCAGTGGCGCAGGCACAGGAAGGATTTCTGCTCCTCGGTTTCCACGCCTTCGGCAATCACCATGAGTCCCAATTCGTGCGCCATCGAGATAATGGTCTTGGCGATCGCCGCATCGCTCGGGTCGGTGGTGATGTCGCGGACGAAGGACTGGTCGATTTTAAGCGTATGGATCGGGAAGCGCTTGAGATAGCTCAAGGAGGAATAGCCGGTACCGAAATCGTCGATCGACAACTTGACCCCCATCGCCTTGAGTCTGCCCAGCGTGGCGATGGTCGCCTCGACGTTCTGCATGACCAGGCCTTCGGTCACCTCCAGATCGAGGTGGACGGGATCAAGCCCGGTTTCCCCGAGGATGCCGGCCACCACCTCGACCAGATTCGGCTGCCTGAACTGGCGTGCCGAGAGATTGACCGCAACACTGATGGGTTTCAGCCCGGCGCGCTGCCATGCCTTGTTCTGGGCGCAGGCGGTGCGCAGCACCCATTCGCCGAGCGAGATGATCAGACCGGAATCCTCCGCCACCGGGATGAACCTGTCAGGATAAACCAGCCCCAATTCAGGGTGCTGCCAGCGCACCAGCACCTCCATGCCGGTGATCTCGCCGCTGCGCAGATCCACTTGCGGCTGGTAATGGAGCAGGAATTCATTGCGTTCAAGCGCATGGTGCAGGCTGCTTTCCAGCAGCAGCCGTTCCATCGCCTTGACATTCATCTCCGCCGCGTAGAACTGGGCGTTATTGCGCCCCATCTCCTTGGCGCGATACATGGCGGCATCGGCATTTTTCAGCAGCGTCTGCCGGTCCTCGCCATCCTTGGGGTAGGAGGCAATGCCGATGCTGCATGTGACATGCAGCTCGCGGCCGCCGATGTCGAAAGGCGCCGACATCGCCTTGAGAAGTTTCTGCGTAATCTCGGAGGCATCGTCTTCCGCCCTGATTTCCGCCAGGAGCAAGACAAATTCGTCCCCCCCCTGGCGCGCGACGGTGTCGCCTTCCCGCACGCTGCGGGTCAGGCGGGACGCAACCTGGATCAGCAGCGCGTCGCCGGCATCGTGGCCGAGGCTGTCGTTGATATTCTTGAAATGGTCCAGGTCGATGAACAATACGGCCAGCCCGCACTCATGGCGGCGCGAGTAAATCAGCGCCTGGTTGAGACGGTCCTGAAACAGGTTGCGGTTGGCCAGCCCGGTCAGCTCATCGTAGTTGGCCTGGCGCTCAAGCTGGCTTTCATTGCGCTTGCGCTCGGTGATGTCATTCAGAACGCCGACAAAATGCGTAACGCCGCCAGCCTCATCGCGCACGGGTGAAAAGGACAGCTCAAACCAGAACAACCCGCCATCCTTGCGATAGTTGCACAATATCGCACTGCCGTCGCGCTGTTCGCGGATGGCCTGGTGGATATTCCCGATTTGCGGCTGGTTCAGCTCTCCGCTGTCGAGCAGGCGGCAACTCTTGCCGACCACTTCCTGGCTGGAATAGCCGGTGGTGCGTTCATACGCGGAATTGACATAAAAGACGGGGAGATTTTCCTGTCTGGCGTCGACAATGAAAATGGCGTTAACGCTGGACTCCATGGCGCGCCCCCACAGCCGCAGGTTTTCCTCCGCTGCCTTGAGCTCGCTGATGTCGCTATAGATGGCAACATTATGGGTGATTTCGCCCCGCTCGTTGCGAACCGCGCTGATCGCCATCCAGGCCGGGTAGATTTCGCCGTTTTTACGCTTGTTCCAGATTTCGCCCTGCCAGCGGCCGCTTTGGTGGATGGAGTTCATCATGCCGCGGAAAAACTCCGCATCATGGCGCCCCGATTTCAGCAGGCTTGGGCTCAGGCCAAGCACCTCGGCCCGGTCATAGCCGGTAATGTCGAGAAACGCCTGGTTGACCGAGACGATGTTGTTGCGTGCATCGGTGATGAAAATGGCTTCCTGGCTGCTGTCGAACACCTGGGCAGCAAGGCGCAACTCCTGCTCGGCCTGCTTGCGCTCGGTGATGTCCATGAAGGTGATGACCGAGCCTTCGATCTGCCCTGCGTGGCGGATCGGATGAGACCAGTACTCCACGTGGAAAGCGGTGCCGTCCTTGCGCCAGAGCTCCTCGTCATCCACATGGACGCCCTGGTCGCTCATACAGCATTTCTCCGCCGGACAGGGGGCGCCGTCTGCGTGGCAGCGATGGAACAGCTCGCGGGCATGCTGGCCAAGCAGCTCGTCTTCACGCTCGTAGCCAAGCATATGCAAGCAGGCCGGGTTGGCGAAGGTGATCAACCCCTCCATGTTCACCCCATAGATGGCCTCGGCGGCTGACTCCAGGAGCAGGCGCGTTTGTCGTTCGCTGCGCTGGATCAGCGTCTGGTGCCTGAGTTCACCCTCGAATTGCCTGGCCAGAAACCGCGCCCGCTGCTGCCGCCACCACAGTCCGGTAGCCACCCCCGCTCCGATGATGAAGGCAACGGTCAGGATCACCACGACCCAGGCCGTCCTGCGGATCGGAGCGTAGAGTTCTTCCTTGTCCATTTTGGCGACCAGGAACCAGGGCGAATCCGGAACCTTTCTCACCGCGCCGATCACCGGGACTCCCCGGTAATCGGCGACTTCCATCAGCCCTCCTATGCCTCGCGCCATCATGTCGGCCAGCAATTTCTTTTCGGCAACCGGAAACCGCAGCTGCAACGCCGTATTGTCGCGATGGCGCAGGTTGTTCAAAACCACCACCTCGTCGCCTTCGCGCCGGACCAGGACAGCTTCCGCGCTCGGGCTGGGCGTCGGCCAGGATTGCAGCAGCGGGTAAAGATAACGCTGCGCGTCGATGCGGAAATAAATCCCCGCGATGGCCGGGTTACGCGCGTCACCCTGGGCGAAGATCGGCACCACCAGATCAAGCCGGACGCGCGGAACCCCTGCGCCCGGATGCAGATCGGTCAGGACGGCTTGCCGGGTACGCATGACATCCATGACCCGTTGTACCCCATAGGCAGCGGGTGGCTTGGCATCCGGCGTAATCGGCAAGTCCCGCACGACCCCGCGCTCATCGAGGATGAACACGCCCTGAAAATCATACATCTGCTGCACCGCCTTCAGGCGCTGCACGATCTTTTGCGCGCCTGGGTCAAGCGGCGCGCCGCGCTGCAGCCAGCGCTCGATTTCCACCGCCAGCAGGGGGTCGCGGGCCATCACCTCGGCGTTTTTCTGGTACTCCTCACGCCATTTGGCTACCTGGCTCACCCTCAGGTCGGCGATGGCGCCCAGGGCGTCATGCGCTTCCTCTTTGACACCTTCCTGGTACCAATTGAAAACGAAATACCCGGTGGCGCTGATGGTGCAGGCCAACAGGATGAACGCCAACAAGGAAACCCAGGCAAATAACCTTGAGGATGAGTGCGGGTGGGCAGGAGACAACTCGTTTGCCATACTTCATTTCCTGTCAGATCGCGTGGTTCGGATTGCTCAAAAACCGTGCGGGTACAATCCCGGATGCCCGATGGAGAGCATTCAGTCGCCGCTTTCCTCGTTCGGCACAATCACCAGCACCCGCCCTTCCGATCCCGAAGCGGCGCCCATCGAATGGCTCCAGAATATCACATTGCGCCCATTTTCAAGCCGCTGGGTGCGGCGTTCGCCGGCCCCGGCGAGGGATTCGATCATGGCGGCGGGCAGTCGTTCCAAAGCAAAGTTTCCGACCAGCGGCTGCTTGTTTTCGGTATCGAACAATTCATTCGCCTTGCGGTTGGCGACCGCGATCAGGCCGTCCTCGCCCACCCCGATCACACCCACCGGCAGGTATTCGAGCATTTCCTGCGAAACCTGAAGCACGCCTATATTCTGCTGCGCTTCGCTGGTTTTCTGCTCCACACGCTTTTCCAGCTCGCGTTGGGCGACATTCAGCTCCTCGTTGATCGAGGTCATTTCGGTGGTAAGCCGTTGATTGTCATGGGCCAGTTCGTAGCGCTGGAACGCCTCCTGGATATTGGCGCGCAGCAGGTCGTCGTCCCAGGGCTTGGTAAGGAACTTGTAGACTGCGCCTTCGTTGATCGCGTCGGTCACGCTCTTCAGATCGGTGTAGCCGGACAGCACCATGCGCACGGTGTCCGGATAGATCTGCTTGACCCGGCGCAGGAACTCGGTGCCGTTCATTTCCGGCATGCGCTGGTCGGAGATGATCACGCCGGCCGGGTGTTCCGCCAGCAACTCGAAAGCCGCACTGGCCGAAGTCGTTTTGAGTATCTTGTAGCCATCGCGGCGCAGCAGGCGATTAAGCGAAGTCAGGATATTCTCTTCGTCATCGAGCAGCAGCAGGGTACGCTGACTCAAAGCCGCGTCGATGTCATCCATCTGGAGGCAGCGCCGCTCCCTGAGCAGAACTTCGAACTCCCCGGCCGGCACCGGCCTGCTGAACAAATAACCCTGCATCTCGTCGCAATGGCGCAGGCGCAGGAAAGACTTCTGCCCCTCGGTTTCGACGCCCTCGGCGATCACTTTGAGCTGCATGTCATGCGCCATGGAAATGATGGTTTTGGCGATCACCGCATCGTCCGGATCGGTGGTGATGTTGCGCACGAAGGACTGGTCGATTTTCAGTGTATGGATCGGGAAGCGCTTGAGATAGCTCAGGGAGGAATAGCCGGTGCCGAAATCGTCGATGGACAGTTTCACCCCCATCGCCTTGAGCCGGGTGAGCGTGGCGATAGTCGCCTCGACGTTCTGCATGACCAGGCCTTCGGTCATTTCCAGTTCGAGGTAGCCGGGGTCGAGGTCGGTTTCCTTGAGGATGTCGGCCACCACCTGAACCAGGTCCTGATGCTTGAACTGGCGCGCCGACAGGTTGACCGCAACGCTCACCGGCTTGAGCCCGGCAAGCTGCCATGTCTTGTTCTGCTCGCAGGCGGTACGCAGCACCCATTCGCCGAGTGGCACGATCAATCCGGTCTCTTCCGCCACCGGGATAAACCGCGCCGGAGAAATCAGCCCCAGTTCAGGGTGCTGCCAGCGCACCAGCGCTTCCATGCCGGTGATCTCCCCGCTGCGCAGATCCACTTGCGGCTGGTAGTGCACCACGAACTCGTTGCGCTCCAGCGCATGCCGCAGACCATTCTCCAGCGTCAACCGCTCCATCGCCTTGGCATTCATCTCGGCGGCGTAGAATTGGACATTGTTGCGCCCCAGATCCTTGGCACGGTACATGGCGGCATCGGCGTTCTTCAGCAGAGTCTGGCCATCCTCTCCATCCTTGGGGTAGAGCGCGATACCGATGCTGCACGTTACATACAGCTCATGGCCCTCGATGGTGAAGGGTTCGACCATGGCCTTGAGTATCTTCCGGGCCACGACCGTGGCGTCCTCTTCCGCCGCGATTTCCGACAGGATCACCACGAATTCGTCCCCACCCTGGCGCGCCACGGTATCGCCTTCACGCACACAGCCGGCAAGCCGGGCGGAGACCTGCTTGAGCAGCAGGTCTCCGATATTATGGCCCAGGCTGTCGTTGATGTTCTTGAAGTGATCCAGGTCGATGAACATCACCGCCAGATCGCGTCCGTGCCGCCGGGCAAAGCTCAGCGCCTGGCCAAGGCGGTCCTGGGAAAGGTTGCGGTTGGGCAACTCGGTCAAGGCATCATAGTTTGCCTGGTGCTCAAGCTGGCTTTCGTAGTTCTTGCGCTCGGTGACGTCCTCCTTCACGGCGACAAAATGGGTGATTTCCCCCGCCACGTTTCTCAGCACCGAGATCACCTCGTTTTCCCAGAACAGCTCGCCGTTCTTTTTCCGGTTGAGCAGCTCGCCGCGCCATTCCTTTCCGGCCAACAGGGTTTGCCACATCCTCCGATAGTAATCCGGCGGGGTCAGACCGGATTTGATCATCCCCGGCTTCTGTCCCACCGCCTCTTCGGAGGTATAACCGCTAATTCTGGTAAACGCGGGATTGACATATTCGATGGCGCCCTGCCGGTCGGTGATGACCACCGAATTGCCGGTTTCCTCCACCACCATCGAAAGCTTGCGCACATTTTCCTGCGACTCCCTGAGCTCGGCGATGCTCCGGTTCAGTCCGGCAATCAGCTTGCCGACCGTTTCCGCAGTCTGGTTGAAGTTCCGCGCCAGCTCCCCGATCTCGTCGCGCGACTTGAAGTTGATCCGCGCCGAGCGGTCGCCGGCGGCAAACCGGCTGACCTGCCGCGAAATTTCCCGTACCGGCAATATGACCTTGTAACGCAGATAGAGGAAGACCATCAGAATGAATGCCACCTCCGAGACCAGTATGGCATTCAGGATGAAATCCACCCTGGAATGCGCCTTGGCCGAGGCATGGGTCAATTCATTCACGACGGCGTCGGCAATGTCCAGTACGGCGGCCGAATGCAGGCCAAGGCGGCTGACCGCAACCGAAGCATCGATTTCTCCCGGCGAATGGCGTATCGAGTCCACCACGGAACGGTAACCGCGCCAGCCCTCGCGCAAGTCCACCAGGAGACGGGAGAGGCCCTCCGCCTCCTCGCCAACGATCGGTGGCAAAAGCCGCACGGCAAGCTCGACCTTGCCCAGCTTTTCTTCAAATCTGACGAGCAACTGGCCAAGCGCCTCGCCATCCCGGTGTTTTTCATAGGCCAGCCGGGCCGAATGAAAGGCAATCTCCTGGCTCAGGTAGCGCAGGCGGCCGCTGCCGTTGACAATGCTTGCAGTGTCGGCGATACCATCATACAGCCGCTCGGCAACGATCAGGTTTCCCGCCGTCAGCACAAAAAATAACAGAAAGGCAACGCCGAGTTTTTTGCCCAGGGAAGGGTGCAGCAGCCGATTGCGGAAGGAATCCCTGGCTGGTTCGGCCTGGCTGTCAGGTTGCGGGTTGAAATTGTTTTCCATTTCCTTGCTCGGCCTTTATCCTGCATGTAAGGAAAAATCTTATTCGTGGTATCCGCGAATTATGGA
>CAMTYG010000108.1:0-2040 GCA_947085875.1 uncultured Sulfuricella sp.
CGACGCCACCCACCCTTGTCAATAACAATTCCACGCTTCACCCCGCCAGTGGGGGTTGGGGGGCTGTCGCCTGAAAATCGAAAAAATCCCAACGAGGCGATGAAATTGCTGTATCAGGAAGTTTATGCAACATTCAGGCTAATTGCCTTGGAAAGAGGGGTGCGATTCAAACTGATGTGGCATGGAACAAACATGTAGGTAGGGTTGAGCGGCCTCATCGCGAAACCCAACAAACCTAAACAACAAAACCTGTTCTTGAAGTTTGGGTTTGTTGGGTTTCGCAAAAAACCGCTCAACCCAACCTACATGGCTACATGTTTGTTCCATGCCACATCAGTTTGAATCGCACCCTTCGTTAAGGGCTTTTGTGGGCGCATTTTTTCCTTGTGCCCATGATATTATTTAATTCACCTGTTTTCCCAAAAAAATTTAAGGGGCGTCGGCCATGAGCGGTAAAAAATATATTTACGCCTTCGAAGAAGGCGACGGAAAAAACAAGATGCTGCTGGGCGGCAAGGGCGCCAATCTGTGCGAGATGACGCAGATCGGGCTGAATGTGCCGCCGGGTTTTGTCATCAGCACCGAGGCCTGTCTGGCCTATCTGGAGAAGAACCGGCTGCCGGATGGACTGATGGACGGGATCAGGAGCCACCTGCAGGCGCTGGAGAAGAAGACCGGCAAGGGCTTCGGCAGCAGCGAAAACCCCCTGCTGGTTTCGGTGCGTTCCGGCTCGGCGATGTCGATGCCGGGAATGATGGACACCATCCTCAACCTCGGTCTCAATGAAATTTCGCTGCCGGGCCTGATCCGGCAGACCGGCAACGAGCGCTTCGCTTACGACGCCTACCGCCGCTTCATCCAGTTGTTTGGCAAGATTGCGCTGGGCATCGGCGACGAGCATTTCGACGAGCGGATGGCGGCGATCAAGAGAAAATATGGCGCGCCGCTGGACGTGGACCTGACTGCCGAGCACCTCAAGGAGCTGGCCGGAGAGTTTCTCGCCATCGTCGAGCGCCACAGCGGCAAGCCTTTCCCCCAGGACCCCTACGAGCAACTGGAAATTTCGGTGGGAGCAGTGTTCCGCTCCTGGTCGGGCAAGCGCGCGGTGGATTACCGCAAGCAGTTCAGGATCACCAAGGAGCAGGCCAATGGTACCGCGGTCAACGTCTGCACCATGGTGTTCGGCAACATGGGCAACGATTCCGGCACCGGCGTGGGCTTTACCCGCAACCCCGGCACCGGCGAGAACCTGATCTACGGTGAATACCTCACCAACGCGCAAGGCGAGGATGTGGTGGCGGGCATCCGCACGCCCAAGGCGATCGCCGAGATGGCCGACGAAATGCCGGACATCTACGACCAGCTGATGGAACTGCGCAACCGGCTGGAATCGCACTACCACGAAGTGCAGGATTTCGAGTTCACCATCGAGAAAGGCACGCTCTACTGCCTGCAAACCCGCAACGGCAAGATGAACGCCCGCGCCATGGTGCGCACCTCGGTGGAAATGTTTCAGGAAGGCCTGATCACGAAGCAGCGCGCGCTGCTGCGGATCGAGCCCTTGATCCTGGAGCAGTTGCTGGTGCCGCAACTGTCGCCCAGCTTCCGCGGCAAGTCGCTGGCGCAGGGGCTGCCGGCATCGCCCGGCGCGGCTTCCGGCAAGATCGTGTTTGACGCCGATACCGCCGAGATTCGCGGCCGTACCGGCGAAAAAATCATCCTGGTGCGCGAGGAAACCAAGCCGGAGGATATCCACGGCTTCTTCCAGGCGCAGGGCATCCTCACCAGCCGCGGCGGCAAGACCTCGCATGCCGCCGTGGTGGCGCGCGGCATGGGCAAGCCCTGTGTGTCCGGTTGCGAGCGGATCGTGATCAACGACCTGGCGCGCAGCGCGGTCATCGGCGACACCACCCTGCACGAAGGCGACGTGATTACCATCGACGGCAGTACCGGCCACGTTTACGCCGGCGAAGTACCGACCGTGGAAGCGGAATTTTCCGGGGAAATGGCCACCCTGCTGGCCTGGGCCGACGAGATCGC
>CAMTYG010000109.1:0-2930 GCA_947085875.1 uncultured Sulfuricella sp.
CGCGAGCCTGTCACGCGTCACGGCGGCAAAAACGCCGACCTGACTGTTGTCGGTCTTGCCCAGCCGCCCGTTCCATTGGCGGGCGACACCCGCCGATTTGTCGCCCTTCTTGGCAATGGCGCTCTCGTCGATCACCAGGGCACTGGGATGACCGAAATGAGCATTGGCATCCGTAACCCGTTGCCGGCGAACGCCGGCGCGATTCCAGGGCGATTCGCTCAGCATGTGGTGAAGGCTCTGATGTTCGCTCCCCGCCACGGTTTCGGACATCTTCTCCATGTTGCGCCGACCGCACTGGAATAAGCCATGAAGATAGAGGCGTGCGGCGCCCTCAACCGAGCGGGTGAGGCTCCGGAAGCAGGGAAGATACGGCGTGAAGTGGGAATCGAAGTGCGCGAGCGCGGAAGCGACCAGCGTAGATATGCTATCAGGGTATTTGAGTTGGCATCGTAATGGTCAACTCCATGTGTAATTACAAAATAAACAATGTGTTGCATTATATCATAGGACAGCCGAAGATGTTTGAAAATCAATCTGACAAAGTAGAACTAATATCATTGGCGTATCGATCCTTGCATAAGGATTTTTCTTAGTGCCGGCCAACTTGAATTGGAATTGGACCTGAAAGGGCGCCCGAAAAGAATGGCGTGTTGCTCGATAGCCGGGAAAATAATATGTTGAAACGTATCGGCAAGCTCAATCTAAAGCTGATCGCCGTGGTCGGTGCGGTATTGATCGTCTTTTTGTCTCTGGATATGTGGTATTCGATCAAATCCTCACGAGAGACATCGATCAAGGAAATCGAGCGCTGGTCGCTGCTGCTTGCTGAAACCGTGCGTGTATCCATGAATACCCTGATGAAGGAGGACAAAATGGATGCGCGCTTCGGGATGTTCGATTCGATGCGCGCCGAGATACCAGGGCTTGAAAAAATCCAGATAATCCGGGGAGAAAAAGTCAACGAACTGTTTATGAAAGCGCGGGAAGAAAAAGACATACCCCGCGAACAGAGGGCAATTGACAGCTACCGCAAGAAAATCGAGGATTTGAACGCGAAGCTGAAAGCAACGCAAAACGCCTTGGAACGCAAGGATATCGAATCGGATATATCCGATGCGCAAAGCGGTATTGACCGAGCCGAGAAAAAAATCCTGGATCTGCGCAACATCAAGACCGACCCGAGCGAGATACCCGATCACGAGTTGGCTCGCAAAGTGCTGGACACCGGCAAACCCATTTTTCTGACTGAAGGCGACAAACTGCGCGTATGGGCGCCTTATGTGGCCAAGGCTGCAACATGCGCCTTGGCCGGAGGCTGCCATGGCGGGGTACAAGATGGCGCTGTGCTCGGCGCGGTGAGCCTGGAATTTTCACTGGCCACCATCAACAGCGATATGCGCAGGAATGCCATTATCTCGACTTCTGTCAAGATGCTTCTGGGTGTGGTGATCATCGGCTGCCTCATATTGGCGATCAACATTCTGGTCGTCAGGAACATTCACTTGATTCTGGACGCGCTGGCCAAAATCGCCAGAGGCGATTTTACCGGGAGTCTTCATGTTCATGGCAACGATGAAATGGGTTTGATCGCCAAATCCGTCACCCAGGTAAATGAAGAGTTGGGCAAGTTGATCGGCAAAATAAAGTCTACCGCAACGCAGTTTTCTGAAACGGCACAGCGTGTGGTCATAGCTTCCAACATGACAAGCGAAGGCATCAAGTCTCAAAAAAACGAAACAATACAAGCCAGTGAAGCCATAAAACAGATTGCGAGTTCTCTGCACGAATCGGTTGACGGCTCAAAAAATGCCGTTACCCAAGCCGAGACCATCATGGAGCAGGCCAATACCTCAAAAAATGTTGTGTCTCAAGCCATCAGTTCGATCCACAAGTTAGCCGAAGAAGTGAAAAACGCGGCCGAGGTCATTCAGACCCTGGAAAAAGAAAGCCATGATATCAGCGGCGTAACCAGGATCATCACCGAGATTGCCAACCAAACCAATTTGTTGGCGCTCAATGCCGCCATTGAGGCGGCTCGGGCTGGCGAACAGGGCCGGGGATTTGCAGTGGTTGCGGACGAAGTTCGAAAGCTTGCTCAACGCACCCAGGACGCCACACAGGAAATTCAGAAAAAAATCGAAACCCTGCAAGCGGGGGTTACAGATGTCACGCAGGTCATGACAAAAGGGCGCGGCCAAGCCGATGAAAGCGTAGTGCAAATCAACCGGACCAATGAATCTCTGGAAAACATTGTCCAATCCATCACCACAATCCACGAAGTGAATGAGCGAATTGCCGGTTCCGTTGCCGAACAGAGCTTGATGGCCACAAGAATCAATGGGACCATTGTCAATATCAACAGTTCTGCCGAACAAACCGCTTATAGCTCGAACAACACCACAGCGGAAATTGAAAGAATCGCGGAAGCGGCCATCAACCTGAGCTTGCTTGTGGAAAAATTTATTCTGCCTTTGGCCGCTTCCACGAAAGAATCTTCTGAGGCAGCGAGCAAATCAGGCTCATCAGCAGATGATCATCTATTCCAAACCAGGGCTTAACGTGAAACTCGCGCAGCGAGACTTCGTCGCCCTCTCCCGCAGTCATGTAGGTTGGGTTTCGCGATAAGGCCGCTCAACCCAACCTACATGTTTGTTCTGCGCCACATCAGTTTGAATCGCACCCGGCATCAACATCAACTACATGATCTGGCTATACAATTACGGGTAGGGGAAATTTACCGTAGCACCTCCAAAATCGGCATTGCCACCACAGATGAATTCTGGTAAAATACACAAGCAGCGTGATGTATTCATAACAACTTGCCGATAATAAATAGGGAGATGCGCCATGACACTGATTCACAAATCCACTCTTGCCCTGCTCGGCCTGCTGGCCACCACGACAACACTGGCGGCGGACTTTCCGCAGGA